>JALZJN010000087.1 GCA_030859735.1 Actinomycetota bacterium
GTCTGGGTCCTTGCAACACGTATGAGGTCCTCAAGCAACACGTGGGTCAGGTGCTTCTCAGGTTCCCGAAGCAATGCTGTTGTCCCGGCGACGGCTCGGGTGGCGTGTGCGTCGTTGGCCGCGGTGAGTACCACGACTGCGGCTTCGTCGATGTCGTGGCTCACACTTTCCTGGGCCAGCATGAGGTTGCGCCAGAGCTGGTTTGTTGCTGCAGCCTCAGCGATGTCGGCGGCACCAGACTTGAACCCCAAGCCGTCCCGGCCAGTTACCCGGCCGTACCCAGGCTTGCGATGACGCTTGGCGCTGAACCGCTCCGTGTACTTCGCCTCAACCCAAAGGAGCAGTCGCCGGCCGTCGCTGCGCACTATCAACATTGCGTCGAACGCGGTGTTGTCTAGGCGATCTCCGCCGAGGCTGACTGTGTGTCACCTACCTGTTGAACACCGTCTTTAGCGGCGTGACCCACCTCAGTGGGAAAGGAACCGACATCTGCAGCTTCCGCTGTTACCCTCAAACAGCTGGTGAGGCACGGATCGGGATCGTGGAAACCCTGAACCCGAGGACCGTCGAGATCCTCAAGAGCGTTAGGACCGAGGAGGTCTTGCTGTGATTGCGAACATTCCGATACAGGCCGTGCTGCCCGCATCCGACATCGAACGAGCTCGAAGTTGGTACTCCGAGAAGCTCGGGCTCGAGCCCGTCTCGACCAGCCCCTTCGGCGACCTCCGGTACGAAGCGGGAGGAGTCGAGTTCCTCGTCTATCAGTCTGAGCTCGCCGGAACCAACCAGGCGACCGCAGCCGGATTCAGTCTGGAGAACTTCGATGAGGTCGTCGCCTTTCTGCGGTCCAACGGCGTGGCATTCGAGCACGTCGACTTTGGCGAAATGGGGGCCACTGTCGACGGTGTGATCACCACGCCCGACGGGCAGAAGGCCGCCTGGTTCAAAGACAGTGAGGGCAACACCTTCGCCCTGTCGATGGCCGACTGACGCTGCGGCGGGTTGCAACAAGTTTGAGGATTTCGAGGCCGCTCTACTGCGGATTTCGAGGTCCCTGTCTGGCGAAGATCGGAGGTCGCCGATCGAAGTGGAGTGTGCCTCGAACGGTAGCCATCGTGGTGGGGACGTCCTTCGTCCTCATTGCCCGGCAGCAGCCGCATTCACCCTCGAAAAGACCACCCGGTGGGTGATGAGGTAGGGAACGAAGATCGCCGAGACGCTGATCGGGCTACCCACATCCAGAGGATACTGCCGGGTCTTCCCCTCGGTAGTGGGTGACCCGGTCGCGGATGCTTGGTGAGGACACGTACGGCCTCGATGCTCGAGGCGTCTACCCACCGAGTGACCGAGGCCGTACGCGTGTCCCAACCTACCCCTGTCCAGGGGTGGAGCGAGCTGCTGCTCGCTCTGCCCGAGTTCATCCTGATCGACGCCTACATCGACGAGAACGACGAGCTCGTCGCCGCTGGCGGTACAGCTACTACACCTGCTTCTCCCGCCACCGCTACGGCCCCGAGGGCTGCAACTCCGAACGGCTCCCCGCCAAGGAACTCGATGACGCCGTCCTCGACGCGCTGGTGGAGACCTACGCGCCTCACGACCTGCTCGACCGCGTCGCCGGGGACGCCGCCGCTCGGCAGCAGGTCGACCGCGAACGCCAGCAAGGCGAGATCACCGCAGTCGATGCGGAGCTCACCAAGGCCGAGCAGGCCATCGAGCGCTACCTCCTGGCCTTCGAAGCCGGCAGCCTGCCCGAAGCCCAATGTGGCGAACGCGTCCGCACCCTCGGCACCAAGATCGCCGAACTACGCGACCGACGCGCCAAACTCGCCGAAGCCATCGACGGCGACGACGTGCGCCCGCCGACCGCACAACAGATCAACAACACACGCCGACAGGTGCTGGCCGCGATCCAGGGAGGCAGCGACCGCGAACGCAAGACCCTGCTCCAGGCCCTTGTTCACGAAGTCCGCGCCGACGGGCGCGACCGTGTCCTCCCCACCTCCCGGGTGCCATTCACCGGAGGAGAGGACACGGTTCGCACCCTGGTCGGCTCGGTGGAGCTAAGGGGAATCGAACCCCTGACCTCTTCCATGCCATGGAAGCGCTCTACCAACTGAGCTATAGCCCCGGGTATGACGTCGGCCACGATAGCGCACGCCCCCGCCATCTCTCCAAGCCCAGCCGCCGGGCGGAGGCCCGATGACACGCCTGATTACACTGGTCGCGCAGGGCCTCAAGGAGGGACGAACGTCGTGGCAACGGGCTACAACCCAAGCGAGATCGAGCGGCGATGGCAGCAAGCATGGGCGGATGCCGCGGTGTTCGTCGCCGACGACTCCAGCCCGAAACCGCCCTACTACGCGCTGCACATGTTCCCGTACCCGTCCGGCGACATCCACATGGGCCACGTAGAGGCCTTCTCGCTGGCCGACGCGGTCGCCCGCTACGCGCGGCTTCGCGGCTTCGAGGTGATGAACCCGATTGGCTGGGACTCGTTCGGGCTGCCCGCCGAGAACGCGGCCATCCAGCGCGGCGTCGACCCCAGGGCCTGGACCTACGCCAACATCGAGACCCACGCGGCGACCATGCGTCGGCTGGGCTTCGCCTGGGACTGGTCACGGCGCCTGCACACCTCCGATCCCGAGTACTACAAGTGGACCCAGTGGCTGTTCCTGCAGCTGTTCGAGGCCGGGTGGGCCTACCGCAAGGACGCGCTGGTCAACTGGTGCCCCAACGACCAGACGGTCCTGGCCAACGAGCAGGTCAGCGACGGACGTTGCGACCGCTGCGACTCCGAGGTCACCAAGAAGTCGCTGACCCAGTGGTTCCTGGCGATCACCGAGTTCGCGCAACGCCTGCTGGATGACATGGCCGAGTTGGAGACGACCTGGCCGGATCGCGTGCTGACGTTGCAGCGCAACTGGATCGGACGCAGCGAGGGCGCCGAGGTCGCCTTCACCGTCGACGAGGCGGGTGACG
>JALZJN010000090.1 GCA_030859735.1 Actinomycetota bacterium
GCCTCGCCGGTGGCCGCCTTCGTCGTCAACTCTGCCACCTTCATGGTTTCGGCTCTAATGCTCGCCGGAGTCTCGACTCTCCCGCGCGTCGAGGACGAACAGGCCCCCGAGGTCGTTCCTCTTCATCGCCAGTTTGCAGAGGGCGTGCGCGCCATTACCTCATCGACCACGATCATGCTGCTGATCGCTCTGACGCTTGTGGCTACCTTCATCTACGGACTGGAAGGGGTCCTCTACCCACTCGTATCGGAGAACCTGCTGGGCACCGGCGCCGAGGGCGTCGGGTTTCTCTATGCGGCACTCGGCGCGGGGGGCGTGCTCGCCGCAGGACTGGCAAACAGGGCCGTCGACTACCCGCGGCCCGCAATTGTCCTCACAGCCGGGAGCCTGGTATCGGCTGCCCCCTTCCTGGTGCTTCCCTTCACGACCAGCCCGGCGGTCGCCTATCTGCTCGTGGCCATTGAGGGCGGCAGTTTCATCTTCGTCGACGTGCTTGCGACCACTCTGATGCAGAGGGCCGTTCACCAGTCGGTAATGGCGCGTGTGTTCGGCATCCTCGATTCAGTAGCCGTGGTTGCGACGGTGATCGGCGCGGCCCTCGCTCCCCTTCTCATCGAGGGCTTCGGGTTGAGGGTGTCCCTTCTGGTGGCGGGCGGAATTCTCGTGGGCCTGACCCTCTTGTGTGTTCCGAAGCTGTTCGCCATCGATCGGGCGACCGACCGTCGTCGTCGTGAGCTGGCGCCCCGGGTCGAGTTGCTGTCCCGACTAGCCATCTTCGAAGGCATGCCCAGGCAGTCATTGGAGAGATTGTCTGCCACCGTCTCCGAGGAACCCGCCTTTGCGGGGGACATCTTGATCCGGGAGGGGGATGACGCCGATGACTTCTTCGTCATACGCTCGGGAGCCATGGAGGTCCTTTCGTCCGGTGAAACCGGAGCGCAGCAAGAGAAGATACGCGATCTGGGCGCAGGCGAGTACGCGGGAGAGATCGGGCTTATCGAGAAGATCCCGCGTACGGCCACCGTGCGAGCGACCACAGACTCGCTCGTCTATCGCATCTCGGGCCGGGAGTTCCTCGAAGCAGTGCGTCGCGTACCAGGCGTGTCGAGCGCCCTGTCCGGAGGCATCGCCGGCCGCCTCGCCCGGACCCATCCTTCCTATAGGCCCACCCTGAGCGAAAAAGAGACCGAGGTCGAATCGTGAGTGAAGATCGTTCCTTCGAGGTACTTCGTGAGATCGCCCGCACGGCCACCGACCTCGGCCCTGCGCTGGCGCCGGCCGGACATGAAGAGCTGCTGCGCTCGATCACCGCAGCGGCGAAAGACATCTTCGAAGCCGCCGCGTGCTCCCTGGCACTGCTCGATGACGCTCAGGAGGAGCTCACCTTCTATGTCGCCTCGGGCGCCGGGGCGGAGGACGTCATCGGCATGCGCGTCCCCGTGGGCCAGGGCATCGCGGGATGGGTCGTGGCATCGGGACAACCGATAGAAATCGCAGACGTCACGCGCGATCCGCGCTTTGCGCGCGACGTGGCCGAGTCAACCGGCTATGTACCGCGAGCGATCCTCGCCATGCCTCTCGAAACCGAGCGCGCCATGCTGGGTGTCATCGAGGTCCTGGACCGCCGTGCGGGTGGTGGATCGGGGACCCACGACATGGAGCTGCTGGCTCTGTTCGCTCATCAAGCAGCGCTGGCGATTGAGAACTCGCGTGTCTTCTCGGATCTTGGGCGGGCTCTGTTCGACGCCGTTGCCGAGACGGCGGACGGTGATCTCGGCCCCGCGCTCGAGCGAGTTGCTCGGGAAGGCTCCGGTCCGAACCCCCAGCTCGCAGAGCTCGCCGCGCACTTCAACTTCCTCGGGCGTATGGGACCCGAGGAACGCCACGCTGCGACGCGGCTCGTGGGCGAGCTCGTCGCCTACATGCGGGCGCGGGCCCGGCCGGGATGAGCAAGCCTGCGTGGTCGTGGCAGTTCGACGCCGAGACGCTGAAGCGCGCTACATCCATTGCGCTCCCATCACCCCTCTCCAAAGATTGGGCGTGGGGCGACAGCGTCGGAGCAGGCGTCAAGGTCGCGGTTGTGGACAGCGGTATCGACGGCTCCCACCCTGCTGTGGGGTCGGTGGCGGGGGGAGTCGCACTCGAGTTCGATCCGGACGCAGAGGACTATGTCAAAGCCGACGAGGGCCCGCACGAGGATCTCTTCGGACACGGCACCGCTTGTGCCGCAATCATCAAGCGAGTAGCGCCTCAGTGTGAGCTCTTTAGCGTACGCGTGCTCGGAACGAGATTGACGGGAAAGGGTGTGGTATTCGCCGCCGGGCTGCGATGGGCGGTTGATAACGGCATGCACGTCGTGAACCTCAGCTTATCGACGGGCAAGCAAGACTACTTCGGCCTTTTCCACGAGATTGCGGACGAGGCCTATTTTCACAACGTGATGCTCGTCAGCGCGGTCAACAACATTCAGTCGCCCAGCTATCCGTCGCAGTATTCGTCGGTGTTCTCAGTCGCAGCCCACGACGGAAAGGATCCGTATCGCTTCCACTACAACCCGGCTCCGCCTGTCGAGTTCGGAGCGCCCGGCATCGATGTCGAAGTGGCGTGGCTCAACGGCTCAACCATCGAGGCCACCGGCAACAGCTTCGCGGCGCCGCACATCGCGGGCCTGGTGGCGAAGATCCTGGGCAAGCATCCGGGACTGACGCCGTTTCAGATGAAGACGATTCTGTGCGCGCTCGCCGACAACAACGTGGCCCCCGAA
>JALZJN010000251.1 GCA_030859735.1 Actinomycetota bacterium
GCACGAGCTTTGCCTCGCCGTGGGGCTCTGCCTGTAGATGCAGCCCCCGCAGCGTGTCGCAACTGGCGCTGAATGAGCTGTTGCACTGTAAACCGACGGGCTCGAGGCCGTGAGAGCGGAAGAAGGCCTCGTCGTAGGTGCGGGCAAACCAGCCACGCTCGTCGCCGAGCAGGTCGAGTTCGATGACGTAAACGCCAGGCAGCGGCGTGGGCACGACCCTCAACGAAACAGCGTCAGGTCAGGGGCGCGAGCGGCGAACACGCCGCCCCACTCCCGGATGAACGAGAGCTGATCGATGATCTCGTCCTTGAGGTTCCACGGCAGGATCAGCACGACGTCGGGTTTATCCCCGCGCAACACGTCGGGCGAGCGGATCGGGATGTGCGTGCCAGGCAGGAGCTGGCCCTGCTTGTGTGGATTGAGGTCGCACGTGTAGTCGAGAAAGTCCGTGCGGACGCCGCAGTAGTTGAGCAGCGTGTTGCCCTTTGCCGGTGCGCCGTAGCCGACGATCCGCTTGCCCTGGCGCTTGAGGTCGATGAGGAACTGCATGATCTCGCGCTTCTCCTCGGCGACGCGGTGTCCATAGCTCGTGTACAGCTGCGGGTCCGAGTAGCCGGCCGCAACTTCGCGCTCCACCAGGTTCGCGGTCCGAGGCTCGTCCGGGCGCGGATCGTCGGCGTGGCAGCCGTAGATCCGCAGTGAACCCCCGTGCGTCGGCAGCTCCTCGACGTCAAACAGCCGTAACCCACAGGCGGCGAACACCTTCGACACGGTGGTGAACGAAAAGTAGGAGAAATGCTCGTGATAGATGGTGTCCCACCGGTTGTCTTCGACCAGGCGCATGAGATGGGGGAACTCCATCGTGATTTGACCGCCCTCCTCAAGCAGAACCTTCATGCCGCCCACGAAGTCGTTGAGGTCGGGGACGTGGGCCAGGACGTTGTTACCAATCAGTAGGTCGGCTCGGGACTCGGCGGCTAGCGAATGCGCGGTCTCCGTCCCGAAGAACTCGACGAGCGTGGGGATTCCTTTTTGAAGCGCAACCTTGGCGACGTTGGCGGCTGGCTCGATGCCAAGCACCGGAATTTGGCGTTCGTGGAAGAACTGCAGCAGATAGCCGTCGTTGGAGGCCAGTTCGACGACATGGCTCGACTCGCCCAGGCGGAACCGCTCGACCATCGCTTCGACGTAGTGACGGGAGTGCTCGAGCCAGCTGGTCGAGTAGGACGAGAAGTAGGGGTAGTCACCGAAGATGCGCTCTGGAGTCTCAAATTCCTCCAGCTGGACCAGGAAGCAGCGCTCGCAGACCAGCGCCCGCAGTGGATAGAAAGGCTCCATTCCCATCGCTTGCTCGGGCGAGAGGTAGGAGTTGGCGAGCGGGGACATCCCTAGGTCGGCAAAAACCAATTCCAGCGACACCGAGCAAAAGCGGCAGGTCGACATCATCGAGCGGACACCTTGCGGTGGGCTTCCGCGAACGAGTGGATTTGGACGAGCGTTTCCTCACGCATGTCGCCACCTTCGCGCCGAGTAAATATACCAAGCCACAATAGAGTCGAGCGCCGCGCCGAGCTCCCAGGCCGGTACCCACCCGAGCCGGTCGCCGGCCTTTGTCGAGTCGAGCGCCAGGTAATGCGCCTCATGGGGGTGTCGCCCGGGGTCGATCTCGCGCAGCTCGCCCCCCAGCGCTCGCTGATTCGGTCGGCGCTCCAGCGAACCGGCCGCAGGTCATCCCCCGCCGGCCCGAAGTTCCAGCCGCCCTGGTGCTCGGCCGATGCGACGAGCGCCTGTGCGAGCTCGAGGTGGCCGCTCAGCGGGTTGAGGACATGTTGCCAGGGTCGCGTCGCGTCGGGATTGCGAATCGAGATCGACTCACCTGTGAGAGCTGCGTGCATGATGTCGGGAATCAGCCGATCCTCGCCCCAATTGCCCCCGCCAATGACGTTCCCCGCGCGGCCGCAGCCAAGGCGCGGCCCCGTCGGTGTCGGGAGCAAGGTAGGACCGCAAGTAGGCGTCCGCGACGAGCTCCGAGCAGCCCTTGGAGCTCGAGTAGGGATCGTGACCGCCCTTGGGGTCGTCCTCGACGAACGGCCGGTTCTGGCCTCGATTGTCGTAGCACTTGTCCGAGGTCACGTTCACGATCGCCCGCACGCTTGCAGTATTTCGCGTTGCTTCGAGCACATTCACGGTACCCATCACGTTGGTCTCGTAGGTAGCTCGTGGGTCGCGGAAGGAGCGGCGCACGAAGGGTTAGGCAGCCATGTGGATGACCACCTCGGGCTGGCTCAAGGTAACGCTTCGCGAATGGCACCGGCGTCGCGGATGTCGGCGCGGATCTCGTTTACGCCTTCTCCGACTCGAGCCAGCTCGTACAGTGACGGCGATGTTGGGATCCCGTTCGCGAGGCCCGTGATCCGCGCGCCCATGGTCTGCAGCCAGAGACTTAGCCAGGCCCCCTTGAATCCGGTGTGACCCGTGACGAGGACCCGCCGACCTTGCCAGAAGCCGCGGTCTACGACCATGCCGTCCAGGGGGCGCGTCCCGAGTCCCAGAGCTCCTGCATCACGTTGCGATCGCGCAACGTATCCATCGCCATCCAGAAGCCCGAGTGGCGAAACGCGGCTAGCTGGGCATCGGCGGCCAGGCGGTTGAGCGGCTCTTGCTCCCACACGCTCGGGTCGCTTTCGATGTAGCGCCCGATTTGCGGTGAGAGGACGAAAAAGCCGCCATTGATCCATGCGCCATCGCCGCGCGGCTTCTCCCGAAAGGCGAGCACACGAAGCGTGTCCTCATCGAAGTCAAGGGCCCCGAAGCGACCGGCCAGCTGCACCGCAGTCACGGTGGCAAGTACCCGCTGCTCACGATGAAACGCTACCAGCGCCCCGACGTCGATATCGGCCAGGCCGTCGCCATAGGTGAAGCAGAAGTCCTTGTCACCAACGTATGGGAGCACGCGTTTCAGGCGGCTCCCGGTCTGGGTGTCCTCGCCGGTGTCCACCAGCGTCACCGTCCACGGCTCGGTCGTTGAGTGGTGCACGTCCATCGAGCCGTCGTCGAGATTGAGCGTCACATGGGAGGTGTGCAGCGCGTAGTTGGCAAACCACTCCTTTATGAGATACCCCTTATAGCCGAGGCAGACCACGAACTCCTGAATGCCGTGGGCCGCATAGATCTTCATAATGTGCCAGAGGGTCGGCTTCCCGCCTATATCAACCATCGGCTTGGGCCGGAGCACGGTCTCTTCAGAGAGGCGCGAGCCCAAGCCCCCGGCGAGAATCACGGCCTTCACCGTGCCGCTCCCATCGCGATGCTCGCTGGCCGCCACCGAGGGCGCCGGTGTTCATTCAGGAAGAGATTGAGTGGATGCAGGGCGCCTAGGCTAGCCACCGCACCGTCACGGACTACCGTTCGCGCTTCGCACTCGAGTGGGTATGGCCTTCGGAGGCCCCTCCCTCGCCAGGGTCACAGCAGAACTTCTTTCAGGGTGGCTGCGAAGGCGGCGGGGCTATGGCGTTCCATTGCCCGCTGCCGGGCGGCGGTCCCTAGTGCTCGGCGTTGGGCGGCATCAGTGCAAAGTTCAGCGATGGTGGCAGCGACGGCCTCCGGCTCCTGGTGAGGCACGAGCCGTCCGGTTACTCCATCATTCACGAAGTCCAGCGCGCCTCCACCACTCATGGATGCGATGGAGGGCACGCCATGGAGGGCAGCCTCAACGTAAACCAACCCGAATCCCTCACCCACTGGAGGGTTAGCCTCTGGATCGGCGACACTTGGGAGCACATGAACCCACGACTCCCGGTAAAGCTCGACGAGGTGCTCGTCGGGGACCGAGCCGGCGAAGTTCACTGATTCAGTGATCCCTAGCCGGTCGCAGTGGGCCCGCAAGGCTGGTAGATCTTTCCCCGAGCCGACAACGTTCCATCTCAGGTCCGGAAAGTCGCCCCGGAGCTTGGCGATGGATTCTGCCACGCTGAAGTGCCCCTTGTAGCGGTGTTCCGGCGCCAGGCGCGACACCGTGATCAAAGTTGGGGACGGGGCCTCGGTCCTAGCCTCCTGCACATGCCCGCGCAGACGAGGGTCGTAGGGCAAGGCGAGGAGCTCGATCCGGCAACGATCTATTCCTGCACGCCGAGCGAGCCAGTCGGCGGTGAAGGTGCTGATGGCCATCAATCGTCCGCAGCGGTCGACCCGGCGTTGTTTACCGGGAGTCATGGGACCCCACACCTCGAGGCCCAGGCCTACCCCAGCGGTCCGCGCTCGGATCGGTTTTGCTATCAGCTCCCCCACAGGCAGGAGGCCGAGGTGGAGGGCCAGCACTATTTGAGGCCTGCGACGGGCTGCTACACCGCACGCTCGCCTGGCGAAGTCGACCTTCGCAAGGGGATTACCTTGTGCGTTCCTTACCCGGTGTGGCTCATACAGGTCAACACGATCGACAGGCCCTTCCCAGGAGCCAGTGATAGCGTCGGCTGCGCGCTCGATGCCCCCCCCGAACCCGTTCGAAGGGGCTAGCAACAGTAGTCTCACGTGATACTCAGGGCTCTGGCAAACACCTTCTTGGTGGAACCCACCGCCGCTGGGTCTCTCAGCACCCGTTCAGCGTGGACCCGTGCTCCGGCGGACCATTGAGCGTGCTCCTGACTGTCCATGGCCATGCAGTTCGTAAGCACCGCCAGTAGATTTTCGGGATGGCGTAGCGAGACGTTCCAGCCCGCCCCCGCCGCTTCGAGCCCTGCCCACGGTGTCCGATCGCTGACGATTACGGGACATCCTCCAAGCAGGGCTTCTGCGATGACGTGCCCGAAGTTCTCTCCAAACGTCGGAAAGAGCAACGCGTCGTACTGCGCGAGCGTCGGCACGACGGCTTCGTGGGAAAGCGTACCGCGATGCCGGGTCTGGATGTTCCGAGGCAGGCTCCGAGCAGCTTGAAGACATCGCCGCCAATACACTGCGTCCTCGATCGGGCCGTAGATGTCGAATCTCACCTCTCCGTGTAGGTCTTTGAGAGCGCCGAGAGCCCCAAGTAGGTTTTTCTTCGGAGATATGCGCGACACGAAGACCAGCCGAAGCTGCCCGGAGCGTTTCGGCTCTGGCCGGTTGGGTCGCGCGGGAAGCGCAACTGGTCCTAAGTTTGGAGCTATTTCAACCCGGGCGTCCGCACCAGCGAAGGTGCGCACTTCTGCTGCCTCTGCCGAATTTCCCACATGCCACAAGATGCCCCTGTAAAGCCCGAGCCACTTAGCGCTGATGAGGTACGCCCGCTTACGCGCAGCGCTGAATTGCAGGGCGCCCCTCGACAGTTCACCGCGAGGATTCAGCACCACCGGAACCGTGACTGCGCCGACGCGGCGCAGAGCAAGTGGCAGTATGCTCATCCTTGATGAAAAAACGCTATTGAGATAAAGCAAGTCATACTGTCTGAGCCGCAGTAGGTTACCCAATAAGCGGACATGACGTCGCCGAGGTAGGTAACGGACTCGAGCGCGGCCCACGCTTAGCCACCCGTCCTCGGGAACGCCACTATACGGGCGTTGGTCGCCAAGATCACGATCGCGGGTAATTATGGACACGTCGAGCACGTCGCCTAGCCACTCAACCATATGCGCGATACTCCGAACTGGACCGCCCGCCTTTTCGCCGGGCAGATAGTAGTCACACAAAAGGGTCACCTTGAGCGGCTTAGTCACGAGCTTCCGATGCTATCGTTCCGTCGTTCGCAATCCTGTACACATACTCGGTCGGCTGCGCTTATGGGCTGCCTATGCAACCCTGGCATGCCTATCTGGCTGCAGCTTTGATGCCCCGCGTAACTCTCCTCCGCAGACAGTGGCGGACCGGCTAACAAGCGTCACCGGAGTGCCACTGATGCGAGTCCAGAACGTCGACACAGCGAATATGAGCAATGTCGTAGCCACGTACCAAGGGTCTAACTCCAGGGAAAGGGTGGTTGCGATTATATTCGACTCCCCCCGAGCCACCGTCCAACTTGTAGGAGCCGCCACAACCCCGCGGCCCTCCGTCAACCCGCGGGTCCAGCTCATCATCGTCGCCAATGTGGGCGTTATCTATAGCCGGAGGTCCGGGGCCTCCCGCGCCGACGAGATCCGACGAGCGCTCGCCAGCGGATCGCGGCGTCTCGCACCCGGGCGCGACGACCAAGCGGTGTCTCCCCCTAGGGGCGAGACCTCTCACGACCGAGCGAGGAGACCAGCGCCTGCTGGAGCGCTCGTCAGAGAGGCCAGTGCTGTGGCCGCAAGGCGGCCCGTGCAGTGATGGGGGACTCGGGGCGCGCTGGTGCGAACCTCACGGCTGCCTCCCAAGCTCGAACGGCCCGGGTGACGGCTTTTCTTCGACTCTGGCCGATCCGCGAAAGACGGTTGCCGTAGAAATTCCCCTACGGATCGCGTCCGGTGACGGTGCGGGGGAGGGGTCAATCTGGTACTGAGCGAACCGTTCGAGCGAGCTATCCAGAAGGCTGTCGTAGACGACCTTCCACTGATCGCCAAACCGCCTGAGAACGAAAGCATTGAGTTGTGGAGGGCCGGTCGTCGATGTGAGGCGGACGGCTACGAATCGGCCGTCCTTCGTGTTGCGCGTCTCCACGATGCTGGGCAGGGACGTGGCGAGCGTCGGGCGCTGCTGTGCATAAGCTCCGGCTATGTCATTGGCGCGGACACGCCGCAGGACGGCAGGACTGTACGCGCTCACCACGTTAGGGAGACTGCCCCACTGGGCGTAGAACAGGAGCTCTAGCACTGCTCGTTGAGGAGAGTCGGCCGGCTGCTTGGCGACATCTGCGAGCGTGAGAGGGGACGGTTGGCTCTTCAACCGACCATTCGGCAGCGCGGCGGGACGCTCCTTGTTGGTGCGGACGATTCGATTGTCCGAATCGCCTGCGTTGCAGGCGATTAGGAAGCTGGCGGAAACCGCAACCGCGACGACGGCAGCCGCGACGAAAGCTATCTGACGAAGCACCGAGCCCATTATAGGCGCACTACACGAGTCCGACGACGGGCCTCTACCGCTCCGACTTGGACCCCAGCCACCGACCGATTTGCTGATATCCAGGGGAGGTCCCCCGACCGGGCAGTAGGAGCCACGCCACGCCCACGATGACGGGCAGGATCTTTAGCCAAGATGCCACTAGGAAAGGAAGGTCCGACTCGACGTACGTCACAGCCTTGAGGAGCCCGTATAACCAAATCACTTCCAAGCGAGGGGAGAACCATCGCCGGTACAGACGACTCGATCCGCCCATCGCCAAGCCCCAAGCCAGCATGCCTACGGCGACGCCCATAAGGCCAAAGTTGCGGTAAAGGTCTCCAACCTGTGTAAGGCCTGTTGCCGTGCGGTCCGAGGGCGGGAACTGCCAGTATGTCGTAGAGAACTGTGTAGAGTCGTCGAGCTCTGGCTTTTGAGGCCACACCGCTCTTGGGACCGCTATTACCAGCGGCAGTTGGAGATAACGGTTGCCCCTGGCCCATGGATACTTCGATGGCGTGTTGGAGACGATCAAAGCGACACTGTCGATCAGCCGAAACCTCCTAAATGTATAGCCATATGCATCAGATACCAGCCTGTCCGGACGATAGAGACCTGGTCTCGTTACCGTTCGCTCTAGCGCGCTCCCAGTGTCACCCGGTCCTTCTCGAAGACTCGCCCGGTAAGCGGTATTGGCCGGAAGAAGGACAACAAAGGTTACAACGAGCGCGATCGAGACTGCACGCCAGGGGATGCGCCGACGTATTACCACATAGGCAAGAAATGTGACCAGTAGTGGGTCGAGCGAAGCTCCCTTGTAGCCAGCTACGAAGCCGACGGCGATCTGGACGGCTACGAAGATCACCAGCATCCGACCTAGCCGGCGGCGTCCTGTCCTGAAGTAGACAAGTGCGCAACATAGGGTCACTAAAGTGGTTACAGTTCCCAGGGCGCTGAAGAGTTGCAACAACGGTAGAATGCGACCGCTTCCACTGAGGTTCGTCACATACCCATAGCTGTTAAGTGATATGCCCAGTGCCAGTGAAGCAACTCCGACGAGGTAGGCGAGTAGCAGTGCTTTGGCACTAGGCGAGCCATCATGAAAGCTGACTCGCGGATGGGTAATGGGGCGAAACGAGACCCACGAGCCGGCTGCGAATGCCAGGGTCGCGAGTGACACCACCAACAGGGCGCGAGTGATGTCGTCCCGAGCCAGGTCGGGGCCAGGAGTTCCGGGCGTACCGAGCCAGGCCAGGGATGTCACCCCAAACAACACCGCAACCGCGAGCCCATACAGGCCAGGCGCGTCAAGAGGGTCCGTCCGGAGGCGATGGAGCATAAGACCGCAGGTGAAAATCACGAGGACACTGCCCCCGAGCACCCCCCAAAGCCCTCCCTGCGCTGCGGCGACGCCACTACCCGCGAAGGCGATCGTCAGGGCGACGGCCACCGGGACCTTCGAGGGCACGCGGAACAAGCGAGGCAAGGTGACCTGCCGCAAGGGCTACTTGAGCTCGAGCGGTGCGGTCTGGCGGCTTATGGCGTGGATCGCCCCACTCGTGCCACGCATGTGGCGGATGTCCTCCGGCAGGTGAGACCGTATCTGAGCATCGAGGACCGGCAGGAAGGAGGAGGAAGGTAGGGCGACAGCTAGCAGCGGCAGAAGCATGGTAAAAGCATAGGCGTAACCGACGGGACTCGTGGCAGCCCCGAGGCGCCCCCAGTAGCGGCTTCACGGGCATGCAACGCCGCGACTTACCCCGTGGCTCTGTGGCCCCGGGGGCCCTCAAGGATACGACCCCCAGCGTCTGCCGTACGCCGTCCCGGAGCACCCCGCTGTTAGGGCCAGAGAGGCGCCTCCACCAGCGGCTGTCCACCGAAGAGGAAACTCCGGGGCCGCGTTACGCTTGCGCGTTCATGACCGATGCGCACTTCAACCGGCGTGACTTGCTGAAGGGGGCCGCCTACGCCGCGGGTCTGGCAGGAATGGCGAGCACGTTGGCGGCGCTGCTGCATCGGCTCATCAGCCGGCCTGACTCGGTGAAGCGAGTACAGCTCCCGCTGAACGTCAAGGACTACGGGGCGGTTGGGGACGGAGTGGCAGACGACACGGCCGCGATTCGGGCTGCGATGGATACCGCCGCCGCTGAGCACGCACCGGTCTACTTCCCGCCGACTCCGGGGGGCTACAGGATCAGTTCGGCGCTTACGGTGAGCACGGACTTCATGGTGTTGTTGGGGCGTGGCGCGACCGTCACCCAGACGGCGGCGAACACACCGGGCTTCGACTTGAACGGGTCCAGCGACGTGACTATTGAGGGCTTCTACCTTCGTAGCACGACCGCCCGCACATGGTCGAGTGCCTCATTCCGCGGGGACGCTCTTTACCTGTACAGCGCTGCGGTGTGGGCTTCGGGCGAGCGGGTAAAGGTTCGAAACGTCCGTGTCGAGGGCTTCGCTGTGGGCGTAATGCTCGGCAACTGGGACTTCGGCACCTCTGCGCTCTC
>JALZJN010000113.1 GCA_030859735.1 Actinomycetota bacterium
CTCAAGCGGGCCGCGCAGAGCGCCCTCGTCGATTTTGCACCTGGTCCGGCGAGCAAGATATTGACACAAGCGTTTCAGCAAGGCTCTTCCACCGGGACGACCCCGCTGTTGATCGGCCTAATTGGAACACTCGTTGCAGGGACCACCGCTATGGGGCAGCTCGAACGTGGCGCCAACCGCATCTACGGAGTGGAAAGAGACCGTCCCACTCTGCTCAAGTACACGACGGGCTTCGTCCTGGCGATCAGCGCGGGACTATTGACGGTCATCGCCTTCATCGCTTTCGTCGCGGGCTCGGCAGCGGGGCAGGCGGCGCAGGCGACCGGCATCAGCGAGTCGGTGATCACGGTCTGGACGTTCGCTCGCTGGCCCCTCGGGATCGTCGCCGTAGTCATCGCCTTCGCCTTGCTCTTCAAGCACTCGCCGCGTCGCCACCAGCCCGATGCATCCTGGCTCGCTCACGGCTCGGCCCTGTCGACACTCTTGTGGTTTGTTTTTACGGGCCTGCTGAGCTCCTATCTCACCGCTAGCAAGTCCTTTGGTCAGACCTACGGCCCGCTGGCCGGAATCGTGGGGATCCTGCTGTGGGCCTTCTTGACCTCTCTGGCGCTGCATCTGGGCCTGGCGTTCGCGGCCCAGCTCGAGGCGGTGAGGGCCGGGGTGCCCAATCCCCAGACGGCCGAGGACCGCTACGACCCGCCGAGATACCAGAAGTCCTGATCTGCTATGGCGACGGTCACCCTTCCAACCTCCTTGAAACTGACTGGACGGCTTGTACGAACGCCGGCCAGTAGTCGGCGCCATGCAGTTGGCGACCATTCTGCACGGTAACGTCGGCTGCGCGCAGATCGGTGTTGATCCTGTCCATTAGGCGACGCGCCTCACTGGCCTGCATATAGGCCGACCTTTGGAGTGCCCCGTCCTCCTCCAGCCATTGGTGCATTCTCGTAACCGCTCGCATCAGCGGTATCCAAGGCACATATCCAGGCATGTCTTGCTCGGCAAGGCCAAGGAACCCGCCCCACCGGTTCCGATCCACACGATAGGTGCGACTCTTGGACCTCTGGGCTGTCTCTGTGACCCCGGCCTCGATCAGCGAATGAAGGGTTTCACGCACGTTGCGCGGAGCGTACGCGGCCGCCTCTGCGATCTCACTCAGAAGTCGGTCGCTTCGTGAGGCGAGGAGGATGCGGATCACCTCTGCTCTGCTGCCGACGCCGAACAGCTCTCTTAGCCGAAACCCGAGGTTGATCGGTGCGGAAAGTTCCGGGACACGAGATTTCCCGCTTGGCCCGGTTGCCGGCCGTCGGAAGCCATGGGCGGCAAAGATCGCGTCTGCCTTGCCGACTCTCCCTTCCCGGCCATCAATCCGGAACAGCGTTTGGAGTTCCGAAGGGATGTTGGGAGCCACGGGGATACGACGCGTCACACTCTTTGCGTGGGTGATGGACCATGCCAGAGCGGCATCGACGAGCCGTCGCACAACATCATCCTGGTGGCCGGCTAAGTTGCGAAGCCGCTGGATGCTCACGAGGCGGAGATTGAGCGCCATCCAATCGAGGATCTCGTCAAATAGACGAGGTTCATGGCGCGCCACCACAAGTGAGAGGAGCAGCAGGGCTTCAGGGTCGGCGGCCCACAAGTCCTCGCGATTACGCGGGCCAGAAACCCCCATTTGCGTCCACTGGCTCCACGAGAATGAGATCAGGTCGGCGCGGAAGTCGTCCCTAAGCTCCGAGGTCTGCATCCTCCACCCCCAAGTGCTCCAGAGCCCCCAGCAGCTCCTGGCGGAAGCTCTCGGACGGATCGTGGGTGCGCGTCCATCGGGCGGCAGCGAGCAGCTCCTGCTCCGTGGGACGAAGAGCTCGAAGATCGTCTTCATGGCGTCCGGCCCCGTGGTCGACCAAAGCGTAGAGCTTGAAGTGGATCTGATCGAACCGGCCGGCAAAGTGAACCGTGAGCGCCGAACCGAAGGAGCGAGCCGAGACTCGCTCTGTGAAGCCGTCCGGGAGGCCGAATTGCAGAAGATCGGATGGGCCGGGATTCAGCCAGTCGGGCCCGAGGTTGAAGTCCCGAGCCACCCGATCCCTCGCCTCGACAAGGGGCGCGGGAAGCGGATTGGCGGGGTTCAGACCCCCATTCGAAGCCACAGCGAGGACGTCGATGTCGCTGGTAGTCCTGTCCACCAGACCGAGCGCCAGCAGCGCCGCTCCCCCTACGACGACGAGCTCGAAGCGGGCATCGAGCTCTCTCAGCTGTTCTCCTAGAGCGAAGAGGAGGACATTCTCTTGCTGAGCGTCGAAGTTCATTCTGGATGTATAACATCCAGAGGAAGAATGTTCAACGTCGCAATGGTTCACTCTTGACCGTACATGAGCATGTTTCGGTCGCGGAGCGGCAAAGCGCCGCTAGCCCTCCGGGCCCTCGCCGCCCTCGCCGGCCGGCCACCCCGCCGTCGCTTTTGCCATGACGGCCGTCCATAAACCCCCCAGCGCCAGCCCGCCGATCACGTCGGTAGGCCAGTGCGCGCCGAGGTAGACCCTGCTCGCGGCCACCAGGAAAGCCAGCATGGCCGCAACTCCCCACACCCAGGCCCGGCCCCCGTTCATCCGCCTGGTGAGCAGGAAGGCGAGAGCCAGGAACAGTGCCGCAGCCGCGCTCGAGTGACCGCTGGGGAAGGCGCTGCCTGTGACATCGGTCAGGCGATGGAAGTCGGGCCGGGGCCTGTCGACGAGCGTCTTGATGAGATTGTCGAGTCCCAGGCTGCCTACGACGGTCCACGCTAGAAAGACCGGCCACCTTGTCTGTCGCTCGAGGAGATAGAGGACGATGCCGGCCGTTCCCAAGATCAGAATCACGAACAGGGTCCCGCCAAGGAAGGTGAGAAAGTGCATGAAGCTGTTCAGGAGCGGTGCGCGGATCTCGACCGACTGCTCGATGACGTCTCGGTCGATCTGAGTGATCGCGGACGACGAAGCCACCTCGCCGAGCGGCCACATGACGGCGACGAGAAGCACAGCCCCGACCACCACCGAGATCAAGGGTGTGGCGCTCGCGGCCTGGGAGGGGGCGGCCGCGGATCGACCGCTCAACGGCTGACGCTCCGCCTCGTATCCTTGGTGCCATGCACTATCTCGATCATGCGGCAACTACCCCCATTGTGCCAGAGGCAAAGGTTGCTTTGCTGGCCTTTCTCGATGGTGACTTCGGCAATCCCTCTTCGGTTCACGCCTATGGACGGGCCGCGCGGCGGGGAGTAGAGGACGCGCGCGAACAGGTAGCCGCCGCCATCGGAGCCAGCCCGGCTGAGATCACGTTCACTGCAGGCGGCACCGAGGCCGACAACTTGGCGATCAAGGGGGTCGCGGCCAAGCTGAAAGGCAACGGCAGCCACGTCGTCACCACCGCGTTCGAGCACCACGCCGTGCTCCATTCTGTCGAGCACTTACAAGCCGGTGGGTTCGATGTCACAGTGGTGGAGGTCGGAAACGACGGGCTGATCGACCCGGCCGGAATGTGCGAGGTAGTGCGCCGCGAGACCGTCCTCGCGTCGGTGATGGCCGTCAACAACGAGATCGGGACGGTCCAGGACATGGCCGGAATCGTCGCGGCCGTCAAGGATGCGAACCCGTTCGCGTTGGTGCACACGGACGCGGTGCAGGCGCTCGGAAACATCCCGGTGGACGTGCATCAGTGGGGGGTGGACCTCGCCTCCTTCTCCGCGCACAAGCTCGGTGGTCCCAAAGGTGTGGGCGCACTGTTCGTGCGGGCAGGTGTTCCAGTGGCTGCCCAGCTGCATGGAGGCGGACACGAGCGCGGGCTGCGCTCCGGGACTTTGAACTCCGCCGGTGCCGCGGCGTTCGGCGCTGCCGCCGAGGTCGCGGCCAAGGAGGTTCACTCCAAAGCCGAGCGACTGCTGGGGCTTCGCGGCCGGCTCTTGGAAGGCGTGCGCGCCGCCCTCCCGGACGTGGTGGTCAACGGCGATCTCGACGCGCGCGTGCCGGGCAACCTCAACGTGTCATTTCCGGGTGCTTCCGGCGAGACCCTGCTGTTGCTGCTGGATGCAGCCGGCATCGCGTGTTCGTCGGGCTCGGCGTGCCAGTCGGGGGCACTGGACCCCTCCCATGTGCTGCTCGCCATCGGTCTCGAGCCTCGTCTTGCGGATGCCAGCATCCGTTTCTCGCTTGGACGCACCTCGACCCAAGAGGACGTGAGCGCGGTGCTGGAGGTGCTCCCAGAGATCGTGGAGCGGGCACGAAAGGCGGCATGAGGACTGCCGCCATCCGCTCGAGTGGTGCTGAGGTGATCACATATGACATCTGACCACCACTCGGCAAGAAGAAAGGCCGTGGTTGCCATGTCGGGCGGGGTCGACTCATCGGTGGCCGCGGCCCTCATGGTCGAGCAGGGTTATGACGTCACAGGCATCATGCTCAAGCTCTGGCGGCAGGGCGAGGCCAACACCGAGTCTGGATGCTGCAGCGTGGGCGCGGCCGACGACGCCCGGCGCGTGGCGGATCTGCTCGAGATCCCCTTCTATGTCCTGAATTTCGCCGAGCGTTTCGAGTCCTCGGTGGTGAGTGACTTCAGGTCCGCCTACGCCTCGGGCCGGACTCCCAACCCCTGTGTCCGCTGCAACCAGTGGATCAAGTTCGACGCGCTGCTCGAGCGAGCCGAGGTCATGGGCGCGGACCTCCTCGTAACCGGACACTACGCACGCGTTCGAACCGAGGGCGGCCGCTCCCGGCTGCTGCGCGGAGTGGACGGCCGAAAGGACCAGTCCTACGTGCTGTGGATGCTGACCCAGGAGCGCCTCGCCCGCTGTCGGTTCCCGGTGGGCGGCATGGACAAGAAGGAGACCCGCGCGCTGGCCGCTCGCCTGGGGCTCAGGACCGCTGCCAAGCCCGATTCTCAGGAGATCTGCTTCGTGCGAGGCGGTGACCTCGGCGGCTACATCTCGGAGCACGTCTCGGAAGCGTCGCACCGGGGGGACGTGGTGGACGAGGGTGGGCGGGTGGTGGGCGAGCATCACGGCTTTGGCCGCTACACCGTGGGGCAGAGAAAGGGCCTGGGCGTGGCGCTGGGGCGGCCGGTGTACGTGACCTCGATCGAGGCGTCCTCGAACCGAATCGTGGTGGGGGAGCGCAAGGACCTCGAGGTGGTTTCGGCTCGCCTGGAGGAGGTGAGCTTCGTGGGCCCCGCTCCGGGGCCGGGTGAGCGCGTGCTGGTTCAGCACCGTGCTCACGGAGACGTCACGCCTGCGCGCCTGACCACCGGTGCGAACGTAGTCGCGCAGGTCCTCTTCGAGCGTGGGGTGCAAGCCGTGGCACTGGGCCAGTCGGCCGTCCTCTACGCGATGACGGATCCCGACGAGCTTCTCGGAGGGGGCATCGTCGCGGCGACAGAGGCGGCGTGAGCACCGGCGGGGAGCGGCACAACCGTCTCGTCCAGGAGGAGTTCGAGCGGGCCGCGGAGGGCTTCTCGGAACGGACCGCACACCGTTTCGACGCCCTCGGGGTTGTGGAGTTCTCCCGGCTAGAGCCGGGCGAGGTGGTGGTGGAGGTCGGAGCGGGATCCGGCAACTTCCTGGCTCTGTTCGAAAGCGGCTCCGAGTTTCGGGTGGCCGTCGATCTGACGCCCGGGATGCTGCAGGTTGGCCGGCGTCGGCACCCAGGCACCGAAGCGGTGGCTGCGGACGGCGCTCGCCTTCCCCTGCGAGACCGTTCCATCGATCTCGTCTGCAGCGCTCAGGTACTCCATCACATCACAAAGCCGGTTCCCGTCCTGTTGGAGATGCGGCGCGTGGCCAAAGACTCGGGACGAGTTCTGATCGTGGATCAGCTGGCGCCCGAGCGCTACGAGCAGGCCCAAGCTCTCTACGACTTGGAGGTCCTGCGGGATCCGAGCCATGCGGCCAGCCGTCCCGCGTCGGCTTTCCGTACCATCGCGCGGGCGGCGGGCCTGGCCATTCTCGATGAGCGCATCGTGTCCCAGCAGACCCGCTTCTCCGAGTGGATGTGGCCGGGCGAGTTTCCCGAACAACGCATCGCCGCGGTGAGGGCGTTTATAGAGGTCCGGGGACAAGAAACGGGCAAGGGCTTCGAGCGCGACGGTGACGACTGGGTCTTCACCAGACGTCGCATCATGCTGCTCGGCTGCGCTGATCGGTAGCTTTGCGTATTGGCCCTGCCAGGTTCTTCCCCTAGTGTTCAAGCATCACCTCGAGGCGGCAAAAGAAGGTGGGGGATCAGAGGTGGGGGTACGAGTCGAGTCCGACTCGTCGAAGAGGGAGCCCAAAGGGGCTCCCTCTTCGCGTCGAATCCCAAGCGTGTGCTGAGACAATGGCTGCGATGAACACGATCGACTCCAAAGGCCGCAGCGCAGCCCGGCGCGCCAAAGAGCTTCGCAAGGAGATCGACCACCACTCCTACCGCTACCACGTCCT
>JALZJN010000134.1 GCA_030859735.1 Actinomycetota bacterium
AAGCGCTTGATGTCGGCGATGGTCTCGAGCAGCTGGCCCACGCCTCGATGCGACAGGGCTTCTGCCTGCAGGGGTATCACACCTCTGAAGCTGCGGTGAGTCCGTTGATCGTGAGGATTCCCAGCGAGGGCGGACAATCGATCAGGATGTAATCGTAAGAACTCGCGACGTCTCTGAGTGCCCTTTCGAGCGCGTACTCGCGGCCGGTCTTCGTCAGCAACACCGTATCGGCGCCGGCGAGGTCGATGTTGGCCGGCAGAAGATCGGGAGTACCCGCAATCACGGCCTTCTCGACCGGAAGGTGATGTAGCAGCACGTCGTTGACGGTTTCCTAGATGCCGTCGGGGTCGTAGCCGAGTGAGTAGGTGAGCGCGCCCTGCGGGTCGAGGTCAACGAGCAGGACGTCCCGCCCGCGCTCATTTAGTGCCGCGCCGATGGAGAGCGTGGTCGTAGTCTTGGCCACGCCGCCCTTCTGATTGGCGAACGCAATCACGCGACTCATCTCTTCTGGTCCCCCCAGCATCGGGAGCCAGACTCAGGCGGTGGATCGCCCAACTTGGGGCTGCGGCCACCAAAACGGTGGTCTCCCGCCCAACATGGGCGTTTGGCCTCCGGGAAGTAATTCTCGCCAACGGGCACTTACAACGCCTCGCTCGGCGGCGCCAGCCCCATCCGTCTGAGAAGCACGGTCACCTGTTCGCGAGAGAGCCCGAAAGGCTCGAGCTCCGAGGTGAGGCGGCGGCCCAGCTCGTCGACGTCCTCGCGTTGAAATGACTCATAGCCGTCCAAGAAGCCGCGCGCATAGTCCCAGGAGACATAGTCGTCGGGGTTGGGATCGAAGGCCGGCTCGTGCACCGGGGACTCTCCCTGCTCGAGCAGCTCCTGGAGGTTGCCCTGCAAGAGGTCCCAGGTGAGATAGTGGTCCTCGTCGCAGTCCGGGCAGAAGAACACCGTGCCCTTGATTCCTTGGTCGCCCAGCACCTGCTTCAAGACCTCGACGTCGACGAGGTCCTGGCGCAGTGCCTCCCGTTCTTCCTCGTCTAGAGGTTCGTCCTCGTACTCATCCATGACCTCATGGTAAGGCCACGGCTAGGGCGCTCAAAAGGCGCCGAGATATGCCCTCAGCAGTGGCAGGCCGGCGACGATCGCAATCACCGATCCAAGCGCGAGAAAGGGGCCGAACGGAAGGGCGTACTTGCGATCGCCATGCTTGGCAATCAGCACTACGACGCCGATCAGGCCCCCCAGCAGGAACGACAGGAACATGCCAACCATGGTGACGCCGATCCCCCCGGCGTACCCGAGGAAGCTGCCCAGTACGAAGGCGAGCTTGACGTCTCCTCCCCCCATTCCGGCCGGGTAGATGAACGCGACCAGGAACAGCAGACCGCCGAAGATGGCCGCACCCACGCCCGCGTCGGCGAGGCGCTCGGGCGAGCCTTCGATCCACGCCGCCACGCTGAGCGCGACCCAGCCCCCGATGAACGCGGGATACACGACCCGATTGGGCAGCAGCCTGTGCTCCAGATCGATGACTGCGAGGACCACCAGAACCCAGAACAGTCCTGCGTAGACCAGCGCCTCGACCGAGGCCCCGAAGCGCAGGACCGCGAACACGAACAGGGCCGCGGTGACGAGCTCGGTGATTGGGTAGCGCCACGAGATTCTCTCCGAGCAATGACGGCATCGACCTCGCTGGGCGATGAAGCTCAGCAGTGGGATGTTCTCGATGGCGGTGATCACGTGACCGCACGAGGGGCACGTGCTGCGTCCTGTGGCGAAGCTCTCACGACGGGGAATCCGGTGAGCCGCGACCGTGGCGAAGCTGCCGAGCAAGAGTCCGAAGAGCGCGGCAACGCCCGCCGGGAAGAGGCCGTCAGCTCCCATCTCAACATCCCCTTGTCGGTAATGAAGTGCTCACCCCTAGATCATCGGGCCTCCGGGCACCTCTGTTTAGCATCACTCCCACAGCCCTCGGATGGCCCTTCTCGGCCTGGTGCGGCCCATCACGGTCTCGACCATGGCGAGCCCCCGTGACGTGGCGAGGACGTCGTGAGCCCTGACCATGGCCGCGCCGCGCTCGACGCAGAGGGCGGCCACCGCCAGCGAGCCCTCCAGACGCTCCTCGGCAGGCAGAGCGAGGCTCTCCCCTACGAGATCTTTGCGTGAAGGAGCGACAAGGACCGGTAGACCCTGTGCGGTCAGCTCGTCCATCCTTCTCACCAGCTCGAGCGAGTGATAGGTGGTCTTGTCGAAATCGAGGCCCGGGTCGAGCAGGAGCTGGGTCGAGCGCATGCCCGCCCTGCAGGCGCGCTCGGTGGCTTCGGCCCACCAGCCCAGGACCTCCCCGACGACGTCGGCATAGCGAGGATTGCGAGGCCTCCCCCGCAGCTGACCCCCGTTGTGCATCAGCACGAGGCCGGCGCCGGACTCCGCGCAGACGGCGGCGAGGCGCTCATCGACAAGACCGGTGACGTCGTTTATGAGCGCGGCCCCCGCCTCGAGCGCAGCCTCCGCCACCCTCGCCCGGCTCGTCTCGACGGAGATGAGCGCCTCACCGCGCGAGGCGAGCCCTGAAACCAGTGGGATCACTCGAGCGAGCTCCTCCGACTCGCTGACCTCGGGGCCGGGGCCGGCCTTGATCCCGCCCACGTCGAGGACGGTCGCACCCTGCCGCCACAGATCGAGTCCGTGGGCGATCGAGTCCTCGAGCCCCATACGCCCAGGGTCGTAGAACGAGTCCGTCGTGCGGTTGACGATGCCCATAACCGCGCAACGATCGAGATTCAGGACGCCACGGGCGTGCTCGAGTTTCACGTGCGCGCCGAGGCCTGAGAGGTCAAGACGACATATATCCCGGCCAGCAACAACAACCCTCCCGGCAGCACCAGAGGCGGAGGGACCTCGTCAAGGAGCAGCAGCGCAAGCACGGTGGCGATGACCGGCTCGGCCATCACTGCGATCCAGACCGACACCACGTCTATGTCTCCGAGGGCGAAATTGATGAGGGTGTGGCCGAGGAGCTGAGGGCCCACGACGAGACCGGCTACGGCGGCCCATGTCGAAGCGTCGTAGCCCCACAGGGCCGCGCCGGTCGCGAGGCAGGTGAGGAGCAGGGCGGCCGCGGCCGCGGCGTAGGCGACAACCGCGTACTCGAGCGTCCCCATTGCGAGACGCGCCCGGCGTCCCGTCATGGCGTAACCGGCGGCGGTGGCGCCCCCTACAAGGGCGAGCGAGTTGCCCTCTAGAGACGAGCCCCCGAGGCCCCCTCCGCCCACCAGCGCGACTCCCATCACGGTGGCAGCGATGCCCGCCCACGCCTTGGAGGCAAGGCGCTCCCCCCACAGCAACCAGGCACCCAGGGCGACAAAGATCGGTGTGGTCGAGACCAGCAGCGACGAGGCCGCCACCGTGGTGAGGCGCAGCGAGGTGATCCAGGTCGCAAAGTGCAGGGCAAGAAAGAGCCCGGAATAGGCGGGGACGCGAGCCGAGCCCATCCCACGCAACCTGCGTCCGGCAAACGGCGCCAGCGCCGCCGCCGCGGCGGCGCAGCGCCAGAAGGACAGGGCCATCGGCTCGGCGTCGGTTGCATAGCGCACGAGGATGGCGGCGGTGGAGGCGGCACCGACCCCCACCGCGAGCAGGGCCCAAGAGGAGGAGGGGGCCGAGACTGATTCCATGCGCGCGAGCGTAATCGGGCCCATGTTTCGCGCGGGTGTCGGTTTTGAGCGCCTCAGAGTACCGAAAACGGTATCGAGAGGCGCTCAAAACGCGAATGGTGGGGCTCAGAGGGGGCGGGTAGCATGCGGGACGTGAAGGAGGGGCCGTTCGTGGGGGTGGGCTGCGTGGTCGTGAGAAACGGGGCGCTGCTGATGGTGCGCCGGGGCCGGGAGCCCGCCAAGGGGCTCTGGTCGCTGCCCGGGGGCCGGCTCGAGCACGGCGAGTGCCTAGTGGAGGCGGCGGCGAGGGAGGTGCTCGAGGAGACCGGGGTGGAGGTGAAGGTCTCAGACCTCCTCGGCGTCTACGAGGCCCTCGGCGACACACACTTCGTGGTGCTCGACTACATCGGCGAGGCCGTGGGAGGGGCGGCCGAGCCGAGGGGCGGCGAGGATGCCGCCGAGGCTCGCTGGGTCCCGCTCGAGGAGATCTCCACACTCGACTGCACTCCGCGCCTCTCCGAGACGCTCACCGCATGGAAGGTGCTGCCCGGCCAGATGTTAAGAACCTCAGCAGAGAAATAACGCCACGACATCGTTCTCGCGCACGGGGCTTCCCGAGATCGGGTCGGTGTCGGCCACGACCCCCCCGCCCCCGCACGAATCCACCGTGCGAGCCCTGAGCCCTGAACTCTCGAGGGTATCGACGGCTTCGGTCGCGGTCATCCCGCGCACGTCCGGCATGTCGAGCATCTCGAAGCGGGGGCCGAGTGACAGAACAAGCTCGACCTTGCTTCCCGGCGGCAGGGGGCCGGCGGGACGGGTCTCCGCCGCCTTGCCCTCCGCCACCTCCTCGGAATAGTCCTTGGAAAGCGTGACCACGAAACCCGCCGCCTTGAGGCGCTTGGCGGCCTTGTGGATATCGAGACCGGCGATCTCGGGGACGTCCTGGGGGCGCGGCCCCCTACTGATCACGAGTGCGACCTCGTCGCCCAGCTCGAGAAGGCCTCCGGCCGGTATCTGGACGGCCACGGCCCCCGCCTTCTCCGAGGAATACCGCGCGCTGGTCTTGCCCACGACCAAGCCCGCCTTCTCGAGCAGCCGCTCGGCGGCGTCTTGGCTCTTTCCCACCAGCGGCGGGACCTGCTTCAGAGGAGGCCCGGCGGAGACCACCAGCGACAGGACGGTGCCCTCCTTGACGCTGCCTCCGCTGGGGGACTGAGCGATAACTCGGTCGCGCGGAGTCGAGGGGACGCGACGGCGCTCTGCGATGCGCGCCTCGAGCCCGAGGACATCGGCTCGCGAGGCCGCCACCTGCAGCCGAAGCCCCGTCACCTCCGGTACCTCGACGGTGGCCGGGCCGAACAGGAACGGCGCCGCCCGAGCACCGCCCAGTGCGACGACGGCGACCACCACCAAGAGGAGGAGCAGTTTCAGGAGTCCCCACAGAAACCTCCTGATTCGTCCCTTGCGCCGGCGGCGAGAGCGGGGGCCGCGGACCGCCGTGATGTTGATCTCGCCGGTCAGCTCCGCGACCAGCGAGTCCAGCGGGGCCGCGTCGGGCAGGGAGCGCACCGAGATTCGCTTCAGCGCGTGAGCCATGTAGGAGGCGTCTTCGAAACGCCTCGTGGGGTCGAGCGCGCACGCTTTGAGCACGATCTCATCCAGCTGTGAGGGCACCTGAGAAGCCAGCCGGGAGGGCGCAACGGGCTGCTCTTCGGCCCGCCGGGTCAGCAGGTCAACTCCGGCGCCGTGAGAGGGGGGAAGCCCGGTGAGCAGTTCGGAGAGAACCGCTCCGGAGGCCCAGATGTCGGACGCCCACGAAGCTTCGAAGCCCTGCGCTTGCTCCGGCGACAGGTAGCGGAGGGTCCCCTGGATGCCCCCGCCCGGGCCCGTTCGGTCGGCGTCGGCGACCACCGCAATGCCGAAGTCCGCAACCTTCACCGTCCCGTCGCGAGCGATGAGGATGTTCTCGGGCTTGACGTCCCGATGCACGAGACCACCGGCGTGAGCGGCGGCGAGAGCGTCGCACACCGCAGCCATGATGTCGGCGGCCTGTGCCGGCTCCAGGGAGCTGCGCGCCACCAGCACGTCCCGCAGGTCGTTGCCGGCCACGTACTCCATGACCATGTAGTAGGTCTGATCCTCGGTCGCGCCCCAGTCGTAGACGGCAACGATGTTGGGATGGGTGAGGCGGGCCGCGGCCCGGGCTTCGTCCTTGAACCTGTCCACCAGGTCAGGATCGTGGGCCAACGAAGGATGCAACACCTTGACCGCCACCGAGCGGTCTAGGAGGACGTCGTGGCTTCGGTAGACCTCCCCCATGCCTCCGGTGGACAGACGTGAGATGAGCCGGTAGCGGCCGGACAATGTCTGTCCGACGAGGTCCTGCATGAGCCGGGACATCAGCGCCTCGAATGTTTGAGGTGGTAGTCGAGCCTCTCCTCGAGAACCGCCACGGACCGCTCCAGAGTGTCCGAGGCGAGGGCCGCGTTCTCCGCACGCCGCCCGGCCGACTCGGCCGCATCAGAGACCTCCCGCAGCGAGGACTTGACGTTGCCCAGGGCCTCCTTGAGGGAGACGAAGCGCTCCTTGGTGGCCTGGCGGTCCTCCGCCGCGTCGGCGCTGAGCTGCTTCGACAGCTTTTCGGCGGCCGACTCGGCACGGTCGGAAAGAATCTGGAGCTGCGACACCTCGGCCTCGAGCTCCGCCACCCGAGCGAGAGCCTCCGCAGCCGTGTCACGCGCCGCCGAGGACGTACGGGTGGCGTCGTCGACGGCATCGGAACGGCCGCAGGCGGCCAATAGCAGAGCGACGGTGAGTAGGACCGTGATCCTTCTTGCGACGGTGAGCACGTTGCGCCTCCAAGCCCCGGGAGATCGACGGCATCAAACATAACAAAAAACACACGAGTTAACAGGCATCACTCCAGCATCGGAGCCAGGGGCGCAACTTTGTCCCCTGGGCCGGGGGCCGGGCCGGGGGCCGATCGCCGGGATGGGACCGGGGGTCGATCGCCCAACTTCGGCGCATGACCACCGAAACGGTGGCTAACCGCACAGCTTGGGCGATTGACCACCACGAGGAAGCGGGCCGGCCGGGGGGGCCGGGGGGCCGGGTTGCGGGGGCTGGGTTGCGGGCCGGCGGGCCTTCCCACCTTAGGCGGCCCCCTATGGGACGATTGGGTAGAGCTGGCCCACCGAGCCGGCCCACCGACGAGACGAAAGCAAGGCATGGCCTCCGAGACCCCCGAACAGACGTTGGATAACGCCGAGCAGACCTACTGCTACGGCCACCCCGACGTCCCCACGCGGCTTCGCTGCTCCCGCTGCGAGCGGCCCATCTGTGGCCGCTGCGCGATCCCCGCCTCGGTGGGACAGCACTGCCCCGAATGCGTGGCCGAGGCCCGGCGCTCACAGCGCAAGGTGCGCTCGGTGGGCGCCGCGAGCTCTCCGGCCACGATGGTGATCATCGGGGTCTGCGTCTTCTTCTGGTTCGTGGAGACCTTCAACCCCGGCATCATCCGCAGTCTCGGGTCCTTCCAGCCGGCGATCGCCGCCGGGGAGTGGTATCGGCTCCTCACCCCGATGCTCCTGCACGCCCCGCGCTCGCTGTGGCACATCGGACTCAACATGTACGTCCTCTATCTCTACGGTCCCGAGGTCGAGCGCGCCTTCGGGACCCCCCGCTTCTTGAGCCTTTTCGTGATCGCAGGATTTCTCGGAGGGGCGGCCTCCTATGCCTTCGGCCCCTGTCCGGCTCTGGGAGTAGGGGCGTCGGGCGCCATATTCGGAGTCGTCGGAGCCCTGCTGATCTACCTTTACAACCGGCGCCGCTCGGCGTTCGTGCGCGGCTATCTCAAGAGCATCACGATCCTGGTGATTATCAACCTCGCCTTCGGCTTCATCGTCCCCGGCATCGACAATCTCGCCCACCTCGGCGGCCTCGCCGGCGGCATCCTGGTGGGGGCCGGGTTCGACGCCTACAAGGGGCGGCGGAGCGCGCTCGTGGACGTGGCCTCGATCGCCTTCGTGATAGCGCTCGGGATCGCACTCGTGGCCTGGAAGACGGCGAACTTCACCTGCGTGGGCCTCTAGAGGTTCAGTTCGCCACCTCGGCCCTGCCGCGGAGCAGCGACACCCCCGCGCGGTTGACCACGTCGAACTCGTGACCGTCGTCCGACCACCACCAACGGGAGCGCAGCTCCTGGCCCGGAAAAACGGGCTTGGCGAAGTGCGCGGCCACCATCCGGATCCTGCCCGGGTCGCCCCCGGCCACCTCGTCGACCACAGCCGCGCTCGCCATCGCCATCGTGCACATGCCGTGAACGATGACGCCGGGGAGCTTGGCGGAATGTGCGGTGGCCTCGTCGAGGTGGATGGGGTTGTGGTCCCCCGATGCCTCCGCGTAGCGTGAAGGCTGGTCCTCGTCGACTCTCAGGGGACGTTCGCCGAGAATCTCCGGAGAGGCCCTCGTGCCCGAGGCTCCTGTAGGCGCAGGGCGGCGCCTCCGGCGGACGCCCACTCCCCGGATGAGCATGGTCGCCCGCACGAGCGTGGCGACCTGGCCCTCCGTTCCCAGCTCGACCTCGATCGTGAAGCGCTCGCCGGTCTCGTCCTCTGAGATCGAGGCCAGCTCGGCGCCGACCGCCAGCACGTCGCCGGCGCCCAGCGGGCGATGGATGACGTGCTCCTCTGAGATGTGGACCAGCCGCAGGAGGTCTGCGCCGAGCTCGGGATCGCGGGCCACGTTCATGATCGTGGGGAAGGCTGGCACAATGCCGAAGACCGGCGGGGCCATGGGGACGGGGCCACGGTAATGCTCGTTGAGATCGTTCGTGGCTTCTGAGTAGCGCGCGATGGCCTCGGCAGTGATCTCGTAACTGTCGCCTTTGTAGCGCTTGCCGGTGAGCGCCTGATTGAGCACTCTCAGGCCGCCGGTTCTACGTCGGCGTCGCCGGTGAGGGCGGGCTCGCGCTCCGGCAGCTCGAGCTCGCGGGGTCCCGGCCCCCGGCGATCCGCTTCGAAGCGCACCCTCACGACCGGCCCTTCGACCTCATCGACTCGTCCCCAGCAGACGATCTCGTCCCCCGGCCACACCCTCGTGAGGAAGCGGACGCGAAAACGCCTCAGGTGTTGTGGACCTCCAAACCAGTCGCTTACGGCGTGAGCCAGGTAGCCGGCCGGAAGCATTCCCATGGCGAAAGCCGTAGGCGCCCCGGCCCCCCGAGCGTAGACATCGTCTATGTGGATGGGGTTGAAGTCCCCGGCGGCACCGGCGTAGCGGACGATGTCGGCGCGCTCTAGGGGGCCGAACACCACTTCTGCCAGCTCCATGCCCGAGAACAGGTCGCCGAGCCGCAGGTCGGACGGAACGCTCACGAGAGAGGCAGCTCCATGAGCGTATAGAGCGCCCTCACGACCTCGTCACCGGACGAGTCGGTGAAAACCGACTCGTAGGTCACCACCCGCATCGCTCCACCCCGGCGGCCTTTTTTGGTGACGTCGGAGGCGATCCGCATGCGGCCCGTGAGGACCTCCCCGGCGACGGGGAGCCTCTGATAGAAGAACTCCTGCTCGCCGTGCAGCACGCGCTCGTAGGAGAGGTTGGTACCGAGACGGCGTTCTCGCTCCTCGCGCGGAACCTGCCACATCTGGGTGACCGTGAAGGTCGGAGGCGCCACGATGTCGGGGAGCCCGTGGCGGCGAGCCTCCTCCACGTCGTAGTGAATCGGGTTGTCCTCTGCGACGGCCAGAGCGAACTCGCGCACCTTGCCTCGCTCGACCGGCAGCTCGAAGACGATCTCGGCCTCGGTTCCCGGCACAGCCCTGCCACCTTCCATGCGTTGCACGCTAACCGACGGCTTCCGTACGCATTAGATGAAATCGCGCCACCTACGGCCCCGTCTGTGGTTAACATTGAGGCACGCGAGAGAGGAGGTGGTCCAGACTGAGCGATAGATCCGACGGACCTCGTGAGGTGACCGGCTGCTAGTGGTCTAAGCCTCGATTTTTCGGGTTCTGGCCATTGGTTTGGGCCACGGGCAGAATCCACACCGGTTCACCGTCGTCCCTCGTCCCGGATTTGGTCCACCGGGCTCATTAGAGACAGCGAGTGGCGGCAACAGGCCAATAACAGAAGACCGGCGCAGGCGAATTCCTGGGCCGGTCTTCTTTGTTCGATCAGACCTGCGACGTCGAGTGGTGGTGAGATGACCATATAGAGCATCTGACCACCACTCGGCGGGAAGTTACGAGCTCAGCAGCTCCTCGAACGCCTTTTCATCGAGGATTGCAGTGCCGAGGGTCTCGGCCTTGTCCAGCTTCGAACCCGGAGAGTCACCGGCAACCACGAAATCGGTCTTCTTGCTCACGCTCGAGGTCACCTTGCCGCCGCGGCTCTCGATCGCCGCCTGCGCTTCCGGACGCGAGAAGCGCTCGAGCGAGCCGGTGAGCACAAACGTCTTGCCTTGAAGCGGTCCACTCCGGTCCCGGCGCTCACCTTTGGTGTTGACACCGGCCCGGCGGAGCTTGTCGAGAACCTCGATGTTGCGCTCCTGGTCGAAGAAGCTGATGACCGAGCGCGCAATCACCGGCCCTATCCCCTCCGTCGCCAGCAGCTCCTCGTAGCTCATCTCCTGGAGGCGCTCCAGAGAGCCCGCCTCGGCGGCAAGCTCCTCGGCGGCGGCCCCGCCCACGTGGAAGATGCTCAGAGCAATCAGAAGGTTCGCCAGCGGCCTCTTCTTCGACTTCTCGATTCCCTCCACCAGGTTCGAGGCCGACTTCTCCGCGAAGCCCTCTAGCTCGAGAAGCTGAGCCTTCGTGAGTGAGAAGATGTCGCCGGGATCCTTGAGAAAGCCCTTGGTGATGAGCGCGTAGATCGTCTGGTAGCCGAGGCCTTCGATGTCCATGCCGCCACGAGCCGCGAAATGGAAGATGCGCTCGATGCGCTGCGACGGACAGTCGATCCCCACGCAGCGGGCCACCGACTCACCCTCGGGCCGCACGATGTCGGAGCCACAGGAGGGGCAGGTCTTCGGCATCACGAAGCGCCGCTCTTTGCCCGTTCGCAGCGACGGAACCGGCCCCACCACTTCGGGAATGACGTCGCCGGCGCGCCGAACGATGACCGTGTCTCCGATCCGCACGTCCTTGCGGGCGACCTCGTCCTCGTTGTGCAGAGTTGCGGTCGACACCGTCACGCCACCCACGAAGACGGGTTCGAGTCGGGCGAAGGGCGTCGCAGCCCCGGTCCGGCCGATGTGTACCTGAATTTCGTTGAGGCGCGTGGTGCGCTCCTCCGGCGGGAACTTGTAGGCGATCGCCCAACGAGGCGCCTTCGAGGTGAAGCCCAGCTCGTCCTGCTGCGCAATCGAGTCGACCTTGGTCACTATCCCGTCGATCTCGTAGTCGACGTCGTGGCGATGTTCGGCCCAGTGGGAGCAGAAGCTGTAGACCTCGTCGAGATCGGCGAGCCGGCGGTTCTCCGAGTTGGTCCTGAGCCCCCAGCCGCGCACCGCCTCGAGAGCCTCCCAATGGG
>JALZJN010000148.1 GCA_030859735.1 Actinomycetota bacterium
GCGAGATCGAACGGCGAGAACGGAACATGGCCGCTCATCGCCTCAAGACCATCATCCAGGGTGTCGCGCTCGACCGTATAGAGGATCCTTCGATCGGCCCCGACTTCGAGGCTGCGGTCGAGGACGTCCGCCTTCGCAAGCGCGCCCCTTTCACCGTCGCGCTCGACCTACTCGAAAGCAGCGTGTAACGACCCGAACCGAAAGGAGCAGCGTGGACACCCCATACTACAAGCTCGGTAGCGAGGAACTCACCCGCCTGATAGAAGAGAGCGTCGTCCGGCAGATCGAGGAAGACGTGGCTGATTGGGAAAGTAACGAACTGGCCGGCTTTCTGGAGCGCGTGCCGGAGCAGAAGTCGGAGTACTTCAGCGGCTCGGGTTTTCCCGTGAAGCGCGTTTACACGCCGGCGGACGTCGCCGATACGCCCTGGGAAGAGATCGGGCTGCCCGGACGTTACCCTTTCACCCGCGGTCCGTACCCGACCATGTACAGGGGTCGCGCTTGGACCATGCGCCAAATCGCCGGGTTCGGCTCAGGCGCCGAAACCAACGAACGCTTGAAGTACCTGGTCCGGCAGGGCCAAACCGGCTTGTCAGTGGATTTCGATATGCCGACCTTGATGGGTTACGACTCCGACGACAGCGTAAGCTGGGGAGAAGTGGGTCGCGAAGGTACGGCGATCGATGTCATCGACGACATGGAGGCGCTTTTCGAGGGCATAAACCTGGAAGATATCAGCGTCTCCATGACCATCAACCCGAGCGCCTGGATCTTGCTCGCGATGTACGTGGCGCTGGCAGAAGAGAAAGGCTACGATCTCGATAAACTCTCCGGCACCATTCAGAACGACATCCTGAAGGAGTATGCTGCCCAGAAGGAGTGGGTCTACCCGATCCGCCCGAGCATGCGTATCGTGCGCGACACCATCGTGTATTGCGCGCGCAACATGCGACGCTATAACGCCGTCAACATCAGCGGCTATCATATCTCGGAAGCCGGGGGCAGTCCTCTGCATGAGGTCGCTTTTACCCTGGCGAACACGAAGGCTTTTGTGCAAGACGTAACGAGCGTCGGCGTCGACGTGGACGACTTTGCGCCACGGCTTTCGTTTTTCTTTGTTTCTCAGGCCGATTTCTTCGAAGAGATCGCCAAGTTCCGGGCTGTGCGTCGGGTCTACGCCAAGATGATGAAGGAAGAGTTCGGCGCCAAGAAGCCCGAGTCGATGCGCATGCGCTTTCACACCCAGACAGCCGCCGCCACACTCACCAAGCCGCAGCCGATCAACAACATCGTCCGCACCACGCTGCAGGCGCTCTCCGCGGTGCTCGGTGGTACCCAATCCCTGCACACAAACGGCTTGGACGAGGCCTACACGATACCCTCGGAGTTCGCTATGAAGGTCGCTTTGCGTACCCAGCAGATCATCGCCGAGGAGACCAATATACCGAACGTGTCGGATCCCCTCGGGGGGTCCTACTACCTGGAGTCGCTGACCAACGATATGGAGCGCGCCATCTGGGAGATCCTCGAAAAAACGGAGGAGATGGGCGGAGCCGTGGGTGCCATCGAGCAGGGCTACTTCCAGCGCGAGATAGCAGACTTCGCGTACGAACTGGCCCAGAGCAAGGCCTACAACGATCGCACCGTGGTGGGCGTGAACAAGTACATCGATGACGAAGAGGATCACAAAGTCGAAACGCACGCGCTCGATCCCGAGTCGGAGCAGCGACAGATCGACCACTTGAAGCGAGTCAAGGCCGAGCGCGACAACGCCGAAGTCGAGCGCTTACTCAAGAAGCTCCAGGACACCGCCCGCGACCACGACGCCAACCTGATGCCGGTCACCATCGAGGCGGTGAAGGCGCGCGCCTCTATGGGGGAGATCGTCAACGCCCTTAAGGAAGTGTTCGGTACGTACACGGAAACCCCCGTGTTCTAGGAAACCTTAGTGGTAAGAGGAGGCCGGTAGCACCTGCATCGTCCGGAAATAATGGTGCTACCGGCGGGTGATGGACGGTCTTTCCGAGCGATATCGTTCTGGTACACAGGGCGCTGGTTGGTGTGGTACTTGGGACAACGGAAGCTCGAACTTCGACTCACGTCCAGCAGTTGCTCGTTGCGGCGGCTGCATACCGCCTCATAAGGTGACAATGGGTAGCTCGAGAACAGGCATTGGCAGGTGCCTTGGGACGTTCGGCGAGTTGCTCCAGGGCGCGCTTCCGACTGAAGGACGGGAGTTTCTGGTTACTCTGCCGATCACTGAAGGTTCGACCGCTAGGTTCACGGCGGTGCGCGGATTTGAGGGTGTACGCGTTTCTCCCCCGCACAAGGAGAAGTCGCGGCGATTGGCGGAGGAGTTGATGTGGCTATATAACCTCGAGGCGGGCGGCGAATTACACATCGAGAGCGAGTTGCAGGAAGGCAAAGGGTGTGCCAGCTCATCGGCCGACATGGTCGCCACGGCCCGCGCGATCGGATCCGCATTCGGGGTCCACATTCCCCGGTATTTTTTGGCCAGAACCATGAGCGCCATAGAGCCCTCAGACGGCGTGATGTACGAAGGCATTGTTTCTTTCCACCAGCGAGAAGGGATCGTGCACGGTCGCCTGGGGACCCTCCCCTCGCTGACCATCGTTGCTCTCGACGAGGGAGGCCAGGCCGAGACGACCGAGTTATGCAAGCACCGCGGGGGTCACGGCGCGGGCAGGCTTGCCGAGTACGAGAGGCTGCTGCTGGGCCTCGGACGCGCAGTGAAACGGCGTCATCTGCCGTCCGTCGGTGACGTCGCTACTCGCAGCGCGGTCCTCAACCAGGACGCGTTACCCAAGGAATACCTCGGGCTCTTTCTAGACCTACGCGCGCGTCACGATGCACTAGGGGTGGTGGCCACGCATAGTGGCACATGCCTGGGCCTGCTACTCGACCCAGGCTCGCCACATTATCCGGAGGTGTTGCCGGAACTGATCGACGAGTTGCTAGCATGCCATGGCGCTAGCGTCCGAGTCTATCGTACTCATGACTTCGAACAACGGTGTCCGGAGACGCCTGCTGCACCGTTGGCTCGTCACTACGGAGGCGAACCGCTCCCGGGACGTCCCCGTGTGCAACGATGAGGCTCCAACGCGTCTGACCGCTCCGACGCTTCGGCATGGTAGACCTGGGTTCCTGGGGGCGGGGAGTCCGCGTGACATGACGGGAGAAGCTTCGCACGGATGACGATGGACAAGTTAGCGTTAGTGGCCTTCCGTGTTGTGGCTTCCACCGGGCGCCGGAGCCGCGCCACAGTAAGAGTCTCGTGGGACGACCGCGATCATGCCGAAGCCGAGGCCGAGGGCGACAGCCCCATGGACGCACTCTTCCGTGCCACGGACTCCGCGGTCGGGGTCCGTGGCGAGGTCGTGGGCCTTCGCATCCACGCTTTCGACGACTACGGTATGGTCGGGAAGGCGCGAATCACAGTCAACTTTGAAGGCCGAGAATACGGCGGACGAGGCTCGAGCCCGGATGCGGTCGAGGCGGTGGCTCACGCCTACCTGCGCGCGGTCGCCGCGTACCTATCCGATCAGGTTCCAAAAACC
>JALZJN010000172.1 GCA_030859735.1 Actinomycetota bacterium
CCCCCAGCGGGGGCCGAAGTTATAGGTAACCCGCCCCCTCGGGCAACCGAGACGGGTCCGACGAAAAGGCAAACCTGCGGCAACGCAGGGGCGCAAAGCCAGGGGTCCCGACAACGGGATGGCCCAGCTACCGAACTGGGAGGAACCCCATGTACCGACGTTTGTCTGCAGCAGTCACCGCCGCGGTCATCTCTGGAACTCTGTTGTCCGCCGCACCCGCCGGAGCACAACGCGAGAAGTGCTGGCACCACTACCGCTCCGAGCGCGCCTTCGCCAAGAAGGTCAACCTCGCCCGCTCCAACAAGCGAGTTCCCCGGCTCCAGCTCGACAAGCAGCTGACCGTGGTCGCACGCCGCCACAGCTGGGAGATGGCCAAGAGGAACAACCTGGTCCACACCCCCGACTCCACGCTCGCCCGCCGGGTCACCAACTGGCGAGTGCTGGGAGAGAACATCGGCGTCGGCGGTACCGTCAAGTCGCTGCACCGTGCCTTCATGGACTCGGCCCCCCACCGGGCCAACGCCCTCTACTCCCCCTTCCGCCACGTCGGCGTGGGAGTGATCAGACGCAACGACCGCATCTGGGTCACCTTCGTCTTCGAGTCCGCCGCCGACCCCGGCACCCGCCTCACCCCCAGAGTCAAAGCCTGCTGATCCAGGCGGCACTCTCGTCCCTGCCGCCGACCACCGGTCGAGGTCCCGTCTCCCAGCGGGGCCTCGATCGCGTCTGGAGCTAAGTCCTCGCTGCTAGAAGACTCCCTCGCGCTCGGCTTGAGAGGGCCACGGCCGCGCCCGGCACGGCGCCACTCCCTTGGTTTGCTGCATCATCACCGGGGCCCGCGCTCCGGCGGCCGGGCAGCTGCGATGGTAGGAGCCGAGGGCGTGGCCCACCTCGTGGTTGACGAGGTAGATGCGATATCCGGCCAAGTCGTGCCCGTAGGAGTCCGCACCCCGGCGCCAGCGCATGAAGTTGAGGATGGCCCTGCCGTTCTGATGGCAGGAGTAGATGCCGGCCGTGTCGAGCGGTGCGCAAAGTCGGTTGGTGGTGTCGGGGCTCGTCAAAGCCACGCGAAACGCCGCGGGGTCGGAGTCGACCCGTCGAAATGGAACCGAGCCGCCGCCCCAGCTCCGGTCGTGGTAGAGCACTCGTTGCACGGCCGCCGCAAATCGAGCGCCATCGCTACCCAGTCCCTCCTCGATCTCGACCATGAAGCGCACCGGCGCCCCGGGCCCTGAGGCCGGCGCCTTCCCCGGCACGACCAAGAGACGTCCGGTGGGTCGAGAGGGGGCGTGGGGAGCAACGGCCTCGCTCGGTGCAGGTCTGGTTCGCTCCGGTACGGCGAAGGCCGTCGGTGAGGGCCAGGCGACGGTGAGCCCAAGAGTCAGCGCAGAGGCAGCGAGAAGGGATCGTCTACGTTCGCCATGCGGCGTTTTGGACACAGGCCTGCCCCTTCTCTATGTGGTCTCAATCATACCTTCGAGGCGTGCACGGCAGGCCCGGCCGGGCCCGAAGTCGTCAGACGGATCCGATGCAGGCTCGGTCTCCCACCAGGATCACGTCGGGCAGCTCGTCGAGCAGGCGAGCGGGGCAGTCCTGAAGGGTCTCGTCGCCGCGCAGAAGTCGCTCTACCGCCTCCCTCTTGCTCGTTCCGGCAACGACTACGAATACTCGATTCGCCATTGCCAACGCCGGTGGTGTGAGCGTCAAACCGCCCAGCCCATCGGGCCGGTCCACAGCCGCGCACAGTCGTTCTGAAGACTCGTCGAGCACCGGGGAGCCCGGGAACAGAGCGGCGATGTGGCAGTCTGCGCCGAGTCCCAGCAGTGCCACATCGATGCCGGGGCCCGCGAGGGGTGCGATTGCGTCGTGGTAGCCGGCAGCGGCGTGCCTCGGGTCGTCTTCGCCGCGCATGCGATGAACAACAATGCGATCGTCGCCTTCCAAAGAGAGCTTGGCAGTGGCCATCGCATAGTTGCTCGACTCGTGATCGGGGGGGACACAGCGCTCGTCCGAGAAGAACACCGATGCTCCGGGCCGAAAGCACCGCCGGGGCAGCAGTGAGTAGACGTCGGCGGCTGTGGTCCCGCCGGTCAGGATGATCGAGGCCGCGCCGCTCAGCTCGGGAGCCAGCCGGGTGGCGGCCTCGGCGGCAAAGGGTTCGAGTACCTCGACCGCGATGGTCACGCTTGAGCCTCCAGAACCCTCGAAGTGTTGAGCCTAGCCGCTTCCACCACCGCGGCCCGGTCGTGATACGCCATGGCGTTGTATCCGAGCATCGGTAGCTCGTTGAGCCAGGGCCGAAGGACGAGGATCTCGGCCCCCTGAGCTCGCGCTGCTGCGATCTCTCGATTGATCGTGCGTGCGTTGAGCGAGCGCGCCAGGACCGGCTTCCACAGGTCCGAACGGAGCGGCCGGACCCCCTCCTCCGGGCGCCAACCCAGCGGCGCGACCAGCGTGATCCGGTCACATCCCTGCCTGACGGCGACGTCGAGGGACACAGCTCCGGCGATGCCACCGTCGACGTAGTAGTGACCGCGCAGGCGCACCGGGGGGAACACGCCCGGGATCGCAGCGGACGCGAGCACCGCAGTGACGAAGGATCCGGGAGGCGTGTTGGCGGAGCTCAGGGCGACGCGCCGGCCCGAGTAGAGCTCGACCGCCGCGCAATAGAGATCGGGTCGTGGCCACTGGGCCGGCAGCTCCCGCCGCAGCCGGTCCTCGGTGGCGCTGCTCGAGTAGAGGCCCGCGGGATAGCGCGCCCTCAGCCGCCGGCCCGGTACCTTCGACCTCGTCATGCGCGCCCAGTAGCCGGTGGCGGCGGTGTAGGCGAAGACTGCTCCCCCGAGGCGCCTCATGCGTTCCGTTCTGTTCGTCCACAGGGGCGTGAACAAGGCCCTCACGTCGGCCTCGAATGCCTCAGGCCCACTCGCCTTCGCCGACTCCGTGCCTTGGGCCTCATGGTAGAGGTCGTCCACCGACTTGCCCGCGGCCAGATAGGCGCCAACGATCGCCCCCGCGCTGGTGCCCACGATGACGTCGGCGTCGCCGGGCTCGTTACCCGCCTCCTGGAGCGCCTTCAGCACCCCGGCGTGATAGCCCATGCCGACGAGGCCGCCGCCGCCCAGGACCAGCCCCGTTTTCATGAGCCGTAAGCCTAGATGCCAAAGCTCAGTAAATGCATCGGGGCGACGACGGCATTTGCTTCAGGTGCAGCGGACTACTCTTGTCAACCCCAAGGGCCGAGGGGACGGCTCAAACATCGGCAGCGGAGGAGAGGGATGAGGAGGGAAAGACTGGGCCGCGAGGGCCCCTCGATATCGGTCGTCGGCTACGGCGCATGGGAGGCCGGGGGCATGGCGTGGGGCCCCAATCCTCCCGACGACCAGACCATCTCCTCGATGAGATCCGCGATCGACTCGGGTATCAACTGGATAGACACCGCCGAGGTCTACGGCGGCGGTCGCTCTGAGGAGCTCGTCGGCCGGGCGCTCGAGGGCACGCGCGACGTAATGGTGTTCACCAAGGTGGCGCCTCGTCCCCAGGGCTCGGGTTACGACGCCTCGGGCGTTCGAGCGGCCGCCGAGAAGAGCCTTGACCGGCTCGGCCGGGAGGTCATCGATCTGCTGCAGCTTCACTGGCCGGATGGGGTAACGGCAGTGGAGGAGACGTGGGAGGCGATGGGTTCGCTCGTGGAGGACGGTCTCGTCCGGCACATCGGAGTGTCGAACTTCGGACGAGATCTGATCGAACGATGTGAGCGCGTCCGTCATGTCGATTCATTGCAACCTCCGTTCTCCATGCTGCGTCGCGAGGCCCGAGGCGATCTCTTCGATTTCTGCGCAGAGAACGGGACCGGCGTCATCTGTTACGGCCCGCTCGGCTACGGCCTGCTCACCGGAGCTTTCAATCGAGAAACGAAGTTCTCCGAGGACGATTGGCGCGGCGGCGGACACGGCATGAGCGCGTACGACCTATTGTTTGCCCCCGGTAAGTTCGAGCGCAACCTCGACATCGTCGACGCGCTGCGGCCCATAGCCGAGAGTGTCGGGGTATCCTTGGCTCAGCTCGCGTTGGCCTGGGCGCTTCATCAGAGGGGTGTCACCGGTGTGATTGCGGGAACACGATCCGCGGAGCACATCCGAGATAACGCCGGTGCCGGGTCGGTCGAGTTGTCGCAGGACGATCTCGAAGAGATAGAGAAGGTCCTCGTTTGAGCTTGCGCGTGACGTTAACGAAGGAGCACTGAGTGGAAGTATCGCCTCTCGCCTATGTGGGTTTCATCGGCTTTGTTGTGGCGATGCTGCTCCTCGATCTCAGGCTGTTTCAGACCGATGATGAGACCGAGCCCACCACCAAAGAATCGGGCACCTGGGTCACCGTCTGGGTGAGCCTGGCACTGATCTTCGGCGTCGCCCTCTACTTCTGGCAGGGCGGTGAGACCGCCGCCGAATACTTCGCCGGATATCTCATCGAGTACTCGCTGTCGGTGGACAACATGTTCGTGTTCATCGTCATCTTTCAGTACTTCTCCATACCTTTCAAGTATCAGCACCGGGTGTTGTTCTTCGGCATACTGGGAGCGCTGATCTTTCGCGGGATCTTCATCGCTGTCGGCGCCGCGCTGATTCACAGATTCGAGTGGATCATCTATATCTTCGGAGTCTTCTTGATAATTACCGCGATTCGCCTTGCCAAGTCGGGCGGTGCCGAAGTGCACCCGGAGAAGAACCCGGTGCTGAAGTTCACCCAACGCCGGTTTCCATCGACCAAGAACTTCGAGGGACACAACCTGTTCACAGTGGAGAACGGCAAGCGGCTGGCGACGCCGCTGTTCATAACCCTGGTATTCATCGAAGTGACCGATATTGTGTTCGCGCTCGACTCGATCCCCGCGATCTTCGGTATCACCAACGACCCCTTCATCGTGCTGACGTCGAACGTCTTTGCGATCCTCGGCTTGCGCTCGCTCTACTTCTTGCTGGCAGGCGCGCTCAATCGCTTGCACCTCCTGAACTATGGCCTAGCCTTCGTGCTCGGATTCGTCGGGGTGAAGATGCTGCTTGAAGCGGTCCACGTCGAGGTACCGATCTGGATGTCTCTCGCCGTGATTGTCCTCGCCCTGGGCATCACTACCTGGTTGTCTTTGAAGACCGAACCGCCCGAGGCGAAGGAAAAGGCCGAAGCACCCTCATAGCGGCTCGAGTGGTGGTCAGGTGAGCACATAGATCATCTCACCACCACTCGGCACAGGAACTAGTCGCGGGCTATCAGAGTCGCCGTCGCTTGGGCCCGTGCTCGCAGCACTACCTCGTCCACGTTGACATTGTCGGGACGAGTCACCGCCCATGCGACGCAGTCGGCGATGTCCTCGGCCGATAGCGGATCAAAGCCTTCGTACATTTGCTCCGAGCGCTCGAAGTCCTGGTCGAAGCGAACCAACGCGAACTCGGTGGAGACGTGCCCGGGATTGATCTCGGTGATTCTGACGGGGCGGCCGACGAGTTCCTGGCGCAGCGTGCGCGTCAGGGCCCGGCTCGCGTGCTTGGAGGCCGTATAGCCACCGCCACCGGGGTACACCTCGAAGGCGGCAATCGATCCGATGTTGACGATGTGGCCGTTCCCCGATTCTTCCAGCTTGGCGAGCAGTGCCTGGGTCATGCGCAACAGTCCCATGACATTGGTCTCCCACATCAGCCGAACCCGCTCCTCGGACAGCTCCTGCACCTCCTCGAGGCCCGATGCGAGTCCCGCGTTGTTCACCAGCACCCGGGCGCCCGAGCAGGCTTCTGCGAAGGCCTGTACCGAGGCGTCGTCGGTGACGTCGAGCTCGAGCGCCCGGCCCCCCGCTCGCTCGGCGATCTCGGTCAGCCTGTCCAGGCGGCGCGCCCCCAGGACCACCTCGAAGCCTTCCTCGGCGAGACGCAGACCGGTGGCGGCGCCGATGCCGCTTGATGCGCCCGTGATTACCGCCACACCCCGGTCTTTTTGGTTCACTGCCGCCTCCCTCAAAAAACGCCGAGTGGTGGTTAGTGGTTGCTATGTAACCACTGGCGACCACTCGGCCCATCAATCCCCCTCGGGCCGAGGCTGTGCAAGGATCGTCGCATGAAAAAGATCGACCGGGTGGCCGTCATTGGCGCACAGCTGGACCTCGGAGCTTCCCGGCGTGGCGTCGATATGGGTCCCAGCGCCATTCGTTATGCGGGTCTGGCCGAACGTATCGAGTCGCTGGGCATCGCTGTGGACGACCTCGGCAACATCTCGGTCGAGATCCCCGAGATCGCGTCGATCGCAGATCAGAATGCTCGCTACCTGCCCGAGATCCTCGCCTCCTGCGCTCGCCTCGGCGCCCATGTCGCCGGCGCAACGAGCGAGGGAAAGGTGCCGTTGGTGCTGGGCGGAGACCACTCGATCGCCATGGGCACTCTGGCCGGGTTGCACTCGTCACACGGGCCCGGTGCCGTCCTCTGGCTGGACGCGCACGGCGACCTCAACAGCCCCCAGAACTCCCCGTCCGGCAACGTCCACGGTATGCCTCTGGCGGCCGCCCTGGGGGCGTGTGGGTTCGAGCTGGACGGTCTCGGCGCCGCGCCCTGGGTCGAGAAGGGACGGGTCGCCGTGGTCGGTGCCCGCCAGCTCGATCCGGGTGAGCGCGAGCTGATCGAGTCACTCGGTATCTGCGTCCTCACCATGACCGAGGTCGACCGCAGAGGTATCGCCTCGGTGATGCACGAGGCTCTGTCGGTGGTGCAGGGCTCAGGATTCGTTCACGTCTCGTTCGACGTCGACGTGCTCGATCCCGAGATAGCACCCGGGGTCGGCACGCCGGTGCGAGGAGGTCTGACCTATCGCGAGGCCCATTTGGCGATGGAGCTCGTCGCCGAGTCGGGCATGCTTTCCTCGCTGGAGGTGGTCGAGGTCAATCCCATGTTCGACCACGGGGGCGTGACCGTCTCCCTGGGGGTCGAGCTTATTGCCAGCGCGCTCGGCTCCCGCATCCTCTAGGGGCCTGCGGGCATGCCCAGCTCCTCCGTCGTTAGCTTCACCAATCGCTCGCAGGCGCGCCTTGCGAATTCCTTCTGCCTTCTTCGCCCGAAGAGCAGGAACCCTACGCGCACGATGCGGTCGTCGATGGGAGCGGGCCGGGAGAAGGCGCGTATCTGGAACTCGACCTTGCCCGAATCAAGCCACTTCCATACCTGGTAATCGATCTGTCCCATCTCGAAGTGGCCCTGAAGAGTCCTGTAGCTCCACGACCAGACGCGGGCCTTGTTCCCATCTTCTTGTCGAGGTCCATCTGTGACGCCGCCCGAGCGCACCCCAACATAGATCCGCATGCCCCAGAAATGAACCTCGAGCAGCATGTGGCGACTCTCGAGCGGCTCCCGCGGATCGAAGTAGGCTCGGACTAGCTCCGGGTCCACGAATCCGTAACCGGCGGTAAGGCGTCTTGCGACCTCCCAGCTCCCGCCGCACATGGGAGACCCAGGGGGTTCGGCCGGCAATGGTTGGCGGTAATGATCAATCCGCCAGCCGGTGCTTTCGATGTAATCGGCTCGCTTCTCCGGCGCAAAGTTAAGCGGCATTCCACGCAGGCCTTCTAGCTCGGCCCGGGTGTCGAGGTCGGAGAAGAAGCGAAGCTCAGCCATCCGACTGGAGTCGGCGCGTCTCGATGGAGATCATGCCCGACCTGCGGCCCTGTGACAGATGAACCACGCGCTCGAGCACCGAAGTCCACATGTGGAGCTGAACCTCCTTGGCCATACGCAGCCGGTCGAAAAGAAGGTTGGAGAGGCGGTCGCCGCTTCGGGCCCAGGACTCGATCTCGAAACGGAGCCCGTCTTGCTCGTAAGCCCGGAACTCGATTTGACCTGCCTCCAGGTGTCCCCGAAGGGTAACGAACCGGAAGGAGGTAGATGTAACTTCGACCACTCGGACGGGGCCGTCCCAAGGGCCGGGCATGCGCACGAGGTAATCGTCGCCTACTTGCATGGCCCCGGCCCGGCCCGACGATCTCAAGAAACGAGCGAATTCCGTGGGGGCCACAAGGTTCGGATCCTGCCGTATCTGAGCGATGAGCTCCTCAGCCGTGAGCGTGCTTTCGAGGATCGTGGTGCGGTAGCGCCGATGGAACAGGGGGCCGACACCCTGGCCTAGACTCTGGATGCTCTCTCGATCAACGTCCGGAGGGAGGGATGGAGGCATCGGTTGAATGCCGTCGTCCTCCATCTCCAGACGGCGCATAGGGGTGATGCGCCACAGGTACCGCCAAGACGTCAGACCCAAGCCAAGGGGCCAGCGACTTGCTGTCGAAAGTCGTCTTGAGAGGGAAAGTCCTGAGGCCATTGTGGAGGGTCCTATCCGGGTAAGGAGTAACGTACACGGGATGCTCACGGGATGGTTACACGAACGCGGAGTCCGGGGCTGGCACCTGCACGTGGCCTCCATGGCGTCCGTCAGCCTCTGCATCAGCCTCTGGATCCGAGCGAAGACGGTTGATCAGGACGAACGGGGAAATGCGGAGCGGCGTGCGCTCTTTGTCGGCCTATGGCCCCCAACCATCTGGCTCATCGGCGACTCCCTCGAGAAGCACGACTAGCTGCTGGTTGCCGGGCCGGCGTCTCGGCTCCCGCTCACTCGGAAACGGGGGCACGGTTAGCTCGCTCGAGCGTGAATAGTCTGTGCGCAATGTCCTTGCCCTCCCGCACCTTGATGTAGTCCTTCGCAAAGCTCATGCCCACCTTGCGGGCGACGCCTTGAGAGGGGATGTTGTCCTGAGCCGTGGTGATCACGATGCGCTCGAGTCCGAGGACATCGAAGGCATAGTCGCGGCACGCAGAGGCAGCTTCGGATGCAAAGCCCTGCCGCCAGTGCGACTTGGAGATGTGGTAGCCGATCTCTATCTCGTCGTCCCCTTCGACGTCCTGGATCGTGAGTCCGCACTGACCGACGAGATCGGCCGCCCCCTTGAGCGCGAGCGCCCACAGGCCGAAGCCGTGATCGCGGTAGAGATTCAGCTGCCACTGGATCCAGCCGCGCGCTTCATCCAACGAATAGGTGCGAGGGTAGTAGCGCATGTGTTCGGGATCCGACAACAGCGAGTAGATGAACGCGGCATCGTCCATCACGTGACGCCGAAAGCACAACCGCTCGGTATCGCCTGGGACAAGCTTGCTCACCGCAACACCCTTCCTTCCATACCGCCGGCAATCGTCACGACCTCACCGGTGATATGGCCGGCAAGGAGATCCGAGGACAGGAACACCACCGCCCGCGCGACGTCGTCCGTTTGAGCGAGCTTGCGGAGTGCCATCGTGCTCGTGATCCTGGCCTCGGCACTGGGGTCGTCGAGCTCGCGTTGTGCCATCTCGGTGATGGTCCACCCCGGAGCCACGCAGTTGACTCGCCCCAAGGGAGCGATCCTCGTGATCTCGTTCTTGAGGCTCATGAGCAGGCCTGAAGAAAACGCTCCTTTGGCTGCGGCATAATCCGCATGGCCGGCCTCGCCGAACGAGCCGGCGGTCGAGCCGACGATCACGATATTGCCTTCGCCCGTCGAGCGGACGTGCCGCAGAAAGGCCCGGCAGCACAGAAAGGTGGCGTCGAGGTTCGCGCTGATCGTGGAGCGCCAGCGCTCCAGAGACATCTCCCACACCGGCACCTCCTCCGGCGCCCACATCCCGGCGTTGGCGACGAGTACATCGAGTGCGCCTAGTTCTTGAACCGCACTCTGAAAGAGGTGCTCGGTGGCGCTCTCGTCGGTGAGGTCGCCCTGCAGCGCGATCTCCCCCAGCTCTTGCGCAAGCGATTCGGCGCGTTCCCTGCTGGTGTTATAGGCGATACACACCCGAGCGTCCTCGGCGGCAAAAGCCCGGACGATCGCAGTTCCGATGCCTCCGGCGCCGCCGGTGACGAGCACGCCTTTGCCTCTGAGCCCTGTCTCCACGGTTTGGCGACGTTACCCTGCCCGACGATGAAGGATATCGGGATCGCCGGGCTCCCCTACTCGGGCAAGACGACGTTGTTTCACGCGCTGACGCTGTCCGGCTCTGCCGGAGGGCGCTCCAATCAGGCCGTGGTGGACGTGGCGGACCCCCGGCTCGAGGTTCTGGCCAATCTCGAACGATCCAAGAAGATCGTGCCGGCCAAGGCCCGCTTCGTCGACGTGCCCGGCGGTCTCACTGCGCGCGGCATTGCCGAGTATCGCCAGACCGATGCACTCTGTATTGTCGTGCGCGCCTATGGGGCGGATTCGGACCCCGTCCGCGAGCTGGCCTCGGTTCAGGACGAGCTGTTGCTGGCCGATCTTGCCTCCCTCGAGAGCGGACGCGACAAGGCGTCGAAACGCGCCCGCGGCGCTCCCGAGGCGCGCGCCGAGGTCGAGGTGCTCGAGCGAGCGCACGCCTTCGTGGACTCTTCCTGCCCGCTTCGCGAAGCCGGCCTGAGCGACGACGATCTCAAGCTGTTGCGGGGCTACGCCCCCCTGACGCTCAAGCCCCAGGTGATCGTGGCCAACGTCGAGGAAGGTGCCGGCGCGCCCGCTGAACTGGATGACGCCATCGCCATCAGTGCCGCTCTCGAGGCGGAGGTCGCCGGTATGGATTCCGCCGATGCTCTGGAACTGCTCCAGGGCTTCGGAGTGGCCGAGCGAGGCTTGGAGCGAGTCATAACAAACGGCTACCGAGCACTCGACCTCATCACTTTTCTGACCACCGGCGAGGACGAGAGCAGGGCCTGGGAGGTGCGGCGCGGCGCCACCGCCCCCGAGGCGGCCGGGCAGATCCACTCCGACCTCGAGCGGGGCTTCATCCGAGCCGAGGTCGTGGGCTATGACGACCTGGTCGAGGCCGGCTCGTGGGCGAAGTGCAAGGAGAAGGGGGTCCTGAGGGTGGAGGGCAAGGACTACCGGGTCAAGGAGGGCGACGTGATCAGCGTTCGCTTCGCCGTATGACCGAAATTGACTATCTCCGGAAACGGAAGCTCAAAAGGAGCCGTCAGTGGCTTCCCGGAAGCACGTCCTCCTCGCTCTCGTGCCACACCGGGTGGTCACCCGAGGTCTCGACGTTGAAGCCGTAGTCGTAGACGAGCGAGCCACCGTAGGTGGCGCCGAAGCTCACCAGCCCTCCGGCCAGCAGGGAGAGGATCGTGACCAACCCGGTGGCGGTGGCCGCCGCCCCCGAGGGCCTGATCAGCAGGTCGATGAAGACTATGGCGGTGACCGTGAGCATCACCGCCATGTGCCAGTTGGCCGTGCGCCACGCCTGAGTACCCGGCGGAGTGGACTTGAGCCAGTCCCAAAACCCCGTCAGAGCCGTGGGAATGGACACCACGAAGCCGGCCAGCAGCAGCCAGCTCGCTCCTGCGTAAAGGTCGTGCCCGGTGGCGCTGTCCGAACCCAGTAGCAACGAAATCAGATCGAAGATGGCAACCAGGAAGTACGCGGCCACCGGGATGTCGGTGAGTGGAGGATGAAGCGGCTTGCCCGCCCATCCCCGAAGGCCCTTGAAAGCCCTTCCCTTGAACGTGACCGACGGCTTGATCGAGAACAGCTTGGCCATTGCCCCTCCTGTTGACGTCTTCATCCGGCGTCTTCCACCTCGAGCGTAGCGCCCGAGTTGCCGGCTGCTAACGTGGACGTTGTGCACCTTTGCGTAAGTCTCGTCGCACCAGAACGTCCCTGCATCCACGATGGCAGCGTTTCTCGTCGCTCACGTACCCTCCGGGTACGCTCGACTCCTCGCGCCTTGCCCTCGCCGCGCAGGGCCGCCCTGGATGCTGACGCCACTTCCGCGCAGGAGCACTCATGATCATCGGTGCTCACGTTCCCGGCGACAAGCCCCTCGACGAAGCCACGCAAGTGGGGGCAGAATGCGTCCAGATGTTCCTCGGCCCCCCACAGTCCTGGAAGAAGCCGCCGGTGCGTCCCGACGCCGCCGAGCTTGCCGAGTCCGCCGTGCCCATCTACGTCCACGCTCCTTATCTCATCAATGTCGCGTCGCCCAACAATCGCATCCGCATCCCGTCGCGAAAGATTCTCGCGGGAGCCCTCGAGCGTGCAGAAGAGATAGGTGCGGCGGGCCTTATCGTCCATGCGGGACACGCCGATGACGGGATCCCGCGCGGCTTCATGCGCTGGCGCAAGGTGTTCGAGGAGCTCGAGAGCGACGTCCCGCTCCTCATCGAGAACACCGCCGGCGGCGACTACGCAATGGGCAGACTCGTCGAGACTCTCGAGTTGCTGTGGGCC
>JALZJN010000038.1 GCA_030859735.1 Actinomycetota bacterium
TCCTGGCCCACGACCGCGCGCTCGAGCTCTACAAGCAACCGAAGCAGGCGGTGCTGTCTCAGTACTGGATGCTGATGGTGATGGTGGGCTTCACGACCTTCGCCCTCGTACTTCTGCTGCAATCGAACGTATGACCCTCGAGTTCGCCCACGCCAGCCACTGGCTCGTCCAGGTGGCCTACCTCCTGCCGGTGTTGGCGTTCCTGGCCTGGCTGGGGTGGACGACGTTCAAGGAGAGGCGGGGGCAGGAGGGAGAGGCTGAGTGATCCTCTTGCTCGAGAAGTCGAGTCCCTCGCCCACCAGGCGGCAGGTACGGACCCTGTCGAGCAGCCGGCCCCGCGCCACCTGATGGATGTGCGGGGGAAATCCGGCTTCCTCGACCAGCGGCCAATCGTGGCGCCGGCGGACGGCTACCTCTCCGGCGTCGTCGACGCACTGAAGGAGCACAGAGGTCTCGCCGCCGGTCGTCTCCAGGGTGTTGAGGCGTTCATCCGGTAGGGACACGAGCAGCTCCGGCTGTCCGGTCGTAGGCAGGACGCTCCGCTCCAGGGTCAGCCGCGCGCGAACGGGAGCGTCGGAGTCCTCGCCTCGATCAGCGATCGCGAACACGCCAATTCCCACCGCGGCGACAAGGATGACCAGGATCGCCAACCACACGCGCGGGTTCGCGGAACCCGGCATGCTCAGCCGCCTGTGGATCGACCAGCCGTGTGCACGCTTCGTAGGCTGCCACGCGCGCGTTTCCACTGTTCTGCGCTCGGTGGTGAAGCGCGCCGGGAAAGGGACGGCGGCCCTGAGGTCCCGGTCTCCTTCGCTATGCTCGACGCTCTTTGCGGGCGTAGCTCAGTTGGTTAGAGCGCCGGCCTGTCACGCCGGAGGTCGCCGGTTCGAGTCCGGTCGCTCGCGCTGATGAAGTAGCTGCAACGGCTTAGTTTTTCTGGTCGCCTTCGCAGCGCCGTCGTCGTGGGTACCACATCGCGCTGATCGACGAGCTGCTCGTCGAGGAACATCCCGGACCGCCCTTCATCCTGGTGCGGGCGCTCATCGCGCTGAAGCCGAAGCAGCGGCCCCAAGACCTCGACAAGCTTCTCACTCGAGTCATCGATCGTTTCGAGAGCAACCCTGCCCAGGAGCAGGCGCTCGCTCTGGCAGCAAGGGCGACCTCTGACGAGGAGCGTCGACGAACTCTCCGTTCCCGGCAACTGCAGTTACGCATACGCGAGGTCGAGACGGCTGAAGGGCTGGCCAAGGTGTCGGTACTACAAGGCGCGATCGAGCTGGCACGGCGCCACGGTTTCACCGCGGAGGCCGCCGACCTGCTCAAGCAGCAGCAGGACCTGCCGCGGGACGAGCTCGGCTTCGAGTCGATGACAAGCAGCGTGGACGTTCCGACCGAGGCGGTGCGCGCCCAAGTCGATCTAATCATTGGGTCCCGGGCTGCTGACCTTTTCGACGCGCTCAGTCGCCTCGGCGAGTTCGGTCCACCGGGAGGGTCCGACGACGATCTCGACCGTGAGGTTGAGCAACAGGCCAAGGACTTTCCCCTGCTCGGCCTATTCGGGCAGTCGACATTCGGGCCCGCGTCGTCGACTCCAAACTTCATCGCCAACGATCCTGAAAGCAAGCGTCTGCTGGCCCGCGGACAGCAGCGTCAGCTGCATGCCTCCTTTTACGGGGGCTTCCTGATTGCTCCAATGCTCGACGAGGCTGTGCTTTACCACGAACGACCTTCAGCGGATCAGCTCGCTGGGCACTTTTCCACGCCGCTCATCGGTCCCGAACGCGGCGAGCGAATCGCGCGGGCGCTCGAGCTGTTCTGGGACGGAAGATACGACGACGCGGCGCATGTCATCGCGCCCCGGTTGGAAAGCATCCTGCGCGATGTCGCCCGGCTCGGCGGCATCCCAATCGTGAAGCCCGCCCAGGAGGGCCGGTTCGGCGGTGTCATTTCGCTCAACCTCGTCATGGCAAAGCTGCGCGAACTCTATGACGATGCCCCGTGGCTCTGCTACCTCGAGGCGTTGCTTTGCGATCCGCTCGCAGTCAACCTGCGCAACGACATCGCCCACGGTCTCGCCGGTCACGTAGGCAGCGTCAATGCCGGGTTGCTGCTCCATGCCGCCTGCTATCTCTCGCTTTTTCGCGATCCGTCCACTCGGCCCGACTGACGCCACGCGGGACCCGTGGATCCCCGGTCATCCGTGAAGGCGTTGCCTTCCGGCGGCTTTCGAAAGCGTAGGGTCCGCCAAATGCCAACCCTGACGATGGGCGTGGATCTCGCGGCCCAGCCTGAGAAGACCGCCGTCTGCATCCTTCGCTGGGGCGACGGGCCGCCAGTTCCACTCGCGTTATGTAGGGGTCGCGCCGAGGACGGAACCGAGCTTCACACCAAGTGGCTGTCGACCACCGGGTACGGCATCCGCGGCGACTACGGGGCGCGGATAACCAAGATCGGCATCGATGCACCGTTTGGCTGGCCCCAGCCGTTCCTCGATGCCGTAGCCGCCTACAGGATTGGGCCGTCGTGGCCGACCGGGCTCGACAACCCTCTTGGAGCGTGTCGGCTGCGAGAGACTGACCGTGCGGTCCATCGCCGATCGGGGAAGTGGCCCCTCTCGGTGAGCTCCGACAAGATCGCTGTGCCAGCAATGCGATGCGCCACCATGCTTACCGACATCGCCCAGCACGCCGGGGCCGATGCCGTCTCGCGCGACGGCACGAAGCTCTGTTGCGAGGTCTATCCAGATCCGGCGCTACGTCGCTGGACCGACCACGCGCCTGAGGGACTTGCACGCCGCGAGAGCTATAAGGGCAACGCCGCCGCGTACAAGCGAACCTCACTCCTGGCGGCGCTCCGGGCGCAGCTGCCCTTCGAAGACCCCGATCGCCTTCTCGAGAGAGTCGGACGGGAGGATGACTATCTCGACGCGCTGATCTGTGCCCTTGTCGCCCGTGCCGTGGAGCTCGGACTCACCTTTGGACCTGAGACCCAGCCAGAGCTTGAGCGAGCCCAGGTGGAAGGATGGATTCATCTTCCGAGCGATTCGGTCGAGCTTCTCGCCGCTGAGCCCGTGTCGCGCTGAAGCAGGCTTGGGGGCAATGAGTCAGGCACCCGCCGCGGCAACGATCTGCGCTCGCGCGAGCCAACCGCCGCACCCGGCACCATGCTCCCGTGCCGACGATCAGCCGCTTCTTTGGAATTTCCATCGCGATGTACTTCGATGACCACGGGCCTCCGCACTTCCATGCCCGCCACCCAGACGGGAGCGCCAAGATCCGGATCGACACGCTTGAGGTGATCGATAGCAATCTCGCGCGCCGGCAGCTGCGCTTCGTGCTCGCGTGGGCAGAGTTGCATCAAGACGAACTGATCGAGAACTGGCGCCTTGCCCGTGTCGGTGAGACACTTCGGTCGATCGAACCGCTCCGATGATCGGCCTGACGCCTGACATAACCGAAGCCACCGTCGTAAGTCACGGCGTGCTCCGCCTCACCTTCGCCGACGGGCTGGCCGGCGAGGTGGACGTGCTCGACAGGATGAACGGTCCGGTGTTCGAACAGGCCCGCACCCCCGAGGGATTCACGAGGGTCGCGCCTGACCGGGAAACGGGCACCGTGGTCTGGCCCGGGGGGGCCGATTTGGCGCCCGACACTCTTTACGAGCGTGTGCGCACCGGCGTCTGGCCGGAGCAAGACGTCGCGGCCTGACTACGGGGTGGATGTTGGAACCGCGCGGACTGTCGGCTGCTAGCAGTGCCGTGACGGTGTGCTGCGTCACGAGGTACGGTCACGCGCGTGCGGCTACCCGATGACCTCCTTACCCCTACTGTGAATTGCGCCGAGCCCGAGAAGGGTCTGGAAAGCGGCGGCCACCGGGTGTCACACGGCGATGCTCGCCATCACCCTGGTCGGCAACGTCCCGCTGAACAAGGAGTTGGTGGCCCTGCCGGATGACCCGGCGGGCCATGCCAGGCTGGCCGAGCTGCGCGAGCAGTGGGACCGCCTCCA
>JALZJN010000187.1 GCA_030859735.1 Actinomycetota bacterium
AGCCAGCCGCCGAGGCGATGCTCCCCGAGTCCATCCCGCCACTCAAGAAAATGCCTACCGGCTTTGTGCTCCGTAGCCGGCACCTCACCGCCTCAAGAAAAACCTCCAGAAAGTGCTCGACGTACTCTTCCTCTGTGGGGTACTCGATGCGAAAGTCGGGGTCTATGTCCCAGTAGCGCCAGGTGCGCTGCCCACTCGCGTCGACCACCAGAGCGTGGGCCGGGGCGAGCTGGGAGATGCCCTCGTAGAAAGTCCACTCCATGTGCCCGAACGGCCCAGCAAGGTAGGCGCCGACAGCGGGTTCGAAGATCCGTGCCGGCACACCGGGGACGGCCAGTATCTGCTTTACCTCCGTCCCGAAAAGCACCCGCCGGGGCTCCACCCGGTAGTAGAGCGCGCGCATCGCCATCGGGTCGCGCGCCGCGAAGAGCCGCCCGCGCCGCGCGTCCCAGATGGCAAAGGCGAAGTCCCCTATGAGGCGGGCCGGGCATTCTTCGCCCCAACGGCGGTAGGCCTCCAGGATGAGCTCGGCATCGGTTGGAGGCTCATCTGGCAAATGGCTCCCACCCCAAAGGGTGCGCACAAGTTCTTCGCGGTTGTCGATGCGGGCGTCAGCCACGAGCACAAGATCACCTTGCTTGCTTGCTAGCGGTTGCGCTCGCGCGCCGACTCGGGGGTGATGTTGAGCGCCAGGTGAGCGAGTCCGACGGTCCCCTCGGTGTGGTAGCGGACACCGTCGGGACCGCGGTGGGCGGCAGCCTGGGCCATCTTCTTTAATGCTCCGGGTTCTATGGGAACGCCGTCGAAGTTGACTATGCCGCAGATCCCGCTCATCTCAGGTTATGCCCTCCTAGCCCTTGCCTCGCGGGGTCAGGCGTTACGCTACGTTACCATTTAGGGTTCCGGGCAGAGTGCAGGGCTCTAGCCCATAACCACCGATCACGACTTGGCCACCGCTCACCAGCCAACCGTGAGTTAAGCAGCGCTCACCCTCTTTGACAGCCACGAAGTGGAGCACGGCTAGATACGCCCGCCTGGCAAGCAGCCCTTGCGCCGACAGTGCCCGAGAGAGGCAGGTAGCGGGCACATAGCGGCTAACCAATTCCGCCAATCGCTGTAGTAAGGCGAGCACGTCTCGCTCGATGCGTGCGCGATCGGCGTCGTATTCTTCCATTATCGTTTCCTGTATTTGGTTGACTTCAATCGGTTCCCAGGCTAACTCCCAGACCCTGGCTCCGACCGCGTCCAACCCGTAATATATCCCGCCTCCAAGGTCAAGTATGGTAACCTCTCCGCCCAGGTCGCTTGAGACCTGGTCTTTGACCGCTACGACGGTCGAAAGCTCTGATAGGTCGCGGTTCATGATTTGCAACTGTAGCATATTGACGGTTATGGGCATCATGCATCCACTCTTCGTCAGATTCATACTGCCCAGGCTCGCTTTCACAGAGTTTCATAAAGCACACGCCTTCTGAAAGGCCCGCTCCTTTCCTCCGTCGGCAAATGCGTCCTGCTCGCGCAGTGTGCTAATTCGACAATCGTACTTCGTCGCTCGAAGCATTGTGTTCCTTCCAGCGTTGGTAGTGACAGCGACGCGCATTGGCCTGCCGTCCTCGTCGCCGGAGCGACGTTTCGGTGCGGGAACGATCGTACTGTGTTTCGGTCGATCAGAACTTCGGCGAACGGCACACCCGGTAGAGATCACGGTGCGACGAAGCCGTATCTGGAAGACCCAGGCAACTAGCATTACCGACGCCGGGTGATGCTAGAATCTCGGTAATACTACAGCGGAGGTGCAGGTGAAAACGAAACCCACCAATACCCGGTCAGCCGAGCTTCGGAGATGAAAAGAGAAGTATCCGTGGATTCGGTTGTTGTTGCTTCCAAGAGGCAGGTCTCAAGCGACCTGGGCGGGGAGGCGGCGATACTCGATCTCGAGGGCGGGGTTTACTACGGCCTCGACGAGGTAGGGGCCCGGATCTGGGAGATGATCCAGGAGCCGAGACCAGCGAGCGAGGTACGCGACGCACTCATAGAGGAGTACGACGTCGAGCCCGAGCGCTGCGAGCGCGACCTGCTCGCTCTGCTGGAGAGGCTGGCGGAGGAACGGCTCATAGAGGTCGTGGATGAGACGCCTGCGTAAATTACGTCGACTGTCCGCCCTCGAGCGGCGACTTTTGGCAAAGGCCGCGCTGCTGCTGGTGGCGATCAGAGTGGGGCTGTCTGCGCTGCCGTTTCCGACCGTGCGGCGCTTGTTGGCCGCGGCGGCCAAAACCCCCGTCGGGTTACGGAAAGCGGACCCATCCTATACGGGGAGCGTCGTGTGGGCGGTGGAGGCAGCGGGGCGGCGCTTGCCCGCGGCCAGTACCTGCCTCACGCAGGCCCTGGCCACCCAGCTGCTGCTCGCGCGGAGAGAACAACCGGCGTTAGTGCGCATCGGGGTCACCAGAGGCGAAGGGGAGAAGTTCGCCGCCCACGCCTGGGTGGAATGCGGGGGTGAGGTCGTGATCGGCGGCCACGAGCTGGAGCGGTATACCTCCCTCGTGGCCCTCGAAGGGGAGAGCTCATAAGCGCGATCGTGGGAGTCTTTCACCCCGACGGCCGGATGGTCGATCGCGGGACGGTAGGGAAGATGCTCGAGAGCATCGCCCACCGCGGCCCGGACGGATCGGGCGAGTGGACCGAAGGGTCAGTCGGCCTAGGCCATCGCATGCTTCATACCACGCCCGAGTCCTTACACGAAAAATTGCCCCTGGCAAAGAGGAACTTCGTTATCACCGCCGACGCCCGTATCGACAACCGCGAGGAACTCCTCAAGGCACTAGGCTTCACCGACGGTCCGAACAAAAAGGTGAGCGATTCCGAACTGATCTTGGGTGCCTACGAGCGTTGGGGCGAGCGCTGCCCGGAGAGGCTCTTGGGGGACTTCGCCTTCGTCGTGTGGGACATGCGCAGACGGACGGTATTCTGCGCGAGGGACC
>JALZJN010000209.1 GCA_030859735.1 Actinomycetota bacterium
GCCAGCATCCACTCGATCTGGTTCAGCATCAGGATCAACGTCGCCAGAGCCGGGGTGTTGTAGGTCTGGTCCTTGCGCGAGTTTTCGAGTGCGGCTCCCAGGTCCAAGGATGGAGGCACGTAACGCCCGGCGGTGACCGAGCCGATCCGCTCCACCGCGGCCTCCGAGCACAGCGCGACCCACAGGCCTCCGTCCGAGGCGAAGCACTTCTGCGGTGAGAAGTAGTAGACGTCGAACTCGAGGGGATCGACCGGCATCCCGCCCGCCGCCGAGGTCGCGTCCACCACCACGAGGCCATCGCCCGCGACTCTGTCCACCGGGAGACAGACCCCGGTGGAGGTCTCGTTGTGGATGAGCGCGAAGACGTCGACTTCGGACGAAGCGCGAGGTTCGGTCGCGCTGCCGAAGGGGGCCTCGATCAGCTCGGGGGCCGCGAGGTGGGAGGTCGCAGCGATGACCTCGGCGAAGCGGGCCGAGAACTCGCCGAGGACCACGTGCTGGCTTCTGTGCTCGATGAACGAGTACGCCAGCGCGTCCCACAACAGAGTGGCCCCGCCGACGCCCAGCACGACCTCGTAGCCGGCCGGCAAGCCGAACAGATCGATGAGCGCCTCTTTGAGGCGTGCGATCAGGGCGCGCACTGGTGCCCGGCGATGGCTCGTGCCCATCAGCATCGAGTGCTTCTGCACCAGCGCGTGCAGCGCTTGGGGTCGGACCTTCGACGGCCCCGAGCCGAAACGCCCGTCGTGTGGCAGCAGGTCCTCGGGAATGGTGAGATTTTCGTCCATGGCTCTCTTGTAATAGGTCGCTCGACGGCGTTCGAGCCCTATCATGCGCCCCATGCCCTCTCGCCGAGTCCTCGCCATCACCGAGTCACAGACCCTCGCAATCGAGGCAGCGGCCAAAGCGCTCAAGACGCGGGGCGAGAAGGTCGTCTCTTTCGGCGCCGGAGAGCCCGACTTTCCCACTCCCGAGCACATCGTGGAAGCCGCGGTGGAGGCTTGCCGCCACGTCCCCTACCACCACTACTCTCCGGGGCCCGGCCTTCCTGAGCTGCGCTCCGCCATCGCCGAGAAAACGCGGCGAGACTCGGGCTTCGAGGTCTCGGCGGCCCAGGTGCTCGTGACCAATGGAGGCAAGCACGCCCTCTTCAACGCCTTCTCGAGCCTGATCGATAACGGCGACGAGGTGCTGCTCCCGGCCCCCTACTGGGTCAGCTACCCCGAGATGATCTCGTTGTGCGGAGGGAGGCCGGTGGCGCTTTCAACCACCGCGGCCACGGGCTTCAAGGTGACCGTTGAGCAGCTCGAGGCCGCACGCACCGAGGCGACCAAGGCCCTCGTGTTCGTGTCGCCGTCGAATCCAACGGGGGCGGTCTACAGCCCGGAGGAGGTGGCCGAGATCGGGCGCTGGGCCGTGACCGCCGGCATCTGGGTCGTCACCGATGAGATCTACGAGCATCTCGTCTACGGGGACAACGCCTTCTCGTCTCTGCCTGTGGTCGTACCGGAGGCCCGTGAGCGCTGCATTGTGATCAACGGAGTCGCCAAGTCCTATGCGATGACCGGCTGGAGAGTCGGCTGGATGATCGGGCCTGCGGAGATAGTGGCGGCGGCCTCTTCCCTCCAGAGCCACACCACCTCCAACGTCTCAAACGTCGCCCAGGCGGCCGCTCTGACCGCAGTGTCCGGCGACCTGGAAGACGTCGCCATGATGCGAGAGGCGTTCGATCGCCGCCGGCTCACGATGACTAAGTTGCTGAACGAGATCGAGGGCGTTTCCTGTGTCGAGCCGCAGGGGGCCTTCTACTGCTTTCCCTCGTTCGAGGACGTGGTGGGGCGGACGATCGCAGGCGAAAAACCGTCCTCGAGTCTCGAGCTCGCGGCCCTCATCTTGGATCAGGCGAAGGTTGCCATCGTGCCGGGCGAGGCTTTCGGAGCTCCCGGCTATGCCCGCTTCAGCTACGCCCTCTCGGATGACGACCTCGTAGAAGGGCTCGGGCGCCTGGGCGATCTGCTCGGGTGAAGCCGGCTCTCATCGGAGTAGGCATCGGCGTGGTCGCCGGCATGACGAGCGGCCTCCTCGGGGTCGGAGGCGGAATCATCATCGTCCCCTTGCTGGTGGCCTTCGCTGCGTTGTCCCAGCATCAGGCGAACGCGACCTCACTCGCCGCCATCGTCCCGATCGCGGCGGTGGCCGCGTCACGCTTTGCCGTGGACGGCCGCATCGACTGGGGGCTCGCAGGGCTCCTGGCGGTGGGGAGCCTGGCCGGCGCGCCCCTAGGAGCACGCATCATGTCCCACTCGAGCCCGGGCTTGCTGAAGACCATGTTTGGCGTCCTGATGATTGCCGTCTCACTCCAGCTGCTACTGACGTGAGCCCCGAGCTCATCGCTCTGGTGGTCGCTGCCGGGATCGCCACCGGGGTCCTCTCCGCGCTGTTCGGAGTCGGGGG
>JALZJN010000224.1 GCA_030859735.1 Actinomycetota bacterium
GACCACTCGGCTCGTGAAGAGCGGCGGCGGCCTTCTCAACCTCGCAATGCTCGTCGCTATAGTCAGGCGCATGGCAAACGGGGCGGTGCGAGAAGGGCCCGGCTCGGCCACGCTCGTGGCGTTCCTGCTGCTTGTGATGATCGCCGGCGGGAACGCCGTCGCGATCCGCTACACATCCTGCCGAACGTGCGAGCTCGACCCCTTCTGGGGCACCGCCACGCGGTTCCTGCTGGCTACCGTGATCTTCGTTGTGATCGCGGGCGCTCTTCATGCGGGCATGCCGCGCGGGCGCGCGCTGCTGGGTTCGGTTCTCTATGGGGCACTGCAGTTCGGCGGAGGTTTCGGGCTCATCTACTGGGGACTCGTCCGTGCTCCTGCAGGGCTCGGGCAGGCGTTGCTTGCGTGCGTGCCGCTGCTCACCTTCGCACTCGCGCTCGCGCAGCGCCAAGAACGGTTCAGGTGGGAGGCGCTGATGGGCGCGACGCTGGCCATCGGCGGGATCGCCCTGGTCTTCAGCAGCGGGGTAAATGCGGGCGTGCCGCTGACGTCGATGTTGGCGATCGTAGCGGGGGCCTTCTTCTGGGCGGAGGCGCTAATCGTGGTGAAGGGTTTCCCTCCCGTCCATCCCGCGGCGATGAACGCGATCGGAATGGGAATCGGGACCGCCATTTTGCTCGCGCTAACCGCGATCTTCGATGAGGCCTACGTCATTCCTGAAGCCGGGTCGACGTGGGCGGCGCAGGCGTATCTCGTGATCGGCGGGTCGATAGGAGTGTTCTGGCTCTACGTCATGGTCCTTCGCGGCTGGACGGCTAGCGCAGCCTCGTACCAGTTGGTGCTTATCCCGCTCGTGACGGTTGTGCTATCCGCGTGGCTGCAGCACGAGCAGATCACCTGGATATTCGCAGTCGGCTCGATCCTGGTGTTGCTCGGCGTCTACTTCGGCGCGCTCCGGAATCCCTCTTTGGAGTGACTTTGCTTCTCTACCAACATGAGATGTGGGCACAGCACCAAAGTTCGCAAGTCGGCGTCGGCCCACTGAGCCCCTACAGCGTCAGCCCCAGCCGCGGCCAGTCTGATATTAGCGATACCGCCAGCTCCCGGCACGACCTCTGCAGCGACTCGGGCGCGTCCCGCCACGAGAACTCGGCCGTGGCGAGCCTGGCGGCAGCCAGCGGCTCGCTGGGGAGCACGCACATGCCCTGAGCATGGGGCACGAAGCGACAGAAGCGCTCGAGGTCAAGGCTCGAGCCCGAGTGCGGCATCTTGTTGACCACCAACGTGATCGGCTTGCGGGCCTTGCCCAGCAGGACTGCGGCCTCGGCGACAAGGCTGGCAGCAGCGGGCTCTGAATCGGTGACCAACACCAGCTGATCGCAGGTCGCCATGGCGGCGCGCGCGGCGGCGTCCTGCAGTCCGGTCCCGCAGTCGAGCACCACGATCCCGACGAAATCCTTGAGCCGCTCGATGACCTCCACATAAGAGTGGTAATCGAGCTTCTGCATGCGCGAGGGATCGGTCGGCGCGGGCAGCACCATCAACCCGTGAGGAGCGCGCCCCAGCTGTGCATCGAGAGCGGTGAGCGAAAGCCGCGAGTCCCCCAGCTGTTCGAGCACGTCGTCGACGAAGATCGTCTGCCCGGGCGCCAGCACCCGGCCCAGCGAGCCGTAGTCGGGGTTCGTGTCGATGGCCACGACGCGATCCCTGCGCAACAGCGCCAGGAGCGTGCCCAAGAGAGCGGTGGTCGTGGTCTTTCCCACGCCCCCCTTGGGAGAGACAACGGCGATGGTGGCGCAGCGGCTGAGCCTCGGCGACACGATGGCCTCTTCGAGCTGTTCCAGGTAGTTCGTCGAGCGCCACTTGCGCCGGGCTCGCTGCGATGGAGGCGGTGTGCGGAGCTTGGTGAGCGCGGCGGGCGTGGGGCCCGCGACCGGCAGCGGCGGCTCCTTCGCCTCGGCCCCCTTGGGTTCGGACGGGTTGCGGAAGTCGTAGGCCGGAGGGAGCTGCTCCTCTGCGGGCGGTGTCTTCACCAGAGCCTTCACGGTGGCCGTGACCCTTCGACCGAAGCTCATCCTCTGCGGCAGTGCGGCCTGAGTTCGCTGCGGCGGGCTCATCTTGTCGCCGTTGCGCACGGGCGAAGGCTTCGGGTCTTTCTGTCTGAACGGCGACAGATAGAGAGTGGCGCCCTCCAAGATTCCGCTCGAGCGCAGCGAGGAGGCGGGGGGGAGAGGCCGGCCCGAGGCGGGGGCCAGCGACCACATCGTTGCCTCGTCACTCGGTTCCACGTTGTCCGCCGCTACGAGCTCGACCAGATCCGGAAGGAGCTTGGTCAGAGGCGCATCCGAAGGCAGATCGATCGACCTCGAGTCCTCCGGGCCCACCACGGTGATGGATATCGTGCTCATGCAGGTTCCCCCCCGCCCTCGCTTACCAAACCCCAATCAATTGCAAGTGACGATTGCGCTTTAGATAGAGCAATCGAGTTAGACCATTTCACCTGAGATGTTGCCGGCCCGAAGGTCTCTATCAACGTTGCCTCCCACCAGGTCCGCTGGGCCCGCAGTGTATCAGCGGGTAGTCGCTAAGTCACCCAGTTTCATCCAACGTTTCAAGAACACTGTTGCTTGAGAGGTTCGTTGTCAAAGAGTGTTCAGTATGGAGGTATGAGGTGTTGCGCTCAGCTGTGGAGGTTGGCACCCATTGCGTGGTAGCCGCCGTCCACGTGGAGGATCTCGCCTGTCACTCCGCGCGACCAGTCGGACAGTAAATAGCAGGCGGCCCGGCCGACGGGCTCCGCATTGCCCGTGTCCCACCCCAGGGGTGCTCGCTTGGCCCACGCCTGTGCCAGGTCGTTGAAGCCGGGGATGCTCTTGCCCGCCATCGTGCGGATCGGCCCGGCCGCCACACAGTTGACGCGGATGTCGTGCTCGCCCAGGTAGCGGGCGAGGTAGCGGCTCACGGCCTCGAGCCCCGCTTTGCTGACGCCCATCCAGTCGTAGATCGGCCATGCCACCGAGGCGTCGAAGTCGAGGCTCACGATCGACCCTCCCGCTTCCCCCTTCATGAGCGGCAACATCCCCTCAGCCAGGCCCTTGAGCGAGTAGGCGCTGGTCTGGAGCGCCACCGCCACGCTGTCCCAGGGGGTTTCCATGAACGCTCCGCCCAGGGAATCGGGGGGTGCGTAGGCGATGGCGTGAAGGAACCCGTCCAGATGCCCCCAACGGCCCTCGAGCTCGTGTGCCACCGCCTTGATCTGCGAGGGATCGTTGGCGTTCATTTCCAGGACATCAACCGGCTGAGGAAGGCGGCGGGCGGTCCGCTGGGCGAGGGCTCGGGCCTTGCCGAAGTTCGTCAGCGCGATCTCGGCCCCCTCCTCCTGCGCGATGCGGGCGACCTCGAAGGCGATGCTCTGCGGGGTCAGCACACCGGTGATCAGCAGCTTCTTTCCGTCAAGGAGCATGCGCGGGATTCTATGCCTTCCGTCCCGGCGTCACGCCACCGCCCCGCCAATCGCGAAAATTCGGATAGCGAAGATAATGGTGACTTAAAAGACTCGGATGATGACCACGAGGGGGGCACCAAGAAGGTGAGAGTCGTAGTTTGATGGTTTCAGTTTTGCTGGCAACGATTCTGGCGGTTCCTTTCTCTGCACTGCCGGCGATCGCCGGCGACGGAGATGTCGTGCGCGAGGGCAGTTGCAGCCGGCGCAGCGATTGGAAACTGAAGCTCAGCCCCGAGGACGGCCGCCTGGAAGTCGAGTTCGAGGTCGACCAGAACGTCGTGGGCGCTAAGTGGAAGGTGGTCATGAAGCACGATGGCTATCGCTTCTTCAAAGATCGTCGGACTACCAAAGCTCCCAGCGGTTCGTTCGAGGTCCGCAGGGTGATCAACAACAAGAAGGGTCGGGAGCGGGTCGTGGCGAAGGCGAGGAATCTCAGGACCGGGGAGTTCTGTCGAGGCGTGGCGAGGATCTAGCTTCGAGAAGTGGCGCAGAACCAAGGCCGGACTTGCGTGCCGCCCCTCGTCGCGACTTGAGGAATACCCCCGCCGAAGCTCATGTTGCCGCTGGTATGACCAGTTCAGGACTCACCCAGCACGTCGTCGCCGAGGGTCTCGTGCGTCGCTTCGGTTCGATCGTGGCCGTTGCCGGGGTTGATCTCAGCATCGGTGCGGGGGAGATCTTCGGATTTCTCGGACCCAACGGTGCCGGCAAATCGACCATGGTCAGGATGTTGACGACGCTTCTCAAACCGAGCGAGGGCCGGGCCCTCGTGGCGGGGCGAGATGTTGTGGCGGAGGCAGACGCCGTGCGACGGGCCATCGGCGTCGCGCTCCAGGACGCCGCCATCGACCCTCTGATGACGGGCAGAGAGCTGCTCAAGCTCCAGGCCGTGTTGCACGGGCTCGACAAGCGTGAGGCCCAACAGAGGCGCGACGAGCTGCTGGCGACCGTCGGCTTGGTTGGCGCGGCCGACCGGCGTGTTGGAACCTACTCCGGAGGAATGAAACGCCGGCTCGACCTCGCCCTTGCCCTTGTCCATAAGCCGCAGGTCCTCTTCCTCGACGAGCCGACCACCGGCCTCGATCCCAACTCCCGACTCGCCCTCTGGGACGAGGTGCGCGATCTCAACCGGCGCTCCGGCACCACCGTGTTTCTCACCACCCAGTACATGGAGGAGGCGGACCAGCTCGCCGCCCGAGTAGCGATCATCGACGAAGGCCGGATCGTGGCGGAGGGAACGCCGGGTCAGTTGAAAGCGCAAGTCGGTGAGCCCACGCTCAGGGTCGGGCTCGCCCCTGGACAGGACCCGGTGTCGGCCGAGGCCGCGCTGCTGGAATTTGGTGAACCCATCTCCGATGCACCCGACTACCTAAGCATCCGCCTGGTTGGGGGTGCTCGTCGCGTGGGGGCCGTGTCCCGCGCTCTGGACGACGCGGAGATCGAGATCGAAGGGCTCGAACTCCATTCGCCGACGCTCGACGACGTCTTCCAGAGGGCCACCGGCCGCCGCTTGGAGGGCGCTCAGGGAGCCCCCGACCAGGAGAAGGTCACTCGGTGACGGCTCTGGCTCAGTACCTTGCTCTCAGCCGCCGGGCCATGCTCAACACGTTGCGCCAGCCGACCTCGGTGGTGCCCTCGCTTACCTTCCCGCTCATGTTCCTGGCGCTGACCTCGGCTGCCTTCGACCGCTCGACGGCGCTGCCGGGCTTTCCCCCGGTGGACTCGTTCCTCCAGTTCGTCGTCTCCACCACCATTGTGCAGGGAGCCCTGTTCGGCTCGATCGCGGCCGGCTCCGACATGGCGAGCGACATCGAAGGAGGCTTCTTCGACCGCCTCGTGGCGTCCCCTGTGGCTCGCACCTCGATCCTGGTCGGCCGCCTCATGGGGTCGGTCGCCTTCGGCTTCGCCCAGGCGTGGGTGTTCTTCGCACTCGCCAGCATCTTCGGCCTCGAGGTCGAGGGCGGTTTCATAGCAATGGTGCTGATCACACTCGTTGCGGGAGTCCTTGCCGGCGGCATCGGCTCGATCTCGGTCGCCTTTGCGCTGCGCACAGGCTCGTCCGAGGCGGTGCGGGGGAGCTTCCCCTTGTTGTTCTCGCTTCTGTTCTTGTCGAGTGCCTTCTTTCCCCGCAATCTCATGAACGGCTGGTTTCGGACCGCGGCCGACCTCAACCCTCTTTCCCACATGATCGAGGGGCTGAGGACGCAGGTCATCGCCGGCCTCGATCTGGCCTCTTTTGGGGTGGCGTTGGCGATCGCCGCCGGCATCCTGTTGGTGGGCACGTCCTTCGCGGGACTCGCTCTGAGGGGCCGTCTGGCCGCCCAGCACCTGTGAACTTCCATATCTCCTGGGGCATCGCCCGGCGCAGCTTGATGCTGATTCCGCGCCAACCCTCGACCTTCTTCCCATCGCTGATGATGCCGGTGTTCCTGACTATCTCTTTTGCCGGGGCCTTCTCTGGGATTGTTCTGCTGAGAGGCTTTCCGGCAGCCAAGGCCATCGACTGGTTCGTGCCGATGACCGCGCTTCAGGGCGCTGCCTTCGCCGGGATCACGACGGGAATGGGAACCGCTCGTGACATGGAGAACGGTTTCTACGACCGTTTCCTGCTGAGTCCCGCCCCTCGCATGGCGCTCTTGCTCGGCCCCCTCATCGCTGCCGTGCTGCGAGCCTTCATTCCCTTGATCATCTTGCTGTTGCTTGCCTTCGTGGGCGGGGCGAACTTTCGTGACGGGTGGCTGGGAGTGGGGACGTTGGTGATTGCGGGACTCGGTTTCGCGCTCGCGGCGGGGGCGTGGGCGGTGGGCTTGGCGCTGCGTTTTCGGACCCAGCAGATCGTCCCCCTCATGCAGAGCGGCACCTTTTTGATCGTGTTTCTCTCCACGGCCCAGATGCCCCTCGAGCTGCTGGGGGGCTGGTTGTATGGGGTGGCTCGTGTGAATCCCATGACCTACATCCTCGAGCTGGCCCGGCAGGGGTTTCTGGGCCAGGTCGCGTGGTCGACTACCTGGCCCGGCCTGCTCGCCTTGACGGGGCTTGTGGGGGTCCTGGGCACCTTCGCGGTCAGGGGGATGCAGAAGGTCACGCCGTGAGGGGCCCTGCCTCCAGGCCCCCCGGTGTTCTCCGAGTACCGGCGAAAAATCGGAGCAGGGAGCCCCACCGATTGAGCCCAGTTCGAGCTAGGGGGTAGCCAGCTGTGCGGCGGGATGCTACCCTTCGTCCGGTTAGGTGACCGGGGAAAACTTTGGCGGAAAAGACTGGCCTGCCCCCGTCGGAAAGGAAGTTGGTGTAGTGGCTCAAGGTACGGTGAAGTGGTTCAACAACGACAAGGGGTATGGGTTTATCTCCCAGCCTGATGGCGAGGACGTGTTCGTTCATTTCTCCGCCATCCAGACAGATGGCTACAAGTCGTTGGAGGAAGGCCAGTCGGTCGAGTTCGAGGTGACTCAGGGCCCCAAGGGCAAGCAGGCCGCCAACGTTCGACCCGTCTAGACCAGTAATCCAGAAGCGCTGAGCTCGCGGCCCCCGGAACCCCGGGGGCCGCACTCGTGAGAGACCCAGGGGCAGGCATGAGCCACGAGAAGCGTGTGGAGATTCGCTGGCACGATGTCGACGCCTATCGTCACGTCAACAACGCGGTCTTCCTCACCTACCTCGAGGAGTGCCGAGACGAATGGCTCGAGCGGCTCCTGGGCCGTTCGGACGAGCTCTGGGACTTCGTGCTGGGCCGAGTCGAGATCGACTACCGGCAGGAGCTGACCCACGAGGACGACGCCGTGATCGTGCGCTGCACCCTGGCCTCGGTGGGGAACTCGAGCGTGAGAACCACAGAGCAGATCTTGAAGCTCGACGGCAGCGTCTCGGCCGAGGCCGGGGCGGTGCTGGTGGCGCTGGACCGGGTCGCCAAGAGGCCCCGGCCCCTGACCGCACAGGAGAGGGCCGCGCTGCAGAGAACGCCCGCCGAGTGGTGGTAAATGGCTACTGTGTGACCACTATCCACCACTCGGCATTCTCAGCGACTTTTCACTGCAACCCGCGCTGAGCACGGGTTCTGGCGTAAAGATCCGCCCCCAGGGCCCGCCGGGCCAATACCACCGCCAGTCCGAGGACCCCGATGCCGGCCCCCGCTCCCACCGCTACCAAGACCGGGACTGTGCCGGCCACCACGAGGCCCGCCCCCAGGCAGGCGACGGCGGCAGCTCCGCCCAAGACTCCCGCGACGGCGGCATGCCCCACCGAGAGGCGCACCTCGTGGGCGCTCAGGCGTTGCCAATCGACGATCTCGAGCGTCAGCCAGCACACGACTCCAAGCAGCGGGGCCGCCGAGTCGGTCCGTCCGGACAGGCCCAGAGCGGCCGCGTACTCGACGATCCACAGCGACGCGGCCGCGACTGCGAAGGGCCACCTGCCGGTGACCAGCACGGCGCCCAGGCACAGCCAGGAGCCAACCGCGAGCAGGATCAACGGCTCGCGCAACTCGGTGAGCGAGAGGGGATAGACCACCAGCGCGACCCATAGCGAGCCGGCGATGGCGACAATCCACCACCTCCCGCCGCGGCCCCCATTTCGGTTTTGAGCGTCCCAGCGCGCAGTTTTCTTAACGCTAGGACGCTCAAAACTTCCGATGTTGGCCGACAACCGCTCCTTCACCGGGTCCGCACCCCGCTTCGCCGCCGGGGCATCGTCCGCAGAGTCGCGTCGAGCCCCGCCTCCCCCTTCCAGGTCACGCTGGGGATGCCGGCGTCGCCGAGAAGCGCTCGCCGAGCGTCCCGCTCGAGCTTCCACACACGATGGGCGAGCCTGCCCTCGGGCGTGGGCCGAGGATCCACCTGGTCCTCGGCGAGGGTGTTGACCACCACCACCTGAAAGCCGCGCCCGGCGAGGTCGGTCAATGCCCGCAGAGCCCGCTCATCGATCAGCGGCGAAAACGCAACCACCGAGGCACCCGGCGGAAGAGTCCCGGCAGGGAGTCGATCGATGTCCTTCCACGCATAAGAGAACGTGGCATTGGTGCCGAGCAGGAAGTCGGCGATTCGGTAGCTCTGCGTTCTTCCCATCGAGGCGTTGAGCCAGCGCATGGTCCCTCCGAAGCTCACCAGGCCCACCCGGTCGTTGTGACGGAGATGATGCTGCGCTAGGGCCGCCGCCCCCCTTACGGTGAGATCGAGCAGCCGCTGAGATCGAAGTTCGATGTCGGCGAAGGTGTCCAGGAACAACACGAGGTCGGTGTCTCTTTCCGGGTGGCCGAGATTTACGTGGAGATCACCGCGCCGCGAGGTCACTCGCCAGTTGATCCGCCGCACGCTGTCGCCCGGACCGAAGGCGCGCACTCCGGCGAACTCGATCCCTTCGCCTGCGGCGCGCGCCACGTAGTCGCCGCTGAAGATCTTCGCCTGCCCGGCTGCCACGCCCGTGCGAATCGGCTCGGTCAGGGGCAGCACCCTGACGAAGGCGCGCTCGTCGTACAACTCCTCGAATGAAACAAACCTCCCCGGCCCCCACGTTCTCACGGCCACGGGCCCAATCCGGTGGCGTCCCCAGCGCCGCGCCCGCAGAACGAATTGAACCTCTGGGGCCTCACCGGGATCGTTCCCGAGATCGAGCACGGCGCGCCCGCCGCCCGAGTGCTCCAGGTCCAGCGGCAGTCCGAGCGCGACCTCAACCATCGCACCCCTCGCGAGCGGCCCCTCCAGCGAAACACTCACACCTAGCTCGTCCCCCTCCACAATGGAATCCTGCGCCGGCAGCAGGCGGGCCGTGATGTGCGGGCGGCGGGTCGCCGCCAGTCCCCAGACCGTGGTCACGAGCAACGGTGCGCTCACTGCTATGAGTTCGGGCCGGCCCATCACGACCCCGAGGGCGAGGGCCAGGCCGGATATCGTGAGGTAGGCCCGCAGCTTAGCGGTGACCCGAGGCCTCACGACGGAGGGGGCGCGGGAACCCGATCGAGCACGGATCGCACTACATCAGAGCCCGAAACTCGGCGGACCCACATCTCGGGCCGCAGTGTCAGCCGGTGGGCAAGCACGGGCTCGGCCATCGCCTTGACGTCCTCGGGCGTTATGAAGTCCCGGTCCGACATCAGGGCATGTCCGCGTGCGGCCTTGAGCAGTGCCAGCGCGCCGCGCGGGCTTGCTCCGACCTCGACGTCGGAGTGGGAACGAGTCTCCGCCACCAGGTCGACGACGTAGAGGCCGACCGGCCGGCTCACATGCACAAGCTCGAGCGAATCCTGCATGGCGATGAGCTCCGAGGCATCAACCACGACTTCGAGGGCCACCTCGTCGGTGCCGCGTTCCGCCCGGCGGCGAAGGATCTCCCACTCCTCGTCTCTCTGCGGATAACCGACGCCGGCTCGCAGCATGAAGCGGTCGAGCTGCGCCTCCGGCAGCGGATAGGTGCCCTCATATTCGATGGGGTTTTCGGTAGCGATCACCACGAAGGGCTGGTCGAGCACGTAGGTCTGTTCGTCCACGGAGACCTGTCCCTCCTGCATCGCTTCCAGCAGTGCGGCCTGAGTCTTGGGAGGCGCTCGGTTGATCTCGTCTCCGAGAAGCAGATTCGTGAACACCGGGCCCTTGCGGAAGCGGAAGGCGGCCTCGCGCTGGTCGTACAGAGAAGAGCCGGTGATGTCGGAGGGCAGGAGGTCCGGCGTGAACTGGATGCGGTTGAAGCTCATTCCGAGGACCTGTGCGAAGGAGCGGGCGATGAGCGTTTTGGCCAGTCCGGGGAAGTCCTCCAAGAGGATATGGCCACGCGCGAGCATTCCGATGAGGACCAGCTCCAGCACCGCCCTCTTTCCGACTACGACCCGCTCGAGCTCGTCCAGTATTGCCTTGCCCGACGACCGTGTCTGGCCCAGTGAGGCGCTCACAGCGACTCGATGCTCAGCACTATGCGCTCGAGGTCGCGGGTGGAAAGACCTCTTCCGTAGGTGTCCTCGGCGGGGTTTCCGGCGAGCAGAGCGGTTAGCTCTGGATCCAGGGGGGCAGAGGAGGTCTCGAGCCGGCGCCTCAAGAGCTCGACGAGCACGGGGCGCACGTGATGGTCGAAATCGCGCGGCGAGTAGCGACCCCATGCCAGCAGGCGCTCGCAGCGTTCGAGGTCTGCGGGTCGCGGGCGGGTGCGGCCCGGTCGTTTGAGCAGGGACTCGAACGATGAGCCGGCACCCGGCACCATCCTGCGCATCGCCCCCGAGCATTCGATCGCCGCCCACACGAGCACCGTCGAGGCCCAGCCCACCACCACCGTCTCCACGCGGGTGGGAAAGACGATCACGCCCGCGACGACGGCCACGACGCTGAGCGCGGCCCCCAGGATCACACGAACCTTCACGCCTTCGCCGCCAACGCCGCCCGGACCTCCACCAGCGCTCGCAGCGCCTGCGTGCGCATAGCCTCGTCTATCTCGTGGTGCGAGAAGCGAGCCTTTTCGAAGAGCTCGGTCAGGCTGCGCGCAGCTGCTCCCGAGGCGCCCAGCACGTGGAGCAGCCTCGCCAGCAGCTCGAAGGGAGCGTCGGAAGGCCGCCTACCTACTCCGGCTTTGTCTGCAGCAGACTGCAGGTGCTCATAACAGGCGAGGATCGCCGCGCGGGGCTCGGCGATGTGCTCGAGGTCGGCAATCGAGAGCTCGACCTCTGCGGCCAGCTCGGGAGTCATCTGCGGCCCCTTCTCTTCCGCTTCGGGATCCTCTCGCATCACCCAGAGCACTCCGGCCCCCACTCCGGCGATCACGAGCGCAAGCAAGCCCGTGAGGGCGTAACCGAGCGCTTGGGAGGACTCCCGGCGCAGGGGATCGGGGTCGGCGTCCGATCTGCTCTGCTCGTTGACCGGATCGCGGCGCAGCGCCTCCAGGGTGTCGCGGACGGCGCTCTGTACCGGGGGGAGCAGAGCCCACAGTCCCAGCAACACGATCAGCAGGGCGAGGCGCGGCCCCATCGGTGCTATCTGCCGCACCGGCCGCTTGCGTGCACTGCTAAGGAGCAGGTAGCAGTAGAGACCGGCGACCGCCAGCATGAAGCCAATGATCAGGTAGGCGAATGCGTCGGGCACGTCGGGCACGACGATCACCGCCTCGGAATCGGAGCCTCGGAGCCAGCCGAGTCCTTCGGGAGCAGCCGTGGCGGCAACGACGAGCAGCCCGACGGCCGCCGCCACCGCGGCGATCGGGGAGAGCCTCGGCGACCTGCGGGGTGACCCCATTACTACAAGAGTAGTACGTGCGCGCCTGCCGCGTTCAGAGTCGGCACCGATGAGCACGTGAGCCACCGAAGAGACTCTGAGCTGGGGAGTGTTTGAGGAAAATGGGAGCTCGTCCGGGCTCAGGAATAGCGGGAGATGTAGCCTCGGCGGCGGAAGAGAGCCATCATTCTCGCCACGAACATGAGCGCGCCCGCACTCAATACCGCCGCGCTCAACGTCGCGATCCCGATCTCTGACCACGGCAGGGCGTTTCCGTCGAGCACCTCCCGCATCGCCGAGAACGCGTGGGTGGTGGGCAGAGCCACCGCCACGGGACGCAGCACCTCCGGAAGGGCATCGATCGGATAGAAGACTCCCGACAGCGGCATGACGGCGAAGAGGATGCCCCACGCCAGGGCTTCGGCCCCCGAGCCGAAGCGGAAAACGACCCCGATCACGAACAGGGCGATCGCCCAGCCGACGATCAAGAGGATGGCGACGATCGGGACCAGGGCAAGTCCTACCTCGAGCACGTTGAAGGCGTAGGCGACCAGCGCGAGCAGGGCCGTCAGCCCTACTCCCATGAAGAGCTTCATCAGCCCGAAGAGCGCCACACCGCAGGCGTACTCGGCTTCGGTCAGCGGAGAGACCATCAGGTTGAGGAGATTTCTCGACCAGGTCTCTTCCAGAAAGCCGGTCGAGAGCGCGATCTGCGACTGGTAGACGACGTGCCACAGAATGATGCCGCCGAGCAGGTAGGCGAAGGCCGAGCCCCCGCCGTTACCGCCGGACACGAACACTCCGATCGATCCGAACAGCAGCACGTCCACCAAGGGCCACACGGTGACGTCGAACAGGCGATGGGGGCTGCGTTTCAAGACGTAGAAGTGGCGGCGAGCCACCGCCCGTATGCGTATCCAGCTCATTGCCATGGTCCCTGTGGCGCCGGGAAATCGATCACGGCATCCGGTCCGTTTCCTGCCGGGCAGGCTCGTTCCCCGACTGCGAAGCAAGAAACAGGAAGGTCTCCTCGAGATCCTGGTGGCCGTAACGAGCGGCGATTGCGCCGGGCTCGTCGTCGGCGACCACTCGACCGGCGGACAAGAACACCACGCGCTCGCACAGCCTCTCGATCTCCACCATGTTGTGGCTGGTGATGAGCAACGCCGTGCCTTCCTCGCGGCACAGGTCCTGGAGCCCCGTCCGGACCCTCTGGGCGACGTCGGGATCGAGCGATGCGGTCGGCTCGTCGAGCACGAGCAGCCGGGGCTCGTGCAGCGTCGCCTTGACCATCCCTACCAGTGTGCGCTGACCGGATGAGAGCTGGGTGCACATCGTCTCTGCGAGGTGGCCGATCCTGAAGCGATCTAGGTTTTGTTTGATGCGCCCAGAGGTTTCTTTGAGCCCGTAGAGCTCGCCGTAGGTTCGCAGGAACTCGTGCACCTTAAGACGTTCGGCGAGAGGCATGTAGCCGGCCGAGAAGCCGACCTGCGCCAGCGCCTGCGAGCGTCCGTTCGGCAGCCGATGACCGCAGACCTCGACCCAACCGTCGTCGGGGGTGATCACGCCGAGCAGCATCATTAGGGTCGTGGTCTTGCCGGCGCCGTTGGGGCCGAGCAGTGCGACTCGCTCGGCCGGTTTCACCGCCAGGCTTACGCCTGCCACTGCGACCGTCGACGCGTAGCGCTTGACCAAACCGTGAGCTTCCAATACGGGCACGGGGCAACTATCCCATCAGTGCCGTCCCCTCATGGTTCTAGTCTTGGGCCATGCCGGAGATGCCCGAGATGCAGGCCCTCGCCGAGCGGCTCGAGGAGCTGGTGGGTGGAGCGACCCTCGAGAGCGTGACCCCCCTGGCTATCTCGGGACTGAAGACCTTTCAGCCGCTGCCGAGCGAGCTGTCCGGCATGATCGTGAGGGCGGTGACTCGCAGGGGCAAGTACCTCGTCCTCGATCTCGGTGAAGTGCGCTTGTTGGTGCACCTGTCGCAAGGGGGCCGGGTGGACGTCGAGAGCCCTCCCAAGAGAACTCGCCCCAAGGGAGCGGTCGTCCGCTTCAGCTTCGAGCAGCGGCCCTCCGTGCTCATCAAGGAGTTCGGCAGCCACCGCAAGGCGGGCTGGTGGATTCTCGCCGAGGGGGACGACGGACCGTTGGCCAAGCTCGGCCCCGAGGCACTATCGGAGGACTTTGCCCGCTTCGTCGCCACCGGCGCCGACCGCCGGCGCTTGAACACGCTGCTGAGGGACCAGAGAACGGTTGCCGGGATCGGGCGTGGCTACACCGACGACATCCTTCACGCTGCCCGCCTGTCGCCCTATGCGACGCTGACGAAGCTCACGGCCGAGGAGCGCCGCTCACTGCAGGACGCAACTGTGGACGTCCTGAACAGGGGTCTGCAGGGGGAACGCAAGCGCAAGGGCGGTCTTCCCACCAAGATCCAGGGTCGCTTCAAGATCCACGGCCACGCCGGCTCACCCTGCCCCCGCTGCGGCTCCTCGCTCGCTAGGGTCAGCTACGAGAGCTACGAGATGGTCTATTGCCCGCAGTGTCAAACGGGGGGCCGGATTCTGGCGGATCGAGCCCAGTCTCAGTTCCTCCGCTGAGGAATCCCTTGCCGAGTGGTGGTGAGGTGAGCATATAGAGCATCTCACCACCACTCGGCCTGAGACAATGGTGCGCTAATGGCAAGCCTGTTCACCGAGCTGACAATCGATTGTGAGGACGCCGAGCGCGTAGCCCGCTTCTGGGCCGAGGTTCTCGGCTACTCCGTGACCGCCCGCGAGGCGGGTGTGGTGGAGATATCCGGACCGACCAGGCCGAGTCTGGTCTTTGCCGCAGTGCCCGAGAAGAAGGCAACCAAGAACCGCCTGCACATCGACGTCAACCCCGTCGATCGCGATCGCGACGCGGAAGTCTCCAGGCTCATTTCTCTGGGGGCCAGCCCTGCCGATGTCGGCCAGAAGAAGGATGTGCCCTGGGTGGTTCTCGCAGACCCAGAGGGCAACGAGTTCTGCGTTCTAGGCTCGCGCGTCGACACCGAAGAGTGCCCGACCTGCGGCGCTGTGCGGCCGACGCGAGACGATGACTTGCCGACACAAGACGAGATGGTCGACGAGGCCTCGATCGAGTCCTTTCCCGCCAGCGATCCTCCGGCGTGGTAGAGGCGGGGGCCGCGGCAGTCCCCGCCATGCGTCTGTTCAACACTCTCGGGGGGCGTCTCGAAGAGTTCACATCGTCCGAAGAGGTCTCCCTTTACGTGTGTGGAGTCACTCCCTACGACACCACTCATGCCGGTCATGCTCGCACCTATCTCGTATTCGACGTCTTGATCCGCCATCTCATGAACAAGGGCCTGAAGGTCCGTTACATCCAGAACCTCACCGATGTGGATGACTCGATTGTGGCGCGCGCAGCGCAACTAGGCGAGCCCTACGACGAGCTGGGGGATCGTTACACGGGGGTCTACATGGAAGACGTGGCGACACTCGGAATGATTCCGGCACGCGACTATCCACGGGCCTCGGAGGCGATCCCGGAGATGCAGGAGCTGATTCGCCGGCTGCTGGCGACCGGTCGTGCCTATCGGATAGACGGCGACGTCTTCATGAGCATCGCCGATGTGGCCACTTACGGGGAACTAAGCGGGCTTGGCCGCGCCCAGATGCTCGATGTCGAGGCCCGGCAGGACGGGAGCACCGTCGGTGATGACAGAAAGAGAGACGCGCTCGATCTTCTGTTGTGGCGGCGCATCGACGAGCCCGGCCCCCGGTGGGAGAGCCCCTGGGGACCGGGCCGCCCGGGATGGCACGTGGAGTGTTCGACTCTTGCCATCAAGTACTTGGGCCGGCAGATCGACATTCACGGCGGGGGCGGAGATCTGATCTTTCCCCATCATGAGGCCGAGATCGCACAATCAGAGGCCGTGACGGGACTGCGGCCGTTCGCGCGTTTCTGGGTTCACGTCGCAATGGTCCACCTGGGCGGGCAGAAGATGTCGAAGTCCGACGGCAACATGGTCTTTGTACGCGACCTCCTGCGGCACTACCCGGCCGACGCTCTGCGGCTCTACCTCTTGTCGGCTCACTACCGAACGGTCTTCGATTTCGAGAAGGAAGAGTTGCGGTCGTGGGTCGACGCCGCCTCAGAGCTGTCAAAGGCGGCGCGCCTGACCGCCCAGCGTGCGACACCGGACGATCTGGATCTCGCCCCGCTTCAGCGGCGGTTCGATCACGCCCTGGACTCCGATCTCGACACGCCCTCGGCCATCGCCGCTCTTAGAGAGCTTGCCGACGTGATCGATGACTCCAAGAGTCACCGAGCGCAGCGTCTGTTGCGAAGGCTGGCGGCACGGCTCGGGCTCAGCCTCGAGGTCTGAAGAATCGTGGGTCTCATTTCCACAGATCGGTGCACCGGCTCATGGCCCGAAACCTTTCCCCTTCGACCAGTATGTGATCCCAGACTGCGATTCCCCGCTTGCGACCGGCCTCGATCACGCGCCGGGTGAACTCGATGTCGCAGTCTTGTAACTCGTTGAGCGGCCCGCTGGAATTGGACGTGATCATGACGGCGGTGGATGCGATCTGCTCGGGCAAGTGGTAGAGCTGGTCGATCGGGATCGCGTTCTTGGGTTGGGAGTTGGATGCGAAACACTCGCTCTCACTTACATCTCCGTTGGCGTCGATACAGGTAACGAAGACGATCTCAGCGTCGACACTGCCGACGATCTTCACGAGGTTGTCGATCGCATCTTCGGGCCTGAGGCTGAGCTTCTCCACTTCGGCTCCTCTCTGGGGGACGGCTTATTCCCCATCAGAGCGCCGAAAGCAGCTCAGAACTGTGGCGCACACCACACTCCGAGATCTTTTTGATACGTTCCACTGATGGAAGCAGGCGGTCCAGAGGCGAGGACACGCTGCGAGTGGGCCCGGGAGGGCGACTCTCTGTATCTCGCTTATCACGACGAGGAGTGGGGCGTGCCCTCACACGACGACCGGCACCTGTCCGAGATGTTGGTGCTGGAGGGGGCGCAGGCGGGCCTCTCATGGGCGACCATCCTTGTCAAGAGAGAGGGTTACAGGCGAGCTTTCTGCGGCTTCGATCCCGGCTCGGTGGCGTCGTTCGGCGATGAGGACATCGAGCGCCTGCTCGGCGATGTGACTATCGTCCGCAACCGGCGCAAGATCGAGTCCGCGATAGACAACGCCCGAGCCACCCTCGAGATCCAAGCGGAGTTCGGGTCCTTGGACCGTTTCTTATCGAGTCTGTCCGGCGACGCGGTCGATCAGGCTCCTCGATCGCTGGACGAGGTGCCCTCCGAAACCGAAGCCTCGCGAGCGATGAGCCGAGAGCTCAAGCGGCGCGGCTTCCGCTTCGTGGGACCGACGATTTGTTACGCGTTCATGCAGGCAGTGGGCATGGTCAACGACCACGTCGAGTCCTGCTTCCGCCGTCGCGAGATCAGCGATACCTGAAAAGGTCACACCCTGCCGGCGCGCGACCGCCTGAGCTCGTCACGGCTGTACGCGTGAGTGCTCATCACCTTCGGGAGTTCCTCCGAGGGGACCCGTCCGTAGCCACAGGGTCCCGCGATGCCGAAGTCGTCGAGATAGGCGGCGGCGAAAGCTAACTGAGTACGGAATGTCTCGGGTTCGTCGTCGTGATGGATCAACCCGAGAAACACTTTCGCGCCGCCTATATCGAGGTCCTTCAGAGGTGCAAAGAACTCGGCCCCCGCTCTGCGAATCACAGGCATGTGCACGTAGTCGACGCGGCGCTCGGAGCGGGCGACGGCTTCATTGGAGAGTGCTACGCAGAGGCCCAGATCAGGCATGGCGATTCTGGGCCACCCGCCCCAAGTCCCATAGCACCAGTGATACCCCAACATGGTTTCATCGGGGATGCCGCGCCAGAGCTGTGCAAGAGACTCGGTGTGGCGAGTGAACTTCTCCTCCCAACTCTGCCGGGGAAGCCAATACTTCGCCGGTACGTCACCCATCGCCAGGTCGACGACCTCGTTCGAGAAGTCGTACTGAATGGCGAGGTCATTCGGAGGAATCACCTCCAGCAAGCGGTCGATCTCACAGCGCACGGCCGATTCGTAGGCTCGCTTGACCGTCGTCCAGTCGCCGGGCTCGGAGAAGTACTCCTCGATCGCGCTGCTGGATGCGGGAAAGCCGACCTGAAATCGGACGTGCGCAGGGATGACCCCATGGGATCGGAGGCGCCGGAAGATCCGGTAGGAGTCGATCGCCTCGGCGGCGTAGTGCAGATCGTCGAAAGAAAGCTCGCTGACGCCGGGTTTGAGACGGAAGTGCCAGGTCAGTCCTTCCAGATCCAGCGCGCCGCCAGAGGCAATCGAGCGATCGAGGAAAACTGGTATGCGTCCACCCTTCGGCCTCTGAACCTCCTCGAGGGCTTCATGCAAGGCGAACGTGCGCAGGGCCAGGTACTCGGTCCAATTCCTTCGGTCGCCGACCTCGCCATCCGGGAGGGATGCCAGAGAGTCGCCCAAGATCGAGCCACACTCCCGGAAGACCTCTTCCACGGTGTCGAACGGCATGCTGCCCACAAGCAGCATCTCGCCCGTCGCCCTGGCCGAATCTGGCGCCGCCTTGACTCCTTCAGAACGTTAGTCGGCCAGAGCCCCGAGCCTCAGGAGGTGCTCGATTCCCTGCGGGAAGAATCAAGTCTATCCGAATCATGACCTACGCATGAAACCCACAAGTCCGGGTCTGGAAGCCTCGATGCCAGGCGACCCGCCCACCTTGGGCCATCGCCAAGCGGCGGGATTCGATCCCAAGGCTGGAAGGACCACTTTAGTGCTTTACTCACATGAAGCGGTGACGAAGACGCAAGGAGGGGTACAGAGGTACGTGGGTCAGGGTGAGGTGAGCTCATCGCAACTAGCTTCTTGTTGGCTCCTTCAGCCACCTATAGCCCAACCCCGGTTCGGTCGTGATCCACTTGGGACGGGCGGGATCGTCGCCGAGTTTCTGACGAAGTTGGCGGATGTAGAGCCGAAGGTAGTTCGACTCGGTTCCATAGCCTGGCCCCCATACCTTTTGGAGGAGGAGGCGGTGAGTCATGAGCTTCCCGGGGCTCGTAGCCATCGCTTCAAGCAGGCGATATTCAGTGGGGGTCAGGTGAATGGGTTCGCCTTCGAGTATCACGAGCTGTCGGGAGAGATCAAGCTCGAGCCCGTTGAATCGCAGAACCGATAACTCGGTTTGATTGGGGGCTGTCCTGCGCAAGACCGCGCGCATGCGGGCAAGCAGCTCCTTGGTGGCGAAGGGCTTGGTTAAGTAATCATCGGCTCCTGCGTCCAGGGCCGCCACCTTCTCATCATTAGCTTCCCTGACCGAAAGCACGATGACGGGCGTCTGTGACCAGTTGCGCAGGCGCTCGATGACGTCGTGGCCCTCGAGGCCAGGGAGGCCCAGATCGAGCAAGATTAGGTCAACCTCATCCTCGGCTAATAGGTCGAGTGCAGATTCGCCGTCGTTGGCCCTCAGCACGGAGTAGTCGCGTGCCCTCAACACATTGGAAACGGCCCGAAGCATCTGCGGATCGTCGTCAACGACCAGAACGCGGGTGCCCACTCTTCCCATCCTCAGGTCACGGTCCATCGATTGGAAGTTCAAATGTGAGCGCGGCGCCACCACCGGGCCGGCTTTGCGCCCACATCTGACCTCCGTGCGCCACGACCACAGCCTTGGCAATCGCCAGGCCCAAGCCAGTTCCTGCTGCATCATCGTTTCCTCTCTCAAATGGGAGGAACACGCGCTCGCGTTCGTCCTTGGCGATTCCCGGCCCGTAGTCGGCGACGACCACTCGTACGCTCCTTGTACTGCCGAAAACCGAGACATCGATCGGGCAGTGAGCAGGACTGAACTTGACGGCGTTCTCTATCAGGTTCGTAAGGACTTGATTCACCTGAACGAGATCCATAGACACCTCGGGAATGTCGTTTTTGAGCCTGAGGCGCACTTCTCGACCGTAAAGTAGCGGTTGGAGCCTCCCGATCACGGCCTCGATCAACTCATCCATTGCCGCCGGAGCCTTGGCCGGCGTGAGCGCGCCCGACCGTAGGCGTGACAGGTCGAGGAGATTGCTGAGCACCCTGTTAAGGTGCTCTGCCTCTTGCCGGATGATTTCCAGATGATCGAAGCGTTCCTCGTCGCTGAACCGCGAGCCGTCGAGCAAGCTGGTAACGGACGCCGTGATCGCCGATAGGGGGGTCTTGAGATCGTGTGTGACTCCGGAGAACAAGGTGGCCCGCAGACGACTCGTCTCGGCGTCGAGTTGGGCGCGTTTAACTTCGTCACTTAGCCGCACACTTTCCAGGGCGAGGCCAATCTGGCCGGCGAAGGCCTCCATCACAGCTTTCTCGTCGTGATCGAGCGGTCCTCCCGAAAGTGGGAATGTCAGCTTCATCTTCCCGATGGGACTAACCTTTGAAGCCAGCCCCAGTTCGTAAGTCTCTCCAGTTTGGACCTCTCTGTCTCCACTGATGTTTATGGGGTGGGTCATCACCGTCGCGATCTCGCATTCGATAAGGCCGAACAGATCAACGAGGCCCTCGCCAAGGTCGCGCAGGACCGTCGTGAGTGGTTGCCCCGACAACAGGCGGCTCGTGAAGCGATTCAATAGGCGATTCTGAGCTTCGCGCCTCTCGGCTCTCATCTTCTGAGTAACGACAGCCGAGAGCAACAGGCCGGTGACGACCGATACGACCAGAAACACCACTAGCGCGACGAGATCCTCAGGCTTGTCCACAACGAGGGTGTGAAGCGGAGGTGTGAAGAAGAAGTTGAGGGCGAGAAACGACAGGAACGACGCAGCTATCCCAGCCACAGCTCCCTCCGTCGCAGAGGCCAGAGCAACCACCAGCACATACAGCATCGCCGCGCTCGTGGTCGGTACCTGGCGCTCTAGGGGTGCCAGCAAGGTGACGACGCCGGGCCCGCCGATCGCGACAATCGCGACCCGCCCCAATCCATGCCGGTGCCAGATCCACACCGACCGCATCTTGTTCACTGTTTGATTGTGCCTCGTTTGGGAGGCTTTCATTTCTTGAACCTACCTCAGGAATTGTCAGAATCCTGATGTAAGTCGCCCAGTTACTAACGATTTCCTTACGCGCTCGTCCCGATACTGACCGAAGACCTCAAAGGAAGCAGTGCCGCATCGTTCGACCACTCTCCGCTCCGAATGGATGGGCTCGGATCAGACAGGAGGAAGGAAGGAGATGGGTGAGAAAGCACAGTCTCTGGGCTGAGGAAAGAAACGACTGTCTGTGAGCGCGCGATGAACAAGGCCCAGACTGTGAAGCGAGCCCTCCTCGGGCGCACAATGGCGACCGGTGAGCTACGGCATACCTTCCTGCCGAAGGTCTTGGCGCTACCTGTGTTTTCCTCCGACCCCCTTTCGTCCAACGCGTATGCTACCCAAGAGATCTTGCTCGTACTGGCTATTGCTGGTGCCGGCACCCTCCACCTTGTCGTGCCGCTTACCTTCTTCGTAGCGATCTTGCTCGCCACCGTCGTCGTTTCCTATCGCCAAACAGTACGCGCGTATCCGAGCGGAGGAGGCGCATACGTCGTTGCCCATGAGAACCTGGGCATGTATCCGGGCCTTCTCGCCGCGGCAGCGTTGCTCATCGACTACGTCCTGACCGTGTCGGTCTCGATTACAGCGGGAGTAGACGCGATCGTGTCCCTTGCTCCCGGCCTATCGGACGTCAAGATTTCGATCGCGATAGGTTTCATTGCCTTTGTCACCCTCGTCAACCTGCGAGGAGCGAAGGAATCGGGCACTTTGTTTGCGATTCCTACTTATGGGTTTGTTGTGAGCATCTACGTCATGCTCGGAACAGGGTTCATCAAGTGCCTAGAAGGCTGCCCGGTGGCCGAGAGCGCCGGCACACACCTCGAATCTGAGCAAGCTCTCACGCTGTTCCTGTTACTGAGAGCCTTCGCTGCTGGAACAACCGCGCTCACCGGGGTCGAGGCGATCTCCAATGGTGTTCCTGCTTTTCGCTTCCCGCAGTCGAAAAACGCCGCTACGACGTTGGGGGTGATGGGCGTGATTTCGATCTCGATGTTCATCGGGATCTCATTGCTTGCCAATCAGACACAGGTGGTAGCGACCGAAGAGGGGGGACGCACCGTTGTGGCCGAGATAGCCGCCGCGGTGTTCGGCGGTGGCTTCATGTTCTACGTTGTGCAGATGATGACCGCAGGGATCCTCATCCTAGCGGCAAATACGGCCTACCAAGACTTTCCTCGGCTCTCATCGATCCTCGCCCAAGACCGTTTCATGCCCCGGCAGTTCATCAACCGGGGGGATCGACTGGTCTTCTCGAATGGCATCCTGATTCTTGCGATTCTTGCATCCATCCTGATCGTGATCTTCGACGCCAACCTCACCCAACTCATCCAGCTCTACCTGGTCGGGGTGTTCATCTCCTTCACTCTGTCGCAGGCCGGCATGGTCGTTCATTGGCGGAGGACGCGAGAGCCGAGGTGGCGGCGGCGCGTGCTCATCAATGGGTATGGGGCAACGTTCACGGCGGTCACCTTCTTCGTCGTGTCGATCACCAAGTTCGTCCATGGGGCGTGGGTCGTTCTCACTGCCATCCCGCTTCTCATCATGTTGATGCGAGCAATACACAGGCATTACTCTGCAGTTGCAGAGCAACTTGCCCATCCCGACCGCACTCCGTTGCGCAGACGCGCCGGTGATCACAGCATGGTCATCCTCGTCACGAACCTGAGCCCCGCCACGGCAAGGGCCGTCGGCTATGTGAGATCCGTTCGTCCCGGAGACGTTACCGCCCTCACCTTCGACAAAGGGGTCAGCACAACCTGGCGGCGATTCGCCCCTGACATACCACTAGTGGTGGCCGAGGTTCGGGGATCGCTCTCGTCGAGCGTGAAGAGTTACTTGCGTGACAGGCGGCAAGGTTTGGCGCAGCACGATTTCCTAACTATCGTCGTTCCGGAACTTCTTGATCGGCGCGGGCTGCTAGAAATCGTGAGGCATCCTCGAAGCTACAGGCTCAAGGCCTCGCTTCTTGCCGAGCCCGGAGTCCAGGTTCTGGACATCCCGATTGTGAGCGAGGAGGTAGATCCGGAAGTAGATCAAGCCCTGGAGCCTCGCCGTCACTACGCCGTCGTTCTGGTCGCCGGTGTCCACAATGCGACCCTGGAGGCGATCGCGTACGCCGAGACGCTTCGACCCATCGACCTGCGGGCGGTGTCTTTCGGGCTTGATCCCGGTGACACCGAGAAGCTCGGAGACCAGTGGTTGGAAGCCGGAGTCCCCTTGCCGTTGGAGCTCGAGGATTCTCCCTTCAGAGATCTTGGAGAGTCGCTGACCCGATATGTGCGCCAATTTAGGCCGGACGGAGTAGATCGCGTGGTGACGGTCGTCCTCCCCGAGTTTGTCGTTCAGAAGGCCAGACATCGGCTTCTCCACGGACAGACGGCGCTCGTGGTGAAACGGCACCTCCTGTTCGAGAGAGGGGTGGTCGTCGCGAGCGTTCCGTATCACCTGCAGCGCTGAGAGCGCAGCGGACCCTGTAGCAATTGGGAACTAGCGGGAACCGATGCTCTATAACTAAAGGATGGTTCTGACTTGGGATCGGGTGAGAGCTTGGCGACTGGCGCGGCAGCACCTTGATCAGAGGGTCTCCCGAGACCGTCTCATGGACGTGGTTCGCGATGTGTGCGGTTTTCACGCGCAAGTGCAGTCCTCGGTCCAGTTGCAGATGTGGGCGCGCGTCGACAACGCCAACCGTGACGACATCATTGAGGCTCTCTGGGAGACTCGTGAATTAGTCAGAATATGGTCGATGCGTGGCACGCTGCATGTGCTCACCGCCGCCGACCTCCCTCTGTATGTATCGGCCTTGTCGCAGCACGACAGGTGGTGGAAGGGCGCCTGGCTGAGGATGATCGGAATGTCGGAGAAGGAGCTGAGGGCAACTCTCGAAGCGATCAGAGATTCCCTCGGACAAGTCCCCGTCACTCGGGAAGAGCTCGCTGAGAAGGTGGCCGAGAAGACCGGCGCCAGGGGCGGCGATCTGATGTTGTCGGGCTGGGGGGAGATGCTAAAGCCGGCGGCCTTCCACGGCTATCTCTGCTCAGGACCGCCGCGCGGTCAGAGCGTGACGTTCGTGCGGCCCGACCGCTGGCTCGGGGGCTGGAAAGTGCCGGCCTCCGACGAGGCGTGGCGAGAAATTGTCCGGCGCTACCTGCGAGTCTACGGACCTGCCAGTCGCGAGGAGTTCGCGCGCTGGTGGGGCATGCAGCCGGCCCCGGCGGGGCGGGTGCTGAAAGCATCTAAGGACCAATTGACCGAGGTGGATATCGAGGGCCACCGCGCCTGGGCGTGGACAGAGGACCTCCCGTCACTGTCGCAAAATGGTCGTCACCCTCCGCCCCGCCTCCTCCCCCCTTTCGATGTCTATGTGGCCGGCACCCGCCCGCGCCTCTCGCTGGTGGAGCCCCGTTTCGAGGACTTGGTGTTCCGAAAAGCGGGGTGGATCTCCCCAGTCATGATGGTGGATGGCCTCGCTGCCGGAGTGTGGGCACATGAGCGCAAGAGTCGTCGCCTCGAGGTCACGGTGAAGCCCTTCGCCAAGCTGCGCGCGGCCGACCGCAAGGCCATCACCGTGGACGCCGACGACCTCGGCCGCTTCCTCGACGCCCCGGCCTCTACCTCGTTCTCTCGCCCTGTCTGAGCTGCCCTGACTGCGCTCTCCGCCGCTCCGCCCTCAACTATTGGCCCAGAAACGTCCTATAGGGTCGTTTTTGGGCTAAACCCCCGGCCCCGCCATGCAGGGAACCGGTTTTCCTGCACTATGGTTCCCGGAGCGGCGGAAGTCATGAGCCTTTGACGGCACCCTGGGAGCGTGGAGTGCAAGCTAACCGGACAGAAGCGACCGGCTCCGTGGAGCTAACCGACGCGCCCGGGCAGAGGCCTAAGTGGGGAAAGGTGCTCGACCAGACCCGCTGCATCGGGTGTCACGCTTGCACGACCGCCTGCAAGGCCGAGAACGAAGTTCCGCTGAGTGTGACGCGCACCTATGTGAAGTCGGTCGAGGTCGGCTACTTTCCCCAGACTCAGCGTTCGTTCCAAGTCACGCGCTGCAACATGTGTGAAGACGCGCCCTGTGTTGCCGCATGCCCGACAGCTGCCATGTATCAGCGAGAGGATGGCTTGGTCGATTTCAACAAGTTTATCTGTATCGGCTGCAAGGCCTGTATCGCAGCGTGTCCCTACGATGCGATCTTCATCAACCCCGAAGACCACTCGGCCGAGAAGTGCAACTTCTGCTCGCACCGGCTCGACAGTGGACTCGAGCCGGCTTGCGTCGTGGTCTGCCCGGTGGAGGCGATATTCGTGGGTGATCTGAATGACCCCGCCTCGAGAGTGGCGAAGGTCGTGAACCGCGAACCGGTCGTAGTCCGGCGTCCTGAGAAGGAGACGCGGCCGAAAGTTTTCTATAAGGGCGCTCATCAGGCGACGCTGGATCCCCTTGCGGCGCGACGGCCTGGTGGAGACACGTTCATGTGGAGCGAGCAGACCGCCGGTGGGGACCACGTCGTTTCGGGTCATCCCGAAGGATGGAACAATTCGAGCGCGGCCGCATTGTTATCCTATGATGTCCCTCACCGAGCGCCATGGGACTGGCGCGTGAGCCTCTATACTTGGACCAAGGCTATCGCTGCCGGTGCTTACTTGGTGCCGTTGCTGCTCATCCTTACCGGATGGCTCTCGTGGGAAAGCGACTTCTTCACGTTGATGGCGCCGCTCATTGGCTTGTTTTTCTTGGCGATCACCGGGGCGCTTCTGATCGCCGATCTCAGTCACCCCAAGAGGTTCTACATGATCTTCACGCGCCCGCAGTGGGCCAGCTGGCTGGTGAAGGGCGGCTTTCTGATTGCAGCCTACGGTGGCGTGCTTACACTGCACCTGCTTGCCACGCTCCTCGAACTGGGTAGCGTGCACAAGGTGCTCGCGGCGCCGGGTGCTCCTCTGTCGATCATGACTGCCGTTTACACCGCCTATCTCTTTGCGCAATCCAAGGGGCGGGACATGTGGCAGAGCCCTCTGTTGCCGCCTCATATGTTCGTCCAGATGAACCTTGCCGGATCTGCAGTGCTGCTCATGCTCGCTCCGGTGGTGGAGGGGGCTGTGGTGACTCCCTTCGCCTTCGTGCTTGCGGCTTGTGTCCTCTGCCACCTCCTGATGGTGTGGGGTGAGGTCACTCTGGCCCATCCGACTGCCCACGCCCACCTCGCCGTGTGGGAGATGGTCAGGGGCCGTTTCAGCAGCTTCTTCTGGATCGGAGTGGCGCTGGTCACATTCGGGCTCTTAGCTCCCCTGATCGGGCCGTATGCCGCGCCGCTCGCGCTCGCCGGACTCTTGGCTTACGAGCACGCCTATGTCCAGGCAGCCCAGGCGGTGTCCCTTGCATAAGCGTGAACGGGGCGAGGCCGGAACAGACGAAAGGAGTCTTGATGATCTTGCCCGCAGGGTCAGTGCGGCGCGCGCCGATGTAGAAGCGCGTGGCGAGACCTTCTATCCTGGACCCAGTCGCATCAATCTCGCTGCCTTTCCTCCCAGAGAGCGCTGGGACGACTGGGTGGAGCTGGACTCCCGCTCATATCCAAAGCGAGTCGAGAAGCGCTACATGCTGGTTCCCACCACCTGCTTCAACTGTGAGTCGGCCTGCGGACTTCTTGCTTACGTCGACAAGGAAACTCTGCAGGTTCGCAAGTTCGAGGGGAATCCCGAGCACCCCGGCTCGCGAGGGCGCAACTGTGCCAAGGGGCCTGCGACGCTCAACCAGGTCACCGACCCGGACCGCATCCTCTACCCGCTGAAGCGGGCAGGAGCTCGGGGGGAGGGCAAGTGGGTCAAGGTCTCTTGGGACGAGGCGCTCGACGACCTCGCAGCGCGGATCCGTAAAGCGATCACCGAAGATCGCCACAACGAGGTCATGTATCACGTAGGGCGGCCGGGCGAAGATGGTTTCACCGAGCGAGTTCTTGCCACTTGGGGCGTGGATGGGCACAACTCCCACACCAACGTGTGCTCGTCCGGAGCGCGTGCCGGCTACCACTTCTGGACGGGTATCGACAGGCCGAGCCCCGATCATGCGAACGCCAAAGTCATCTACCTGATAAGCGCACATCTGGAAGCAGGCCACTACTTCAACCCTCACGCCCAGCGCGTCATGGAGGCCAAGCAGGCCGGCGCCAAGCTGATCGTTCTCGACGTGCGCCTGTCCAACACGGCCACCCATGCCGACCATTGGTTGTCGCCCTATCCCGGCAGCGAGGCGGCCATCAATTTGTCGATTGCCAACCACCTCATCCAGAAGGGGATCTACAACCGCGAGTTCGTGAGGCGGTGGTGGAACTGGAGGGAGTATCTCGCCAAGGAACATCCCGAGATGGAGGAGACCTTCGAGGTCTTCGAAGACCTACTCAGGGAGCTCTATCAGGAATTCACCTTCGAGTTCGCTGCGGCCGAATCCGGAATTGCGCCGGACGATCTCGAGGAAGTGGCTGAACTCGTGGCGACTGCCGGGACACGTCTCTCGACACACAACTGGCGCTCGGCTGCGGCGGGTAATCTTGGCGGCTGGCAGGTGTCTCGAACTCTGTTCCTGCTCAATGCCCTGCTGGGCGCGATCGCAACTCCCGGGGGGACCTATCCGAATGCGTGGCATAAGTTCGTCCCGGCCCCCATCTATTCTGCCCCGCATCCTCACACTTGGAACGAGCTCACGTGGCCGCTCGAGTATCCATTGGCCCTAAACGAGCTCAGCTTTCTGCTGCCGCACTTTCTGAAAGAGGAGAGAGGGCGGCTGGACGTCTACTTCACTCGTGTGCACAACCCGGTTTGGACCAACCCAGACGGGTTCTCCTGGATCGAGGCGCTGACCGATGAGGACAAGGTGGGCCTGCACGTTGCTCTCACGCCGACCTGGAACGAGACCGCATATTTCGCCGACTACATCCTGCCGATGGGACACTCTTCCGAGCGCCACGACGTCCACTCCTACGAGCAGTACGACGGTCAGTGGGTTGGATTCCGCCAACCTGTTCTGAAGGCCGCACGTGAACGGCTGGGTGAGAGCGTCGCAGACACGCGTGAGGTGAATCCCGGAGAGGTGTGGGAGGAAAACGAGTTCTGGATAGAGTTGTCATGGCGTATCGATCCCGACGGGGAACTTGGCATCCGCCGATACTACGAGTCCAAGAGACAACCGGGCGCCAAGCTAAGCGTGGATGAATACTACGAATGGATGTTCCAGAACTCCGTGCCGGGACTGCCCGAGAAGGCGAGCGCCGAGGGACTCAGCCCCCTCGACTACATGCGTCGGTACGGTGCTTTCGAAATCTCTAGAGAAGTAGGGGCCGTTCACGAACAAGAGATCGCACCCGGCGAGCTCGTGGGAATCGGCGAGAGCCGTCTCGGGCGAGTGTTTGCCCGCTCCGAACGACCCTCCTCTCCAAATGTTGTGCCGCAGGCGACGCCGGAACCCGATGCAATTGGTCGCCGGCCGGTGGGAGTCAGCATCGATGGCAAGGTTCTGCGGGGTTTTCCGACACCCTCGGGGCTACTCGAGTTCTTTTCCACCACACTAGCGAGCTGGGGCTGGAGGGAGCACGCGCTGCCCGGCTACATTCGCAGCCACGTCCACCCTGCGGCCCTTGACTCGGAACAGATGCCGCTCATCTCGACTTTTCGCTTGCCTGTGCAGATTCACACGCGCTCGGCCAACGCCAAATGGCTCGACGAGATCGCTCACACCAACCCGTTGTGGCTTCATCCGCAGGATGCTGCCAGACTCGAGATCGCCCCTTCCGACCTGGTACGCGTCAGCACCGAGATCGGCCATTTTGTAGTCAAGGTGTGGATCACCGAGGGAATCCGGCCCGGCGTCGTCGCCTGCAGCCATCACATGGGTCGCTGGAAGCTCACCGATCAAGGGCAGCGCCAGATGATGGCGACGGTGGCTCTGGACAACGATGAAGGGCGCTGGGGCATGTCGTGGCGCAAGGGGGTCGAGCGCTATGAGTCGGATGATCCCGACACCAAGCGGATCTGGTGGACCGATGTGGGCGTGCATCAGAACCTCACCTTCTCGGTTCATCCCGACCCCATCTCGGGCCAGCATTGCTGGCATCAGGCTGTTCGCGTGTCTAAAGCCGAGCCCGGCGACTCCTACGGGGATATTTTCGTGGACACGGCCAAGTCACACGAGGTCTATCTAAAGTGGCTGGAGCTGACCAGAAACGCCCTCGCTGTGTCACCGGATGAGACTCGCCGTCCCTACTGGCTGATGCGCCCGCTCAAGCCCGCCAAGGAAGTCTTCAGGCTTCCGAAGGTGCAGACGTGACGACACGGGCAGAGTTGTTCCGAGCGCTCGGCTCTCTCTGTGAGCCGCCGACTCCTGCGGCGCATAGCCTCGAGGCAGCGCTGGCTCTGCCCGGACCGCCGACCGATCAGGAGCACACCGATGTGTTCCTCTTTCAGCTCTATCCCTATGCATCGGTTTACCTAGGCGCGGAGGGGATGTTGGGGGGCGAAGCGGGCGATCGGGTAGCCGGCTTTTGGCGCGCATTGGGAGTTACTCCGCCGGCCGAACCGGATCATCTGGCGGCGCTACTGGCATTGTACGCGAAGCTCATCGAGTGGGAGTTGGAGGAGTCAGACGATGCGCGTCGGGCACTCCGCCGGGAGGCTCGCAAGGCGCTGCTGTGGGAGCACCTTCTGAGCTGGGTGCCCGTCTTCGCCGACAAGGTTTGCAGGATGACGAGCCCTTTCTATGCGGGGTGGGCGTACCTGCTTTTCGACGCGCTCATCGACGAAGCACGATCCCTCGGTGGGCAAGAGACACTGTCGCTGCACCTCCGAGTAGCGCCGGAATTGCCGCGGCCCTCGGAGAACCCGAGCTCATTTCTGTCGGCCCTGCTGGCCCCGGTGCGCAGCGGGATGGTCATCACCCGCGCCGATCTCGCTCGCGCGGCCCACGATCTCGATCTCGGGCTCCGAGTGGGCGAGCGCCGCTTTGTCCTCGAGAGTTTCTTTGCCCAAGACGCCGATGCGACCCTGGAATGGCTCACCCGGGAAGCTTACCTGGCGGCGGAACATCATGCCTCCTTCGCGAGTGATCTCGAAGTCATTTCATTGTTCTGGAGAGGTAGGGCCGAAGCCGCAGCCGCCCTCCTCTCCGCCGGACTTTCCTCAGCGGAGGGGGTGATGCAGATACACGTCTGCGCTCCACCTCGATCCACCGAACAACCTCAAGTGTGACGGCGCTGCTCCCGATGTTGGGGCATGGGTTTTGGTCGCCGTTCCGGCGCGTGGATGTGATCAAAGTTGCCGTGGGTTTCGGGAGCTCTTTGTGTTCTTGCCGCAGGCATTGCGGTGCGTTGGTGGGGGAGGAGAGTCGACGCTCTGGGTCGTCCGCTCCCTTTTCCGTTGTTCTCCGTCGCCATTCTCGGACTGCTGGGGGCCGCGGCCTTGACTCCATGGCTGTTAAGGGTAAGTTTAGAATCTAAACTCTCTGCCGCCGCCTCGACGATCGTGGGTTCCTCAGTAGATGTGCATTGCCAAAGCGCGGGCGAGACCTTCAGCGATGCCGGGGCAGATCTCGGCTATGTCGCGTTTGGACCGGACGGCGTGCCGGAGAGAAGGACGACCATCAAATGGAAGCAGTGCCGTGCACTGGCCTCCTTTGCCCGCTCGGAGGGGATTCGGCCGAGCAGGGACGAGATGATCGCCGTCCACGTGCTGACTCATGAGTCGATGCACATGAGCGGGGTAAGAAGCGAGGCGGAAAGCGAATGTAGAGCAATGCAGCGCGATGCTCGGATGGCCCGCCTCCTGGGGGCCGCCCGATCGGACGCACGCTATCTGGCCTCCTGGTACTGGCAAGAGATCTACCCGCACATGAGCCCGGCGTATCGATCCGAGGACTGCGGGCCGGGGCAGGCTCTCGACGCAGGGCTGCCCGATCCACCGTGGGAGCCCGCCGAGCAGCCTTACTGAGCACATTTCTTTCCCTATGTTAGAAAGCTGTTCCATGGAAGTTCACCGGAGCCCTTCCGTCGAAGGGTTCCTGTCCGAGGTTGGTGACTTCCTCTCTCTACGAGAGGCCGAGCACAGTCTCCTGTTCGGGATCTGCTCCGGCCTCGCCCGCGATGGACTCGAGTTGGAGAACGGCGCTCCTTATATGGTCCATGTCGAGGACAAGGGACGAATTGTGGCCGCCGCCGTACGGACGCCTCCACATGGACTTGTTCTTTCCCTGGTCGATGAACCGACGGCGCTTGAGCTAATCGCCGCCGACGCGAAGAGCGTCTATGGGCGTTTGCCGGGGGTGCTGGGCCCCAAAGAAGCCGTTCCCTGGTTCGCTTTAGTCTGGGAGAAACTCTCAGGGCAGAAAGGACGCTTGCTGAGGCACGAACGAATCTTTCAGTGTGACTCGGTGGTCTCGCCTCCTCAAGTTCCAGGATGTATGCGGGAGGCTCAGGAAGATGAAAGTAATCTCCTAGTGGAATGGACGGTGGCGTTTCAGGCGGAAGCCCTCCGAGAAGAACCTGAGCATGCGCTCAAGGCTGAGAGTGCGGTCGCTCATCGAGTGCGAGACCCAAGCGGGGGTTTCTGTGTTTGGGACGACGACAGCGTCGTGTCCATGGCTGGGTATGGAGGAAGAACACCCAGAGGAATCCGAATAGCTCCCGTTTACACCCCCCCACACCGAAGACGACGAGGTTACGCGAGCGCGCTCGTGGCGGAGCTTACCCAGCAGCTGCTGGATGGAGGCAGAAGCTACTGCTTCCTGTTCACCGACCTGTCGAACCCGATTTCGAACCGAATATATGGAAGAGTGGGCTACCGAGCCGTGAGTGATGTCGACGAGTATGCGTTCGTCGAAGCATAGCTCATCCCTCTAGACGATGTACTTTGTGAGATTCACCAACATCTGGCGTGGGTGAATCTCCTGAGAAGTGGAAAAGAGAGATTCAGTTCTCGACGGTGACGGTTCCGGTCATGCCGGTGCCGTCGGGAAGACCATGTACCTTGCAGTAGTAGTCGTAGGTACCGGGCTCCGTAAACTCGACGCGAAAGTCGTCACCCTCTTCCAGACACTTGTCGGTCTTGATCGGCGAGCAGCTCGGAGATGAATCGAATGACTCGTCTGCAGCGGTTACGGAGTGAGCTTGCAAGCCGCTCTGTTTCCAAACAACGGTCGAGCCCACAGCTACTCTTGTGTCCACTGGCTGGAAAGCGGTATCGACGATGCTGGCGCGTTCGACTGAACGGGTGACGTTCCTAGACGCGCTGGTCTCGGAGTCCTCGCTCTCGGACGGGCTTGCAGTGGGTGACGCAGGGGATGGGCGCGGCGCGGCGCCATCGGCTGAATCGACCTCGTTCGAGGCGCACGCCGAGGTAGTTATCAAAACCGTCGCCGCTGCGAGGGCGGCCAGTGCACACCAAGTTCGTTTCACGGGATGAGTTCGGGAGCAGGACGTGTTTGGTATTGGAGTTAAGAGCTTTTTGACTTGGATGAGGAACCAGTCCACTATTGACACCGACTGAGGCGCGTCACCGGACGTGAACCCATCCGAGGGGGCGGCGGCTTACGTATCTCCGGTGAAATGACCCTCCCGCGCCCCACATTGAACCGATGGACGCTCATCGCCGGCGTCGTTTCTGTGCTGGCTTTTGTTGCGATCGGCTGGGCTTATCTTGGCCCCTCTTCCGCTCCCGGCGGAAATAATGCCACCCCCGGCTCCGCAGGCACTCCGCAGCCGCGCGTGCTGAGAGTTCTTGACGACCTCCGGAAAGAGGGGGAGGAAGGGGCGTCAGATGCTCCGGTCAAACTTTCCGATAAGAAGGTCAAGCTCAACAAGCCCTTTGCGGTGCGCGACGGGAATTACTCGGCACTGGGCGTCATGAGGATTCCTGCGATCGAGCTGAAGACCAAGTTTTTCAGCGGAGTAATAGACGCGGTCGTCGAGAATGGACCCGGCCACTGGCCCGGCACTCCAATTCCTGGTAACGCGGGTAACTCCGTGTTTGCCGGCCATAGAACCACTTTCACTGCTCCCTTCGCAGACCTCGACCTTCTGGGGCCAAGAGACAAGATCACGACCAAGGTGGGACGAAATCCGGCCGATACCTATCGCGTGTTCAGGACGACGATTGTTCCAGAATCGGAATACGTCGACTTCGTGCTCAAGCAACCGAAAAAGAAACTCGCCCGGATTCTCACTCTGTTCGCCTGCACTCCCAAAGGGCAGCGAACCCACCGGATCGTTGTGTCGGCAAGGGCGGAAAGAGCTCCTCGAGAATAGCTCCAAAGTCGTACCAATCCGGCCAACACCCGGCTTACGAATCATTGGAATACGCAGCTAGCGAATGGACGCTGCAAGAGTGTCCCACAAACAGAAAGGAGGGTTGCAATGAGTGATAAGCAGGTCTTTGATGGACAAGCTGTTATGGACATCGAGGATTCCTACGCTCGACGCAACTTTCTGAAGTACGCCGCTATCTTCGGCGTCGGAACAACACTCGCCGTTGCGGGACTTGGCGAGCGTCGTTTCGCCTCTGGACAAAGCGGAGGTGACATCGACATTCTGAACTATGCACTGACGCTTGAGTACCTCGAAGCCGACTTTTACAAGCGTGGCCTGGATGCAGGAATCCTCTCCGGCCGCGAAGAGGCGCTCATTGCCCCCATCGGGGCCCATGAGGACGCCCACGTTTCGACGATCTCATCGACCATCTCGGACCTCGGGGGCGATCCCGTCAAGGCGCCGAAGACCAAGTACCCGCAGGCCACATTCGAGGACAGAGCTACCTTCCTCGAAACCGCCTCGGTATTCGAAGAGCTTGGGGTTGACGCCTACCACGGCCAGGTCACTGCGATTCAGAACGTCGACCTGCTTGCAGCGGCCGCTTCGATCGCAGGGATCGAATCCCGTCACGCGGCGATTTTGGCCGACCTCGTCGGCGGAAACCCGTTTCCTGCACCGGTCGAGGACAGCAAGACCATGAAGCAGGTCCTCAAAGCCGCTATGCCGTTCATCCAGAGCTAGAAGGGCTGATCACACATGGATAGAAGAGACTTCATAAGAGGGACCGCGGCGACAATCCCCGCGGTAGTGGGCCTGCAGATGCTGGGCCAGCGGTTCGCTTTTGCACAGGGAGCCGATTTCGCAGACGATGTCGAGGTCCTGAATTACGCGCTCACGCTCGAGTATCTCGAGTCGGAGTTCTACCGTCAGGGCAACGAGGCGGGGCTCCTGAGCGGCAAGGAAGCTCGATACCTCCAGACAATTGGGGCCGATGAGGATGCCCACGTCGCGGCCATTACCGACACGATAAACAAGATCGGTGGCTCCCCGGTCGAGGCCCCGGGCGTCGATTTCGCCGACGCGTTCTCGAATCGCGAGAGCTATCTCAAGACGAGCCACACGTTCGAGAACTTGGGCGTGCAGGCCTATCTTGGAGCGGCCGGGTTCATCAAGGACAAGGCGATTCTCCAGGCGGCCGCCGGAATCTTCGGGGTCGAGGCACGCCACGCCGCGGTAGTCGGCAATCTCTTGGGCCTCGAGCCCGAGGGCGGCGTCTACATGGGTGCCACGGAAACCCCACTGAGCAAGGACGAGGTCCTTGCGGCAGCGCAACCGTTCCTCGCGGGAGCAAGTTCCATGTCCGGAGGCGCAGCAGTCACGAAGTAGATCCTCTAGCGCAAGGCACAACGAGGGGCGTGTTCATTCCGCCCCTCGTTTGTCGTGAGGTTTGGCCTCGGTCCCACAGGGGCCGCAGGGACGACCGCGCTCTGGAGGCCGCCGCCTGAAGTAGTGTCAACGAGATGAGCAACGACCTCAAACTACCTCGCTCACTCGGCAGCTAGTCTGCCCGCTTTGGAGAAGCCCTTAGCGAGCCCATCCGCATGATTCCGTCGTCGCGTTCCCTGATTGGAACGCCGTCGATCGGGGCAGAGAAACCGATTGTAAAGGGGGAGCATCAAAATGAGAAGGTTGGTCGAATCCACTTTCGTGACGCTGGATGGCGTCATCTCATCTCCAGAGAAGTGGGGACCACGCTACTGGGATGACGAGCACAACGGGTATGCTCGTAGTCTTCTATTCGCATCGGATGCCCTCTTACTAGGACGCGAGACGTACCAGGGATTCGCGGACGCTTGGCCGTCTCGGACAGGCGATGACTACTCCGACCGGATCAATGGCCTCCCCAAGTATGTCGCATCAACTTCATTACGGGAGGCCAAATGGAATGCCACGCTCATAAGAGATGACATCCCCGGCGAAGTCGCCAAACTGAAAGAACAGCCCGGCCAGAACATATTGAAGTTCGGCACAGGTCAGCTCGATCGCGTGCTGATGCAACATGAGCTTGTCGACGAGTACCACTTCTGGATCTTTCCCGTGATCGGCGGGAGCGGTGAACGACTATTCGATGGTTTCGACATGACCGATCTGAAACTGAGAGGTACAACCACGTTCAGCTCGGGCATAGTGGTCCACACGTACAGCCCTAAGTAGCTCACAGAGACCTCTTCGCTCAGAAGGGTCCGGACGGCGGGTTCCCACGCTCGGTCGGCTTCGTCGCCAGGCTGATATCGGTCATCATGGATGGCATGTTAACGACACACCCGCGCGTAGCGGTTACCGTGATTTACTTTCTTAACGGAGCGGTGTTCAGCAGTTGGTACGCGCGCCTTCCGGCGATCCAGGAACATCTGGGCCTGAGCGAGGGCGCGATCGGCCTGGCTTTGCTTGGGGCGCCACTGGGACTGCTGGTAGCCCAGCCGCTGATCGGGGCCGTCATTGCCCGGCGCGGCTCGCGCTCTGTCGTAACGGCCGCACCCCTCTATCTGTCTGCTGTGGTGTTACCTGCATTGGCGGTCGATGGCCCTACTCTGTTGCTTGCAGTGATCGTAGTCGGCGCCGCCAACGGAACGCTCGATGTCGCTATAAACGTTCAGGGACTCGCGGTCGAAGACGCTGTCCGGCGAGCACTCTTCAACTCCTTGCATGCTGCGTTCTCTTTCGGAGCGCTCGCGGGAGCGACCCTTGCGTCAGCCGCTGCTTCAGCCGGTGTGCCGCCTATCCCTCATCTCGCCTGCGCCGCCGTGGCAGGCGCCGCTTGTGCTGCGGCAATGTCTCGATCGCTCCTTCCCGACGAAACTCGAGCCGACACCGCCGCTCCACTATTCGTGCGCCCGTCCCGGCCTCTAGCTGCGCTTGGCGTTGTCGCCTTCTGTGCGCTGCTGTCGGAGGGGGCGGTGTTCGACTGGAGCGGCATCTATCTCGCCCGGGTGGTGGAGGCGAGGGAAGGGGTCGCGGCTCTCGGGCTGGCCGCGTTCTCGCTGACGATGGGGGTCGGCCGGCTCCTCGGTGATGGCGTGGCTACTCGGCTGGGCTCGAAGACACCCGTTCTCGGGGGTGCAATTATTGCGGGCTCGGGGCTCACCCTCACCCTCGGACTCCCTTCCCCGATCTGGGCCATTGCCGGCTTCGCAGTTATGGGCTTGGGGCTGTCGGTGGTCTTCCCGCTGACGCTGCGCGCCGCAGGGAGTCGCGACCACTCCTCCGGGCCGGCGATCGCGGCCGTCTCGACCTTCGGCTACACGGGTTTTCTCCTGGGGCCTCCTGTCATTGGATTGTTGGCGCAAGCGACCGGACTGCGGGTGGCGCTACTCATCGTCGTGTGTGCGTGTGCTGCCATCGCAGGGCTCTCGGGCAAGCTTCCGTCCAGGTCTGACTAGTGACCCTTCTCGACAACTTTGGTGCTCTGCACACACTGGATGTGGGCCCAGCTCCAAAGTTGTCCAAGGGCCGGGGGTATGGCTCGACGTTTTGCGGGCTCGATCAGGCGGCGGGCGGCTGGGTGACCAGTTTGATCAGCGTGTTCCGGGCCCAGCTCACGTAGCGCTTGGTCGGCCAGCGTCGCTTGGTCGTGAGCGAGATATAGAGCTCAGGGGCGTTGCAGACCCAGATGGTGTCGCGGGCTTCGGCGAGCGATCGACCCTCCGGGAGGCCACCACGGTCACGCACGCCCTCGGCCACCTTCGTCGAGGCCCTGAGTCGCTGCTTTTCGAAGTCGGCGAGGAGCTCGGCCAGCTCGGGCTCGACGTCGGCGGCTCTCACGAGCACGTCGTAGATCGGCCCGGTACGCTCTGCCAGCTGTCCCATCATCCCTGCGTATCGGCTGAGGAGTTCGACGGCTGTGTCGGCTTCGTACACCCAATGCGCGAGCGGCCGATCGGCGACGGCGATCGGCTCGTCGCCACCTGCGAGAGCCAGGTCGATCGCCGACTTGAGCAGTCCGGCCTTCGACCCGAACCCGGCGCGGTCAGCTCGGCTTCGGCCTCGCGCCAACGGCCGGCGACCGTGAGGATCCCCACGCACACCGTCGTCCGTGCCTCGTCGAGATAGGACATGCTCTCTCCCACGCCCGAAAAGACAAGCATGATCCCAAGCGACGCTAGTGCCTCGCATTCCAGATGGTCTCGCCACACCGGCGCGCTTCGGCGATGACCTAGAGATACGGTCGCCGTTTCCCCTTCAGCCCACCGCTCAACGCGTGCTCGTTCGAGCCTTGGCCAGTCTGTCCGAGCAGACTGCGTGCGCGTGCGACCCATCCGCGGGAGACGGCCCAGACGCCGTACAGCGAGCCTCGGAACCATCCGACTGTGCGGGCCGCGCGGGCTGCACCGAGGGGATCTCCTTCGCGCCGGTAGGCTGAGTACGTACGTTGCGATCTAGCAGATCGCTGCCCACTGTGGGGTACTCTCTGGCCGGCTAGCGAGGACGCGTTGGCCTGGACGTCGGCCTCACGGTCGGACTTCGAGCGCAGCGCTCGCCTTCAAGGGGCGGCCCTGGCCGCGTGGGAATCAATACCTCGGCAACGGCCGGAACCGGTTCGGCCCTTCGCCGCTCGCTGCGAGGAGATGACGCAGAGCGGAATCGCCGGCGGTCGTTGGGGAGTCCTCACCGAGGAGGGAAGACGGCTCGAGCCGGCGGCCGCCGTCATGTTCGCCATGCACGAGAAGGGATCCGCCGCTGCGAATCGTCGCACTGGAGGTATCGGGTCAGCCTTGACGGAGAGAGAGCTTCAGGTGGCCGAGCTCGTGGCGAAAGGGATGACCGATCGAGAGATCGCCGCCGAGCTCGTCATCTCACAACGCACCGCGGAAAGCCACGTTCAGCACATCTTGACCAAGCTGGGCTTCAGATCGCGAGCACAGATAGCAGCTTGGGCTGCGACCAAGGCTAGGGCCTCGAACGCCTCCCGGAGTTCAATGACAAGGCGTGCGATCTCCTGGATAAACGCTTGGGGGCCTGCACGTTCTCCTCGAGAGAAAGTATCGGTCGTACGGCTGCTTACTCGAAGACCTTGAGTTGAGTGCACGAGGCGAGCCGATCGAAGTCGTCATCAGAATGGAGTATTGGAACACTTTCTCGCACACAAGGCGCCGCGATCAGACAGTCGAGAGTCTTGCGAACCGTGACTCCGGCGCGTCGCGCCTCCCTGTAAAGGCGTGCGGCTAGACCGAAGTCGTCCAAGGTCTCCAGTCTGAGGAGCGGGAAGGCCCGCAGGCGCCGCTCGACCCGGCTCGCCTCCTGCTCCGTTCGGAAACCCTGCAGGATCTCGGTGAAAATGACGTCGGTAAGAGCCACCGGGGCCCCACCCTCGAGCAGTTCCACGCATCGTGTTGCCTCGGGCGTCTCCACCTCGTTGATGACATCTATCCAGACACTCGTATCGACAACGATCAAGAACGCCCTAATCGACTCGTCTTCAGGTCCCCCTCCCAGCGGACCTTGCCTCGAAGCTTGAGGATCTCGAGCCTCCGGTAACGGGCCACCAACTCACGCAATGCTAAGTCGACAGCCTCACGCTTGGTCCGGGCTCCAGTCAGTCTGCGGACCTCCCGCAGGACATCGTCATCGATCTCGATATTTGTGCGCATACACCAGACTATACACTAACAATGAAGTATGAGTACACTTAGAGAGAGAATCTTATGGGGAAACGACATCGACTTCAAGACATGCAGAACGCCAACTCCGCGTGCTCGGAGTCCTCAGCAAGAGTTGGGGGAGGTTCGGGCCCCGGATGTGGCGTCCCGTCTCGAGAGCAGCACGGGCCCCCTAACTCGTTCCGCGAGCACCGGAAGGGCGGAGGGCAGGCCGCCTTCGGTCAACAGCCGGGGGGAAGGTCGGAAAGCGCAACCCACTCCGGAGTCTGGTGAGCGGGTCCATCGTGACACGAACGTGGGGCTGCCGTCGCGGCGCTGGGTGACGCTATCTGTTCCTCCCGCTTTATGAGTCAGACTGCGCGAGGAGCCGTTCTGAGCGCGCGGAGGCGCGACATCGCACGGTAGCCGCCCGGTGACCTGTTCAGGTAGAGGAACGCGAGCGCGGCCCCCCCGAATGCGAACCGCCACATGTCGTGGGCCTCGGCCCAGCGCGGATCAGAAGCGGAGCCGACGATCAACTTGTAGTCATAGGGCAGGAACATTGCCGCCCCGACGAACGCGAGGACGATGGGGGCCGCCGCGATCCCTCCCAGCCGATCCGACGTGAGATGAGCCCCAAGACACGCGGCGGACAAGGCGATAAGGAGGAGGGTCGCCGCCTCGAGAGTGAGGTCGCCGATCGGCATCGGGCCGCCTGCGCGCCGCGGGACCTCACCCGCGAGGCGCACGAGCACCCCCCAAACTCCTGCGATGAGGGGAAGAAGCAATGCGATACGCAGTGAGCGGCGGAGCAGAAGCGGTGTGGGCACATGTCCGATGGTCTCTTCGGTGGGGTCGTCGAGGACGAACGCGGCTCCCATGCAGAGGAGCAAGCTGCCCACGCGCAGCACGAGGATCCGGTAGTCGATGAATGCCTTCGGGGCCTCCTTCAAGACATAGAGGATCGCCAGGATCGCGGCCCACATCGGCGGGCTCCAACCGATGGCGCGGGCGGTAGGGAGGAGCAGGAGAATGGTCTGACGGGCACGCGTCAGACGCACGGGATCGTCCCGGAGCGATAGGCCTCGGAGTTCCACATCCGTCGGCCTTGCTCGAGCTCGACGTCGTTGGGTAGCGCTGCGATCTGCTCCTCGATCGTCTGGTGACGTGTGATTCCCATGTCCGCAAGGAAGCTCTCGGTAGCTGCCGTCGGCGCCGTCAGGTCGTCCCAGCGCTCCGTCACGAAGTTCCCGATCTCGTCCCCGGGTTGCTTCAGGAGCTTTGCGGCGTAGTGGAACTCCGCGTCCGCGAAGTTCACTCGGTCCCACATTGGAGGCGGAGCGAGAGGGTAGAGAGGGATGAAAGGACCCAGGTAGGCTGCTATGCGCTGGCCTTCGTGCTCGTAGATCCATAAGCCGTAGGGATTGTCCGTGGCGACGCGCGTGACGGTGGCGCGGGTTGCGGATGTCGCCTCGGCTGCGATCCACCACGCGATCGCGGCCCGAGCTTGCCCGGCCGTGTTACACCCCGACCACCCGCGACCAGGCTGTAAGCGTCGTGCGGCCTTGGCCCTGAATCTCTTTGGAAGGCGAGGGATCACCGCCTCCTTCAACAGGTCGACATCCTCCAGGCTGAGTCTCATCTCGGAGCGCGTGACGGGGAGTCCGACGGCTTCCGTCGCGATGTAGAGGGCGAGACCGATCTCGTACTGGCCCTCCGTTTCGCCTCGACCCCAATCCGTGCCGGTCCAGAAGATCTGATCGGATTCCCCAGCGCGCACAGAGCGTCGGCCGGCGCGCTCGATCTTGTCCACCGTCGCCCTGGGGAGGTCGGTAGGGCCCTCGAAGTACGTCCCGAACGTCTGGCGCACCACCAATCCTTGGGGCCGTGCATGCGACGGGACCCGGTCGAGGGCGCCCTCGACCGGTTTCGCCCACCGGTCGATCCAAGGGAGGTACGCAGGATAGGCGCAGTAGGTGATCCCGCGGCGTAGGTCGCAGACCTGATGTTCCTCGGGTTCTTCGACGAGAGCAGCGAGCGCGGCCTGCTGCGCGCCCTGCGGGGGGGTGACCTGACCGACCGCGCCGGCCAACGTGCAGGCAGCGCCTGCGACGAGAAGGGCGATCATCGGGCGGGAAAAACCCTGCCGTGCTAGAGCGAGCACTGCGAACAGCACCCCCAGCCCCACCAGATAGAGGAGGTGCCACGCAGCCGGTCGGATAACAAGCTCGGGAGGAACCTCGCTCGTCAGGCTCAGCGGTACCCAGGGCGCGAACCACGGGACCCGGCTCGCCTCGCCTCCGGAGGTCCCTTCCAAGCCGATGACGGGTTGGATCAAGAGGACCTCGAGCGCGATCAGGGACACGACCGCGATCGGCCCGAGGGCGGGGTGCGGCTTCCATCGACCCAGGAAGATGCCGACGGCGCCGAGCAAGGTAACGGTGACCGGACCTGTGAGTATCTCTGCGATGCGAGGAGTTCCTACCGGCGCGTCCAGCAACATGTGGACGAACATCACGCAGACGAGTCCAGCCGCCGCCACCACGGCAAACGTGAGCGATAGGAGGTGCCCGGCCGCTCGCAGCGCGCTCGACGTGACCGTCCCGTCGTAAAGCTCGTCGGTACCGTTGCGCGCGGCGCGCGAGGCGGCGAGGTTCGTGACCATCATTGTCGCGGCGGCGAGAGGAAGCAGGGCGCCAGTGATATTCGTGTCGTCGCGGTGTAAAACGGGTGCCGCCTGCCACGTCAGAAGGCCGAACAGAGCCAGGCTCAGGAGTCCGCCGATCAAGAAGATGGGGTGGCGGATCAGCCGGACCCCCTCGCGGCGTGCCAGCTGGAAGGCGACCCGTCCCACGGGCGCGTTGATCGCAACCCGTCCCAGCGCGACGACGCTCACGCAGCCTCGACGAACGCTTCCTCGCCGAGGAGCATGAGGTAGCCATCCTCGACGGTGGGATCGACCAACTCCGCGTTCTCGGGGGCAGGACCGATGTTCCGGTAACGTCCTTCGCCCGTCCTGTACGAAAGATGCGCCTCCAGCGCACGCTCGGTCGACAACCACACGGAACCGCGGGCGACATCGGCGAGATCGCGTGGCGTGCCGGAGAAGAGCGTCGTCCCGTGGTTCATGACCACGACCGTCGGACAAAGTGCGGCGACATCCTCGGTCTGATGCGTCGATAGCAGGATCGAGCGGTCTTCCCCGAGATGCGACATCGTCTCTCTGAAGCGAAGGCGCTGCTCGGGGTCGAGCCCTGCGGTCGGTTCGTCGAGGACCAGTAGCTCGGGTTCCCCAAGCAAGGCCTGCGCGAGCGCGACGCGGCGGCGCATCCCGCCGGAGAGCGCTTTGATCTTCCTATCCTCGACCTCGCGGAGTCCAACCGCATGCATGACCCGTCTCACCTCGGTGTGGCGCGCACGGCGATCCGTCATCTCCTTGAGGATCGCGATGTAGTCGATGAACTCGAAGGCGGTGAAATTCTTGTGGAAACCGGGTTCCTGCGGCATGTAGCCGAGGCGCCGCCTGATCTCGAGACGATCGCGGCTCGAGGCGGGGTTTCTCCCGAAGATCCGCACCTCACCCGCGCTCGGGGCCATGACCGTCGCGAGGACCCGCAGGAGGGTCGTCTTCCCGGCGCCGTTCGGCCCTAAGAGGCCCGTTATGCCTGGACCCGCTTCGAAAGACACTCCATCCAGCGCCCTCGTCGTCCCGAAGCGCTTGATGATCGCGTTCACGTTCACATTGCTCACCGGTGCTCTCCCCTCTCAAACTCATCGCGCCGAGTCGCAAGGATCAGCCCCCCCCCGAGCGTTACGACCAGCACCGCCATCTGCATGACCAAGCCGAACACCGTCCGCGCCGCAACATCGCCCGCGACGGCCCACGTTGCCGCTCCGACGGCGACCGCCCATCCGCCCGCGACCGATGCCGCAGCGCGCAGTGGGTGCACGATCGTCGATAGGGCGAGACTTGCGGTGACAAGCGCCAAAGAAGGGAGCAGCCACGCCGCCACCGACCAGTCGAACCCGGGCAGTAACAGAGCCGCGATCCCGCCCAGCCCCATGGTGGAGATGAGCACGGCGACGGACCTGATCAACAGGAGACGGAAGCTACGCATGGGTGCGGCCACGCCGATCTCATAGGTCGGGTCGATCCCGGGGCCATAGGCGGCCGCTATGCCGGCAAGCGGAAGTAACGGAGCGACGGCAAGGAAGAAGAGGTAACCGTTCGTGGCGCCGTTCGCGACCAGGACGGCGAGAGCCAGCACCGTGCTCACCGCGAGTAGCCAGGAGCGACGCAACGAAGGCGTGGCGGCCACGAGACGCGCGCTGTGATCGCTGATCCCGAGTCGAAGGAGCGCTCGCTCGATCGTGCTCGGCTCGGGGGCCGCGATCTCTGCGGCGATGACCTCCCACGTTCGTCCGAGCGCGGTCCGGTCGGTGAAGCCGGCGACTGTGGATCGACACGTGGCGCAGGAGAGAAGGTGCGATTCCACCGAGAACTGTTGGGCTGGGTTGATGTCCCCGTTTGCGTAGCTGCGAAGGATGTCGACCTGTAGGTGCCAGCTCATGCGAGTTCCCCCCTAAGTTGAGCGCGGGCGCGCATCATCCGTGTCTTGACGGTTCCCGACGGGATCCCGAGGAGTCGGGCGGCCTCCTTGGTGGTGAGGCCATCAAGGACCGTCGCCTGGACCACGGCGCGCAGCTCGGGGGACAGCCGCGACAGCGCTCCGGCCAGATCACCGAACTCCACCCCGAGCAGGACCTGCTCCTCGGCGGACACAACGACGTCACCCCGTTCTCGCGGCAAGGGTTGTAGATCGCGGCTCTGTCGCAGGCGGTCGATGAACCTACGGATCCCGATCCCCCAGATCCAGGCGGCGACCGAGCCGGTGCCGGAGTACGCATGGGGCTTACGCCATACGGCGAGGAAAGTGTCTTGCACGACCTCTTCCGCAAGGCCGACGTCGGCACCCCGATGTCGCAGTCGCAGGAGCAACCACGGCGCGTGCCGGTCGTACAGCTCTCGAAGCGCACGGCGATCGTCGTCGGCGACCGCGGCCAGGAGATCCTCATCTGTGTGTCCGCCGGCAGGCTCCATCACTCCTACTGTCGCAGGGATGGGTCCTTTCGGTTCATATTTTCGGCAGACGAAGGTTGCGTTAGGTGCCAATCCGTGGCGTTGGGACCGAGATCAAGGGGCCGTTCGGCCCTACCCCCCCACCGCGCAAAGCGGCAACCTTCTCCACACGACCCACTGAGTGGGAAAACCGTGAGGGCGACCACGGCACAACGAATCACCTCATATCGATCAGGTCAAGCGCGGGGAGCACAGGACTCCATCCGGGCAAGGGCATGTACGAGTGACGACAAAGAAGGAGACCACGATGAACGAGCTCAGAGTCAAGCACCTGATGACCAACCTCGTGGTCACCCTCGGCCCCGAAGACAAGATCCCCTACGCGGCTAGACGGTTGCTCTCGAACCGAATCAGCGGCGCGCCGGTGGTAGAGGGCAGGGAGTTGGTCGGCGTCGCATCCGAAGCCGACTTCGTGAAGGCCGATGCGCCCGCTGCACGACGAGGATCTCCTTTCGTCGCTCCGCGCCCCACGATGTTCGTCTTGCTAAGAGGCGGCCCCTGGCGCGAGCTCCACAACATGACCGTGCGTGACGTGATGACTGAGAGCGTCGTGTCGATCGGGCCGGACGAGAGCGTCTGGGAGGCCGCGTCGCTGATCGAACCGTCATGGGGTACGCCGGTTGCCGGTAGTGGACACTGACGGCTTCGTTATAGGGGTGTTGGCTCGTTCCGACCTCATTCGCTGCATGGCGCGTCGCGACGAAGACGTTGCCGCAGCCGTGAACCGCGCGATTAGGGCCCCGGGCGAAGAGAACTTCGTTTCCTTGGAGGTCGAGGCGCACAAGGGGATCGTCTCGGTTCGTGGCATCGCCGACCGCAAGACGACGAAGGAGATGGCGATTGGCATCGCCGCTCAGGTCCCCGGAGTGCTAGAGATTTCCGATCACCTTGACTGGGAGTGGGACGATGCGTCGGTGGAGCCGGTGGCCAATCCCACGAACGCCAACTGCATCCGGCGTGAAACTTGGGTTGCAGCCCCGCGCGCCGAAGCGGCCGGATAGCTCACATCCGGTTAGATTCTGGAGCATGGACGGCCACGCTCAGCGCCAGACCGCCGGCTTGGTCGAGGCCGGCTTGGCGTTGGCATCAGAGCTCGATCTCGATGCCCTGTTGCAGCGGATCGCCGACCTCGCACGCGAGGTCGTTGGCGCCCGGTATGGAGCGGTCGGAGTGGTCGGAGAGGACGGGCTTCTACTCCGCTTCGTCTATTCAGGTATCGATAAGGAGACCGCGGACCGGATCGGGGACCTCCCTCACGGACGAGGCCTCCTAGGGGTACTTCTCGAGGACGGCCGTCCGATGAGGATGCGAGAGATATCGGAACACCCGGATTCCTACGGCTTCCCGCCCAACCATCCGCCGATGCACTCGTTCTTAGGGATCCCGATCATCGTGCGCGACCGCGTCTTCGGACGCCTGTATCTGACCGAGAAGCAAGGTGCTCCGGAATTCACCAAGGACGACGAGCGGATCGCGATGACGCTTGCCGCTCAAGCCGGGGTCACCATCCAGAACGCCAACCTTCTCGAGGAGGTGAAGGCACGCGGTGACGAGCTGGCCGATTCGCTCGAGCTTGCGGCCTCAGCGCCCGTGAAACGGACCTACTCCGGCATCTAGCAACCGGCGACGGGACCCGAGAGATCGCTCAACGGATGTACGTCTCGGAGCACACCGTTCAAGATCACCTGAAGTCGATCTTCACCAAGACTGGCACTCGAAGCCGGCGGATCCTGCTGGCCAGAGCGACCGGAACCTGACCCCGCAGATCCTCAGCAAGCTAGTGCGGCAGCTCAATCAGTGAGGCCTTGCGCTGCCGTAATCCGCGCAGCAGTTGTCTAGAGAAGCCAAGAGGGTGATCGGGCCGGGCGAAGATCGTCCTCACGAGGGCGGCGACCGCCTCCTGAGCCGACCTCGGCACCGCCGACAGCAGGGACGCATGAAAGCACGCGGCATCTCTGCCACGACGCCTCCGGAAACATCTTCGCGATCGCCCCTTTGAGGCTCTCGTGGGAATCCGAGGTAGGACGTTTTCATCGGCAGCTCCGAAACTGGGCGTCACAAAGGTAGTGGCCTTCAGCGCTCTTCCAGGGTCTCGGCTCCTATTCTTATCCGCCAAAGGAGCCCCGGATTCTCGGAGATGCGTGGATGGAGCTCCCTGAGCGGCAAGACATCAGGCCGTAGCTCACCAGCGTCCAAGAGACTCAAGAATTCCCGATGGCCGTCGCCGAGTTCCAATACCTCCGCGAGCAATCCGGCTGCATTACTTCTCGCCTGCTCCAGCGTGAAGGGAGCCGGTCGTCTGGCAAGGGCAACTACCTCGGCGTTCCAACTCACCTTCTTTATCCGGTCAACGATCTCCGGCTCATATGCTGCAGGTGATGGAGGCGGATAGGCGGCGCCGCGTACGACAAGGATGGTGCGTACTACATCCATCTTCAGCCCGTCGAGTTCGCTCAACGCTGAGGCATCGAACAGATCTCGCGCCAGGGCACGCCTGCACAATGCGATGAGCTTTGCGGCCGCGAGTTCGGGAAGAGCAAGCGTTTGGATCTCAAAGGCCGGGACGTCGTCCTGAAAGGGATGATTGAGGAGGTGACGCTCGGGCTGCATGACCGGAACACGGTCAAGGAAGTTCACGTCCACCTTGATGAACGTCGGATGTCCGATGCCATCGTAGTGCATCCTGAGATGGGCCATCGCATAGCTCGCCCGCTCAGGGATCACCTTGTAGCCGGAGGCGCGCCCGAGTTCCTCTATCGTTTCCAAGAACGCCGGTCGACGGCACTTTGCCTCGTCGGCATCGGCAGTTCCGACGAAGTCGAGATCTATGTCGACGGATAGTCTTGGGACATCCAAGTGCAATAGGTTGAGGGCCGTACCTCCTCGGAGCGACAGCTCTTCCCCAAGTTCCTCTCCGATCGCCTGGAGCAGCATCGCCAGGCGAAAGAGTCTCTCCAGCGGCTCGGGGCGAAATCCCGAGGACGATGCGAGGCGGTCGTAGTAGCGACGATCCGGATACCGCATCACGGCGCCTGCGTATCTCCCGAGAGTAGGTGGGAGGGCACTATGAGATTCCAGCGCGATACGATTCGGCCTCCCCGCTGACCTCGCTCCAGGTAGATCCTTGTAGTTGGTATGCGTCGCTCAAGTTCGGGGAGGATGGCGACTTCTTCCTCGCGTCGTTCTGTCGTCTCCAGGAGGAAACCGAGTCGGGCAGCCAGGTTGGCCTCGGCGTAATGATCAACCCACCTTAGGAGTTCGGAGGGATCGAGCCTTGGGAGGGCGGTTGCAGCTCTGTACAAGTCCACAAAACCCCCCGCGTTCGATGGGATCCGTATGCACTCAACCAGTGTCCGCTCGGGGGTCGTAACCCATACGAACTCCGGTCCCGCGGGAACCTTCTTCCGTCCCTGCTCCGCCCATGGTCTGGTGCGGCGGTACTTGACCCCATCGTGCTCGAACGAATCGAAACGGCGCGGGCTCGTGATCAAGACCTCGGAGCGCTCTGACATCGCCGCGCCGTGGAGGGCCAACGCGGTTCCATAGGAGAACGCGTACGGGACGACGATGCGCGCTCCCAACCGGTAGGGATCCGCGGGCGCGCCGGCCCGCACCCAAAGTGCCTTGCGCACCTTGGTGACGTCCCCCCGACTGGCGAGATGGGTTAGCGAGGCCGAGGCGGTAGCCGCGTCGGTGCCTAGAAGTGTGGCTGCCTCCTCGACCGAAACCGGATCTCCTGGCTGCAGGGCTTCCCGGAGGGCCGTTGCGGGCGGCTTTGTTGTCATTGGTTACCGATTCCTGACCTAGACTCCGGATTTCCGTCCGCGATGATAACAGCTAGTTATCTTTGGACACGGATTCCTCCCCAACTGGGCAGAAAACCGGTGGTGAAGACAACCGGATCAGGAAGCAGGTCCGCCTTGCAGGCTCTTGATGAGGCCTTCCGCCTGCCGAATGGTCTCATCTGCGGCACCGGGACCGAGGGCAAGGTGCAACTCGAAGTAGCGCCCACCGACTCGGAACAGATACATGCGAGACGGCGCGCCCGCGGCGCACTCCCACCGCCGGAGAAAACCGACAAGCGTTCCCCTCCAGTACGTGCCCCCGGCAGGGCACTGCCTACATCTGTGCAGGGATGTCGGCGGCCACGAAAATCTCCACAACGGCGGCCACAAAAATAGGCTCAAATGAACCGCCTGACGGCGGCCGCTTCCTCTTCGAACCGCGTATCGCCTGGGTGCCGCTCCGGCAAGCCACCCCGTTCCCTCCATACCATGCCGACCCTCCACGGGGGCCCCGGCTTGCCTCCACGTCGCCCAGGCGATGAGATGGCAGCTACGAGGACACGGCCGCATCCGCGTCCACCTCCTTGATGAGAGCATCATGCTCTTCGGCGAGCTTGAGGTATTGCTCGACCAGTGACGCAGGCATCCCCGTGAGAAGCGGGAGCTCTTCGAACGCAAACTTCGATGCGAGCAAGCGCACTCGCTCAAAGCCGCGGATGTAGCGATCGACGGCTTCTTTGGAGTGGAAAGTGCGCCGCGCGATGTCGGGCGTGAGCATGCCTTGCACATAGAGACGGACGATCGCGGCCTTGTGCGTCGGGAAGCAACCCATGTCTTCGATGTAGCCGCGCAGCGGAAGGAACTCACCGCGCTCTCTGAGCTCGACCGCGGTGTTGGAGACCGCGCTATCGGAGTATCCGGTCACCAGAGAGATGTCGCGCTGCGACAGCAGAGCTCCTTGCCGGAAGGCCTCGTGGCAAAGACGCCGGACCCGGATCTCACGACGCGCTCCGGTGCGCAGCCCGTCGCGGATCGCTTCGATGTCCTCGGGCGCCACGACGGTGAGCGTCACCGCCACCAGCTTGGTCTTGGCGATGGTCTTGCCCCGCCCCGGGCCTTGGCCCTTAACCGGGGCGAGGTAGATGAGCTCCCCGGGCTCGATGTCGGTGCTGCGCTTGAAGTAGGTGCGAACCGTGTCGCAGATGTCATCGACGATGCTCTTGACTACCACGGGGCCCTTGTCATAGCCGTACTCGTTCAAGAACTTGTAGGTCAGAAGCGAGGGAAGGTTTCTCCTTGCCAGGCGCCGGTAGTCGACCACGGGACGACGTGGTTGTTTCACCGTAGGCCCCCCTTTTTCACCCTGCCGGGATCGAGGAGCTCGTAGAGCCGCGGTGCCGCGGGGAACTCGCGTCGGGCCCGCTCATAGATGCCGATGTACTCGGCGATCAATCGAGCGGAGCGGCCGGTGGCCGCGCGGATCTCCTTGGCCGACACCTTGCGGGCGTGGAGGGCAGCGATCTGGCGGAAGTCCTGCAGGTAGCGGCGGATCGAACCCTCTGAGTGATTCGTGCGTTGCTCGATCTCTGTGAACTGCAGACCCCACAGATAAAGCTGAACGACCGTCGCCTTGTGCGACAGAGATGGGCCGATGTCGCGCACCTGGCCGCGCGTTGGCACCGACTCGCCTTCAGCTCGAAGGGCCGCGAGGTCCCGCTTGATCGTCGCCGGCGACGACGTCAGCAGATAGCTGAGGTCCTCGATGGTGAGCAGCCCACCCTGTACCCGTGCTTGTCGAGCCAGGCGCGAGACTCGACGCCGGCGCGTCGCGGCAAGCCCCTTGGTGGCCAGGACATCGAGATCCTCTGGGCTCGTCAGTTCGAGGCGGACCTCGAGCTTGCGGCACATCGTGATCGGTTTGCCTGCTGGCTCGTCCACCGAGAGCGCCAGGTAACACAGCTCACCGGGGCGCGCGGGGACTTGCCCGTAGTCTGAGAAGTAGCGAGCCATTTGGTCGTAGTGAGCCTTCGCCAGCACCGGCGTGAGGTTGAAGTCCTCACAGATCCTCGCCACGATGGCCGACTCCGCGTCCTTGGCGGCGAGCCGTTGGGTTCCGTAGCCGTCCATGAACCACCTCCCGCGTAGCGACCTACCGGCCGTGCGAGAGTACGGCTCATTTGACCTAACAGGAAATCCCCACTGACGGCCACCTGATCTCCTCGAAATCAACGAAGCGAGCGCCCTCCTGGGCTTGTCTCGGCCTTGTCATAGGAGGCCGAGCCAGGAGGGCGCCGATGAAGCCTAACGAGGAGGTCATGGAGATCTTGGAAGCATTCGATCTGACGGGCAGCTATCGCTCTGCCGGTCGTCTGGCGGGCTGCGACCCCAAGACCGTCGCCCGCTACGTCAGCTTGCGCGACCTTGGAAGAGAGCTCGATGAGACGACGCGCGCCAGCATCGCCGGTCCCTATCTCTCAAAGATCGAGGAATGGGTAGAGCGCTCCAAGGGCGAAGT
>JALZJN010000232.1 GCA_030859735.1 Actinomycetota bacterium
CGACGACATCGAGCTGGCGTGGGCGCACGATCGAGAAGCGATAGAACGGGCCCTTCGAGCGCCGAGTGGTGGCTAGGTGAGCATATAGAGCATCTCACCACCACTCGACCCTAGAATCGCCTCCATGGGCTCGGTGATCGTCTCCGCGGTCAGAACTCCGGTCGGAAAATTCGGCTCCGCCCTGCGAGCTCGCTCGGCCGTGGACCTGGGTGCGCTCGCAATGAGAGAAGCCGTGGCGCGCGCCGGAGTCGAGCCGGCGACCATCGACTACGTGATCATGGGCCACGTCCTGCAGGCGGGGGCGGGACAGATTACGGCCCGCCAGGCCGCCATAGCGGCAGGCATTCCCCGCGAGGTGCCGGCTCTCACGATCAACAAGGTCTGTTTGTCGAGCCTCACCGCCATTGCGCTCGCGGACCAGCTGATCCGGGTCGGTGAGATCGAGGTGGCGGTGGCCGGCGGGATGGAGTCGATGTCGAACGCCCCCTACCTGCTCCCCCGAGCTCGCTGGGGGGCCCGGATGGGAGATGGAGCGATGGTCGATGCCATGGTCCACGACGGGCTGTGGTCTGCTTTCACCGGGCAGACCATGGGCGAGTCCTCGGACGAGGTGAACGAGGAGCTGGCCATCGCGCGCGCCGACCAGGACTCGTGGGCTGCTCGTTCCCACCAGCGAGCCGCGGCCGCGTGGGAGTCGGGCCGGTTCTCCCAGGAGGTCGTCGACGTCGCCATCGAGGACCGGCGGGGGAAGATGTCGGTGGTCGAGCGAGACGAGGGAATCCGTCCGCAGACCACCTTCGAATCGCTGACGGCGCTGGAACCTGCCTTCGGGCCCGAGGGGACAATCACGGTCGGCAACGCCTCACAGCTCTCGGATGGAGCCGCGGCCACCGTCGTCATGAGTGCGGCCCGAGCCGGGAAGCTTGGACTTGAACCGATGGCAGAGATCGTTTCCTACGGGATGTCGGCGGAGCGTTACGGCTACCTCCACACGGTGCCGGCGCTGGCGCTGCAGACGGCCCTCAAGAAGGCGGGCAAGGACGTCCACGATCTCGGACTGGTCGAGATCAACGAGGCGTTCGCCTCGGTCGCACTGCACTCGAGTCGGATGCTGGGCGTGGACCAGGAGCTAGTAAACGTCAACGGCGGCTCGGTCGCTCTCGGGCACGCGATCGGCTCCACCGGTGCACGCCTGACGGCGACACTGGTTCACGAGATGCGCAGGCGAGGCGTCGAGTACGGAGCCGTCACTCTGTGCGGCGGGGGCGGCCAGGGCGACGCCCTGCTCCTCCGTTCTGTGCAGAGCTAGCCCCGCTCAGCGAGGCTCAGCCTGAAGAGAAGCGTCAAGGCTCGACGAGGCGCAGCTCGGCGGTGAGATGACGCTGCAACTCATAGCCGGACACGGCCATATCGATGGTGTAGTTGAGCAAGCCCCCCGAAACCTCGAGTGAGCGCCTGAGAGCTTCGACATGTTTCGCGCTCGAACTCGGGATCAAGTCGCGACTCCTCAGGTCCAGGCGACTACCCGTCAGTTTCCCCTCGGAGACTTCTGCAATGCCGAAGGAATGGGCGAGCACGAGTTCCACCACGCCCTGTGGCCCGACTCGCAGGAAGCCCGACTCCGCGTGCATGGGGGCGCTATCTCTTTGGGACCAGGTTCTCTGCGCATAAAACAAGGTCGGCTTGCCGGCGTGCCAGAAGCGAGCCTCCTCGGTGTAGGAGAAGGGCTCGATGGTGGGGTAGTGGCCTTCACCCCGTCCACCCCAAGTGCCCAGCAGAAAGGATAGTGCGCTGAGGTTCTCGTGGAGAGGCGCCATGTCTTGCACGACTTTTTCACCGTAACCCGCGCTCAGCGCGGGTTCTGGCGCAAAAGATCGATCAGAGCTGTTGGCGGATGATCTCGGTAAGCCCGTCCGGGGTGATCGGCCCCTCGATGCGGCTCGCCACCCCCCCATCCGAGCCGATCACGATCGTCACCGGCTGGTAGGGGACCTCGTAGAGCTTCCACACCTCGGGCGCGTGCGCCAGTGGGTAGGGAACCTCGAACTCGCTCGCATAGGCCTCGCCGTCGGCCACCGAGTCGTTGTTCGAAACGCCGATGAAAGAGACCCTCCCTTCATATTTCTCAGCCAACTGGTTGAGGTGCGGTTGCTCCGCCTGGCAGACCGTTCACCAGGACTCGAAGAAGTTGAGCACGACGGGGGCGCCGCCCTGGGCCGAAAGGGTGAAGTCCTTGCCCGAGAAGGTCGTCACGGAGAAGTCGCGCACCGGAGCGTCGTTCTCGGCCGGCTTGTCGGCGGTCGCGTTCGTGGGGCCGCCCGAATCTCCGGACCGCTCGGTCTGGGGGGCGGCACAGGCGACCGCCAGCAAGGCGAGCGCCGCCAGCGCGGCACCAAGCCGAACGGTCGCTTTCATGCCTCCATAATGAGGCATCCACTTAGCTAGGCGACTTCGCTGACTCGGACCAGCGCCGCCAGCTCGAAGCCCACCGAGGTCACTCCGTCCGGAGTCTCCACCGTCATGGGTCCCTGCAGTGGACCCAGGTCCTTTACCGACACCTCGATCCCCGGGCGCAGGCCGATCTTGTCGAGGTAGGGGAGCACCTCCTCTTTGATTTCGGAGATCTGGGCCACCAAGCCCCGCTCGCCGGGCTCGAGCTCGCTGAGTCGCCGGGTGGTCCTGAAGTCCACGGGACAGATCGGGTGTCCGTGCGGGCAGAAGTCTGGGTAGTCGAGCGCCTTGGCGAGCGCTTCCTCGACACGGGCCGAGATCGCGTGCTCGATCTTGTGGGCCTCGGAGTGGACCTCGAACCAGCCCATCTTGAGCACGTCGGTGAGCAGGCATTCGACCAGGCGATGGCGCCGGAGCATGGTGTGTGCCAACCTCCGCCCCTCCGGAGTCAGCAGTATCGTCCCGCCCTGCTCCCTGGTCAGGTAGGCCTCGCCGGCAAGGCGCTTGAGCATCTCGGAGGCCGAGGGGAGCGAGACGTCGAGGATGCGAGCGAGCACGGTGGCGGTGATGCGCTCGCCGTCCTCTTCGAGCCGCTTGATCTCTTCGAGGTAGTCCTCGACCCCCCTCATTTCCCAAGTTTAGGGGCGCAAGCCCTCACCGGATGCTAATTGTGCAGAGTTTCCGACCGACCCCTGAGCGGCCCGGCCCGGTGGCTGAGATGAGACGGCCGCATGCCGGCCACCTTTTTGATCACCGCCCCCCGGCCCTCACTTCGCAGGGGGGCCTCTGGACACGTGTGCTAGCTTCCCTCGGTGGGCCGACTCGCGAAGTTACTTGTGTTGTGCGCGCTCGCGCTCGCCCTGGTGACGAGCGGCGGGGCCCGAGGTGAGTCTCTCAAATCCTTGCAGGAGCAGATGGACGAGGTCCAGGCCCGGCTCGACCGGGCCACCGCGCGAGTCGAGTCTCTGCGCAACGAGGCCGGGCGCATCGCCGTCCGCCTGCGGCAGAGCCGGGAGCGCCGGACGCAGCTCCAGGCCCGCCACGAGGTGCTCGAGCGCAAGGCGGCCGCACGAGCGGTGACTCTCTACCAATCGGGGCAGACCGACATGCTCGAAGTCTTCTTGGGCTCGAGCAACATCTCGGAGCTGGCCGAGGGCGCCATGATGCTGTCGCGGGTGGCGGAGCGCGAGGACGAGGTCTTCACTGCCCTGGTCCGGTCCGGTCAGGAGTTGGCCGCGCTCAACCTCGCGCTGGAGGCCGACAGAGTTCGGCTGCGTCGCACGGCGGCCGTCGTCGAAGAGGAATCACGAGTGCTTCAGGACACCTTCTCCGAGCTCTCCTCGGAATACGACGCTCTCAAGCGGAGGCTCGAAGCGGCGGCTCGCCGCGCCGCTCAAGCCGAGGCGCAGGCAGAGGCGGAGGCGGAGGCAGCCTCCGCTGCCTCCACCGGCTCGGCCCCCACCGCTTCGGCCCCCACCCCTCCCTCGGCCCCCGTCGCTCCCTCCGGCGGGATGGCGTGCCCGGTGGGCGGTGCGGTGTCGTTCATCGACAGCTGGGGAGACCCTCGCGCCGGCCACACCCACCAGGGCGTGGACATGATGGCCGGCTACGGCACCCCGGTGATGGCGATCACATCCGGAGTCGTAACACTGGCCTCCTACGGCTCTTCGGCGGGGAACTGGATCATCCTGTCGGGTTCGGACGGCAACGCCTACTGGTACATGCACAACGACCAGAACCTGGTGTCGTCGGGATCGGCTGTGCAGGCCGGCCAGCAGATCGCCACAGTGGGCGACACGGGCAACGCCGCAGGCACGCCGCACCTTCACTTCGAGTACCACCCCGGTGGAGGAGCGGCCGTCAACCCCTATCCGCTGGTGGCATCTCTCTGCTGATTCGCCTTGCGCCCGGCCCGGCGCGGTACCCTGGGAGCATGGCAGAACCCCACCGACGCCTCATCGAAAAGATCATCGAGCCTTCCTATCTTGGCGACTTCGAGGCGGCCGACATCCATGTGTTGAGGGAGATGCGCGCGGAGTGTCGGGAGGCTGAAAACGAGCTGTCCTTCGAGCGCAAGATGTGCCACGCTCGCATGGACATTCTCTCGGCCGAGCTCGACCGCCGCTCGGAGTCTGTGGACGACGACCTGATGGCGCGCCTGCCGGAGATACTGGGGGCAGGAAGGCGGTCGGGCGTAGAGCAGGGCCCGCTGCCCTCGCGAGCACCCGATTTCTCCATTCCCCGCAACGTCGACGTGCCTCGCCGGCGCGTCGAGGAGATCCTTGGTGAACAGACACTGTCGCGCTTGCCTCAACTGCAGCCAGAGGAGATTCGCAGCATCATAGGATCGCTCGCCGAGCATGAACGAAAGGTGTCCGAGCGGCGCAAGAAGGTTCACGACGTCCAGGACCGCCTTCAGGCGGAGATCGTGCGCCGCTACACCTCCGGCGAAGCTGATCCCAGCGCCGCGCTGGGCTGACCCAGAGATCTGATTGCCGACGGCTCTCGGCGTCTCCGCCGATTGCACCGAGAGTTGCTTCGATGCGCCCGAGTGGCGAGATCTGCTGGGCCGCGACCCCAACCGTCACATCTTCGTCACTCCGGAGTGGGGCAGGGCGTGGTGGGAGGAGTTCGGAGAGGGCAAGGACCTTTTCATCTTGCGCGTCCGGCGCGCGAACGAGGTCGTCGCCATCGTTCCGCTCTATCGGAAGGTCGAAGCGGGCCGGCGCGTCCTGAGATTCTTGGGAGGAATAGATCTCACCGATTACCTCGGCCCGATCTGCTCGCTAGATGACCGCAACGATGTCGCTGCAGCGTTGACGTCCTGGTTGCGCGACACGGATGTCTTGTGGGACGAGTTCGATGCACACAACATGCCTGTTCCGTTGGGATTCGCGGAGTACTTGGTCGATCACGTGGATCGCGCCGGGCTTTCCTTCGAACTGGAACAGGAAGAGACTGCGGCCGTCCTGCTCCTACCCTCGGACTGGGATACCTATCTTGCGGCAGTGGCCAAGAAACAGCGGCATGAGCTCAGGCGAAAGATCAGAAAGCTGTGGAACGAGCACGGCGACGCTCGCGTCAGAACCTCTGATCCCGATACGCTGGAAGCCGATCTCGCCACCTTCTTCGCCATGCACCGTGGGGCGCAGGGCCACAAGGGCCATTTCATGAATCCGGAGATCGCCACCTTCTTCAGTCGTGTCGCGCGCATGTTCATGCCGTTGGGTTGGATGAAACTCGATCTGCTGGAGGCTTCCGGCGCCGCCTTGGCCGCGACGTTCTCATTCGAGCACAATGCCCGCTTCTATCTGTACAACTCCGCCTTCGACCCCTCCGCAGCCTCGGTGTCGCCGGGCCTTGTGTTGGTTGCGCACCTGCTCGAGCGTTCCATCGAACAAAAGCTCGAGCGTTTCGACTTCCTGCGCGGGCCGGAGCGCTACAAGTATCAGCTCGGCGCGCAAGCCGTGCCCCTGAACAACGTCCGAGTCTTTCGCGAATAAAAGGGATTCGTCTCGCGAAGAAAAAAGGTGAGTCCCTGACCTGGAGTTATGGGTTCTCAACTGCGGGTTCAGAGTGTTGACCAGCACAATGCACATGAGTATCTTTCGCTGCATCTTGGTAACAGTCGCGACGGTTCTTCGTTCAGACGGAGCGACCGTGGCGGAGTTGCCAGATGGGGGCCCCAGAGGCTGAAGGCGTCACAGCTCGTGTGTGGGGAAGTACATGAGATGTGTCGCTAGAAGGTTTCTGGGGCCTCTTTGCATCTCAAGCGTCGCGCACGGTAGGTCAATCGCGCACGATGGCGCGCAGGAAGAAGGCTAGGTTTGCGGGGCGCTCGGCCAAGCGCCTCATGAGATACGGGTACCAGGCCGATCCGTAGGGTACGTAGGTTCGCACACGGTATCCGGTGGCGGCAAGTTGTTCCTGCATCTCCCGACGGATGCCGAAGAGCATCTGAATCTCATATGAGCTCTTGGCTAGGCCGGCGTGGGCTGCTGCGGACTTGGCGTGCTGAATCAGCCTGAAATCGTGCGTGGCGAGCGCCGGGTCACGGCCCTGTTGAAAAAGCCAGTCTGTCAACCAGATGTATTGAGCGTCTATCTCCACGCCCTTCTGGAAGGCGACTGCTTCCGGCTCGGCATAAGCCCCCTTGACAAGCCTCACCCTTGGCCGCATGGCCGCCATCATCTGAAGATCGACGGGGGTGCGTCTGAGGTAGGCCTGCATAGCCAGGCGCAACTCTGGGAAGTCGGTATGTAGCACGCGGTAGACGTCGAGCGTGTCCGACACGTAGTCGGACTGCTCCATGTCGATCTCGACGACTGCTCCGATGGCTTGCGCCTCGGCGGTCAGAACTCTCAGGTGGTCGATACACGATCCCTTGTCGAAGGCAAGGCCAAGTTGCGTGAGCTTGATCGACACCGTGGTGTCAACCTTGGTCTCGTTGATGCGTCTTATGGCGGACAGGTAGTCCGCCGCCGCAGCGCTTGCCCCCTCTGCGTCTTCCACGCCCTCACCGAGGAAGTCGAGAATCCCGCCGATGCCCTTCGAGTTCAGATCTTTGATGGCGGCGATCGCATCCTCGAGCTTGTCTCCGGCGACGAAACGATCGACCAGTCGGCGAGTCAATGGGGTCTCGGTGACCAGCTCCTGGACGCGCGGCTTCTCGGACACCCACAGCAGACTGCGAGAGAGCAAGCCCCGCTCCTTGAGTAGGCAAAGCGATCATGTGAACCGATTGGGGTGCAATCATAGGCTCGCTTATGTCTCGGTTGGCGGTTCTCGGAGGCGGCAAGATGGGCGAGGCCCTGCTCGCCGGCCTGCTCGCGTCCGGATGGCGGGCGCCCTCGGAGATCACCGTGACGGCCCGCTCCCAGGAGCGTCTGGAGCACCTTCAGGCAACCTACGGGCTGGAGGTCACGCTCGACAACAGTGCCGCCATCGCTGCCGCAGAGGTCGTGGTGGCAGCGGTAAAACCACAGGACATCGAGGTCCTGCTCTCGGCCATCTCGGCCGATCTCCATGCCGAGCAGACACTGCTGTCGGTGGTGGCCGCCATCCCGACGAGCTTCATCGAAGAGCGTTTGTCCGAGCCCGTCCCTGTTGTCCGCGCCATGCCCAACACCCCCTCGGTGGTACACGAGGGCATGGCCGGGATCGCGGCGGGCCGCTACGCCGGTGAGGCTCATCTCAAGCTCTGCTGTGATGTCCTGGGTCACGTCGGGAGGGTGATCGTGGTGCCGGAGAGTTACCTCGACGCCGTCACCGCGATCTCGGGCTCGGGGCCTGCCTACTTCGCCCTGCTGGCCGAGGCCATGATCGAGGCGGGCATCCTGCTGGGCTTGTCGCGCGAGATCTCCACCACCCTGGTCGTCCAGACGATGCTCGGCTCGGCCAAGCTGCTGCGCGACGAGCACATGCACCCGGTCGAGCTGCGGGAGATGGTGACCTCTCCCGGAGGCACGACGATCCGGGCGATCCATGTGCTGGAGCAGTCCGGAGTGCGGGCGGCGTTCCTCAACGCCATCCAAGCGGCCATGGAGCGAAGCCGGGAGCTCGCGCACGGAGAGGCGGAGGCATGAGCAACTCGGTTGCGCTAATAACCGTCGAAGACATCGCGAGGGCCTACGACTTCGGTTCCTCACACCCCCTGCGTCCGGAGAGAGTGCTGCTCACCTACGACCGCATTCGGGAGCTGGGCCTCATGGATCTGGACCACGTCTTCGAGGTCCCGGCCCGCCCGGCCACCGACCACGAGATCACTGCGGTACACGACCCCGAGTTCGTCGCCTGCGTTAAGGGACTGGACGCCGGCCTGAGAAGCCGTTCGGAAGGGCTCGCCTTCGGGCTGGGAACCCCCGACGATCCCATCTTTGAGGGCATGCACCGTGCCTCCGCCGCGGTCTCCGGTGCTTCCGTTGTGGCCGCCGAGCAGGTCTTGTCTGGCACGGCAGAGCACTCCTTCAACCCGGCGGGCGGCCTGCACCACGCCCGCACCCGGGAAGCGTCGGGGTTCTGTATCTACAACGACCCCGCGGTGGCGATCGCTGCGCTGTTGGCGGACGACCCCGGCAGACGGGTGATGTACGTCGACGTCGACGTGCATCACGGCGACGGAGTGCAATGGATCTTCTATGACGAGCCGCGGGTCGCGACCGTGTCCCTGCATCAGTCGGGGCGCTATCTCTATCCCGGGACCGGTTTCGAGGATGAGATCGGGGAGGGGGCCGGGTCCGGCACCTCCCTGAACATCCCGCTGGCTCCCTATACCTCCGGCGAGGACTATCTGTGGGCGCTCGAGGCGCTGCTTGCTCCGGCGGCGGAGGCGTTTCGCCCCGATGTGCTGGTTACCCAGCTCGGCGCCGACACCCACTACGGCGATCCCCTGGCGAATCTGGGGCTCACGATGTCCTCCTATCCGCCCATGGCGCGCCTGCTGCACGACCTCGCCCACCGCTTCTGTGGCGGCCGCTGGCTCGCGACCGGAGGGGGGGGCTACCAGTTCGACACGGTGGTGCCGAAGGTGTGGGCGATTCACTTCGCCGAGATGTGCGGTGCTCCTGAGACAGTCCCCCGCGAGTGGCTCGAGGACCTGGCCTCTGAGGACGTCTCTCGTTCCTACCGGTCGGAGCTGGAGCGCTCGGTCGGGCAGGTGCTGTCGGCCTGCACTCCCAGGCTCGAGGCCGCCGCGAACACTTCCACGAGCTGAGAGGACCTGCGCATGAGTTCTATCCATGGTGTCATCGCATGGGCGATCCCGGTGGGCTTCGGCGTCGTCATGCTGTGGTCGCTCTATTGCTTTGTGCGCAACCGGCCGCCGGTTCCGGCCTACTGGAACCTGCTCGGAGTTCTCCAGGTCTTGCTCGCCTTTCAGCTGGTGGTGGGAGTGGTCCTGTTTGTGCAGGGAGGGCGTCCTCCGTGGCTCCACTACGCCTACGGGGCCTTCTTCCCGGCAGCTTTGCTGCTCGCCGCTCATCGCCTCGGGCGGCGCTTCGAGGACATCCCCTGGGTGGGGTTCGGGATCGCTTCGGCGCTCATCTGCGGGCTGACGATCAGGGCGTTGCTAACGGGGCAGGGCTAAGGCTTGAGGGTAGGCATTGCCGACATCGTCATCGTGGCGCTCGGCCTCGTGGCCGCCTTTCGGGGCAGCCGTCGAGGCCTCGTGGCACAGGTGTTCGAGCTGGGGGGCGGGTTCTTGGGCCTGGTCCTGGGCATGGCGTTTGCCCCTCGGATCGTGTCTTGGTTCACGGAGGAGGCGGGACTAAAGACCGCCCTGTTCACGCTGGTGGCGGTAATCATCGCGGTCGCGGTGGGCCAGGCGATCGGTCAGGCGATCGGCCGCCGCTTTGGGCTCGCCGCTCGCAGGCTGCGTCTGGGAGGCCTCGACCGGGCCCTGGGCGCGCTGTTCGGGGTCGCCGTGGTCCTCCTGGCCTTCTGGTTGATCGGCGCGCTGCTGGCTCAGGGGCCCGTGAGGCCGCTGGCGAGTGCCCTGCGTTCTTCGAGAGTGCTGCGCGTTCTCACCGACGTCCAGCAGCCCCCCAACGTGGTTGCCTTTGTGGGCCGTTATCTGCAGACCACCAACTTCCCACAGGTCTTCTCGGGCTTGCCGCCGCCCACCGGGCCTCCCGTAAAGTTGCCCACCGGTCCCCTTGCCCGTCGAGCCATTGGCGGCGCCGAGAACTCGACGGTCCGAGTGCTTGCTCCCGCCTGCGGCGGCAACCAGCTGGGCAGCGGCTGGGTGGCGTCGAGCTCGACCGTGGTGACCAACGCCCACGTGGTTGCGGGCGGCTCGAACGTCACCGTGCAGCAGCCTGCGGGCAGTCTTTCCGCCACGGTGGTGTTGTTCGACCCCGCGACCGATGTGGCGGTGCTCCGCGTCGAGAACCTCTCAGCCCCTCCGCTCAGGCTCTCCGGAGCGCTCGACAAGGGGGCGGTGGGGGCTGTGTTGGGCTATCCGGGGCGGGCGGAAGGACGCCTTTCGGTCGGCCCGGCTGCGGTTCAGGACCGCTTCGACGCTACGGGGTACGACATCTACGGGCGCCAGGGGGTCGAGCGTGAGATCTACGAGCTGCGTACTCGTGTCGAGGAAGGAGACTCGGGAGGGCCCTTTGTGAGGCCCTCGGGCCGGGTCGCCGGCATGCTGTTCGCCGCTTCGACGACCGACGCAAGAGTCGGCTACGCCCTCACTGCGGCGGAGATTCGGGACGAGCTCGCTCGCGGCAAGACCCGGACCGAGGCGGTCTCGACGGGGCCCTGCACCCACTGACGGTGCCGAGTGGTGGTCAGGTGACCATATAGAGCATCTCAGCACCACTCGGCGGGAGCTTGGCCGAACGCCGCGCACTGAGGCGACTCTAAGATGGCCGGCATGGCAGACATCAGACTCAGTGAGGCGGCCGATTCGCTCGTTGCGGGGGGCATAGCCGGACCGCATGTGAGCCACCGTCGCCGCGGCAACATCTCCAAGATCCACTCGATGCTGACAGGCGACCTCGAATCCCGCTTCGGCCTCACGGGCGTCGAGCGTTATTCGGCGCCGGAGATCCTCGAGCTGATGGCGAGGCTCACGGGGTGCTCCAAGGACCCGGACGACCCTCAAGAGCAGGACTACATAGACCCGTCGCTCACGGTTGCGGCCCTCGTTGCGGGGGCGCAGCGGCTGCGCCGGGCTGCCGAGGAGCGCAAGACTTTGCTGGCTGCGACCGGGCATCCCACCGGCCTGCTCGAACATCACATGCGGGTCGTGGACGCCTACCGGGCGGCGGGCGGCGAGGCGATCACTCCTCTAGAGCAGGAGCTCTTCGCACGCGGCGGGAGGACGCGCATCCGCTACGTCGGCTCGGTTGCGTGCCTGTGCGATGGGGCCTCCCTCCTCCACACTCACTCTTCGGAGGCCATGGAGGCGCTACTCGAGGCGAAGCCGTGGCCCGACATCGTGCTGGCCGACCACGGCTTTGCGGGAGCCGCCCTCGAAAGAGGGATTCCGGCCGTGGTGTTCATGGACATCAACGACCAGGCCCTTGCGGTCCCCTGGGACGAGGGCAAGGACGTGGTCATCGTGCCCCTGGACGACAACCGGGAGCCGCGTTTGTACGAGCCCTCGTGGAAACTGTTCGAGCTGATTCTGTCGGGGGGCGAGCCGGGGGCCTAACGCCTGTCGCTCCCCGAAGTGTGAAGGAAGTTTCCTGTGAGCGGGGTGATGTTGGCGAACTCTTCCTGCTATAGTCGATCCATGAAGGATCCGAGCGAGGCAGCCGTCGACGCATCGCCGCTCGCGACACACTTTCTGACCGTAGCGGAGGTGGCCCGCCTCCTGAGGGTTTCCAACATGACGGTGTACCGCCTCGTAAAGGCCAATCAGCTGGCCGCCGTGCGGGTGGGCCGTGGCTACCGGATTCGTGAGGAAGACGTACGCAAGTACCTCGAGCAGCGCTACATGGACGCCGGCTGAGGCAGGACTAGACCTCAGCTCTATTCGACCGCCCCGGGGGCGGTTTTTTCTTGTGTAGACCTCACTGTGAGGTTCCGGCCCCTCGAACCAGCTCCGGCCCCCGCTACGGCGGCCGGAGCGATCCATGAGGTTGAATGCGGGGATGACGCACGCCGGTCCGAAAACATGATCTCCGAGCTGGAGCCGTTTTACGAGCGGGTGCTGGCGCAGCCCGGCCTCGTGCTCCTGCTCGGCGGCATCGACGCGGGCAAGACGACGGTCGCAGTCGAGCTGCTGCGGCGGGGCCTCGCCGGCGGGCTCAGCGTGGCCCTGGTGGACGCCGATGTCGCTCAGTCGACGGTCGGTCCCCCCACCACCGTGGGGCTCAGGTGTCCCGGCGCCGAGGAGCTCACTCGGGAGAGCCTGCGGGTCGCAGACGAAATGTCCTTCGCAGGAACGATCACGCCGCGAGGCCACCTCCTCTCTCTGGTAGCAGCCACCTCCAAGCTCGTAGCAGTGGCGCGCGCCCGGAACTGCGAACTGATCGTGGTGGACACGACGGGTTTCGTCTCTGGTCTCTACGGCCAACTGCTCAAATTCCACAAGTTGGAGCTCACCAGACCGGACTACGTGCTGGCATTCGAGCGGGGCGGCGAGCTCGAGCCGTTGATGGGAATCGCCCGCCGCTTCACCTCCGCCGAGGTCGTCGAGCACCACGTCTCCCCCACCCTGCCCGCGCGCACCGTGGAGGAGCGCATGATCTTTCGTGAGGAGCAGTTCGCCGCCTACTTCGCGCCGGGAGTATCCCGCTGGAAGGTCAAGCCGAGTGTGTTCATGCCGACTCTGCCCCCTGAGTTCGACCTGGCGCTGCTCGACGGCATCGTGGTCGGGATGGAGGACGGAGCCGGCTCGTGCGCAGGGATCGGCGTGCTTGAGTACGATGACGCCCAGAACGTCCTGCGGATGGTATCGCCCGTCACTCATGGGGTCCGCGGCTTGCGGCTCGGATCGGTGAGAATCGCTACCGACGGGAAGTCGAAGGGCCCGGTGGACTTTCGCAATCTGTTCCGCACCGATTGAGTAGAAGACAGAAGAACACGCCCAACCGAGACCCCAGGGAGTCATAGATGCCGTCGCTGGTGAAGAAGCGCCGCAAGAAGATGCGCAAGAAGAAACATCGCAAGATGTTGAAGCGCACTCGCTGGCAGCGCCGCCAGCAGGGTAAGTAGCTCAAGGAAACTGGTGCCATGGCCGCAGGCATAGTCACTTTCACCTCGGATTACGGGTGGGAGGATGAGTTCGTGGGCGTCTGCCACGGGGTCATGCTGAGCATCTCTCGTGAGCTCCGCGTCGTCGATCTCCACCACAGCATCGCCCGCCACGACGTGCGTCATGGAGCGGTGGTGCTCGAGCAGTCGGTTCCCTACATGCCGGATGCGGTTCATCTGGCGGTCGTGGACCCGAGCGTCGGCTCGGAACGCCGTGCGATTGCGGTCGAGACCTCCTGGGGAGCTGTGCTGGTGGGCCCGGACAACGGCCTATTGCTGCCCGCCGCCGATGCCTGCGGCGGGATATCCGCGGCTTACTCGGTGGAGGACAGGCGCTACTTGCTATCTCCGGTGTCGCGCACGTTTCAGGGGCGGGATGTCTTCGCCCCCGCCTCCGCCCACCTCGCCTCGGGAGTGCCGGCGGCCGAGCTGGGGCCTCGTGTAGAGGTCTCGAGCCTCGTGCAGCTCGAGATTCCGGAGGCGTGGGAGCACGATGACCATCTTCATGCCGAGGTCCTTCAGGTCGATCGTTTCGGCAACCTGCAGCTCAACTGTGACGGGTCCCGGCTCGAGAAGATCGGCCTGTCGGACAGCACTTCAGTGGAGGTGCGCCTCGAGGGGCACCGCCTGCAGGTCCACCACGGAGCCACCTTCGCCGATGTCCCCTCCGGAGACTTCGTCCTGGTGGAGGACTCGTACAAGCACCTCTCGTTGGCGATAAACAAGGGCGACGCGGGCGCCAAGCTGCGGGCTGCGTCGGGGTCCACAGTGATCGTGGGGCCGATCTCTACCTGAGCCGTGTGTCCGACCGGCCCGTCAGCCGGAGCCCAGTCCGTAGATCTGAAGAACCCCCAGGGTTCCGGCTATGGCGATGGCGGCCAGCAGCAGGATCAGGGCCAGCAGGGTGTTCCTCCTCATACTTTCCTTCTCTAGGCTCGGGCGGGCACGTCGGGCTCTGTCATCCAGGCCGCGACCCTATTCACCCTATCCATGACCCGGGCCATAATGGATCATGACCAACTTCTGGCGGAGGGCGGCGCCGGCGCTGGCCGCGGCGCTGCTCCTGAGCGCCTGCTCGACCTCCGGCTTCCAATACGTCTCGAGCGCCGAGACCAACACCGTATTCAAGGTGCCGGAGAAATGGACGCTGTTCTCGGAAGACGATGTCTTCCAATTCCGGCCCCCTGAGATCTCTCCTCAGCAGGAGGCCGCCAACCGGGCGTCGCAATGGGTGATGGCTTTCGACGGCGCCTCGGAGCCGACCCTCACCCACCTCTTCAACGCCGACTCGACCGAGCCTGCCGGCTACGCCAAGGTCCGGATCCTCTCAGAACAAGAGCGTGCGGCCTACTCTCTGAGCTCGCTGCGCAACGAGGAGTTCGAGATCGACAAGCTGGTGCGGCGGCAGCAGCTCGAGCTCTTGAGCGAGGAGGAGGTCAGCCTCGACTCCGGGGTCAACGGCGTTCACCTCGTCTTCAACGTCCGGCAGGGCGCGGAGTTCATCACCGTGAACCAGACGGCCCTAAAGGACCCACAGACGCGTGTTCTCTACCTCTTTCTCATCGGCTGTCAGGCCGACTGCTACGAATCCAACCAGGACACGATCGACGAGGTCGTGAGCTCCTGGACTATCAAGGAGCGTTGACAGATGAGCTCTAAGGGCAACGGCAAGCCGGGGCTGGCATGGCCCGACCAGGACTCGGGTCCGGTGCCTCCGGGCGAGTACCAGAGTCGCGAGCGTGAGGAGGATCGCAAGACCCGCCGGCCGTTGGCGATGTGGGACCGGGTCAAGATCCTGATCCTGCTTCTCGGGGTGTGGTTCATCCTGGTCTGGTACACGATGGTGCAGTTCCAGGGCATCATGCCGTTCGCCGACGCCTTCAACCAGACGGCTCGTGCGCAGGGGTGGCTCCTCGTGCTCGCAGGGCTGGAATTCTTGAGGCAGATCCACTACCTCATCTCCGAGCACTGGGCCGCCTACCATCGCTTTTTCACCGAGCGACTTTTCGGGGGCTGGGACCGTCGACTCAACAAGATCAACGACTGGAATCGCTTTCGCATCGCTCGCGCGCTGAAGTGGCTGTTGGTGCTCGTGGTGCTGGACCTGGTCGTCGCTCAGTTTCTCGGAGTGTCGCCGGCGCTGGCCTTGTTCCAGCTGCCGGTCCTGGCCTTTCAGGCGCTGCCGTTCGCGGTCCAGCTCGTCTTCTACTTCTTCATCATCATCTTCCAGTTCGTCGGTCTGTTCTGGTTCCTCTCGCGCGGCGGCGTCGACGTGTACTTCCCCGACGACGTCAAGACCCGGTTCACCGACGTGTGGGGGCAGGACAACGTGCTCACGAAGATCAAGGAGAACATGGTCTTCCTCGAGGATCCCGAATCGATCGAGGAGCGCGGGGGCTACGTTCCGGGAGGTGTCTTGCTGTGGGGCCCGCCCGGCACCGGCAAGACGCTCATCGCCGAGGCGGTCGCGGGCGAAACCGGGAGGCCGTTCGTGTTCGTCGATCCCGGGGCGTTCATCCAGATGTTCATGGGAGTGGGCATTCTCAAAGTCAAGTCGCTGTTTCGCAAGCTCAGAAAGCTCGCCGTGCGTTACGGCGGCGTGATCGTGTTTTTCGACGAGGCCGACGCGCTCGGGAGCCGCGGCGCAATCGCCCAGCAGGGACCGTGGGGCGGCCACATGACCGCGGGGCCGTGGGAGCACGCGCCCGCCTGCAACGGGCTCGGCTACCTCTCCCACGACAGCGCTTCCTTGCTGCTTCAGTCCAGCTTGAGCAGCGGCGAGGGGCGACGCGGCCCCCACCGTGACCGCATCATGATGGGCGGCATGGGGGGCGGCGGTATGGGCACCCTGCAGGCGCTCTTGACCGAGCTCTCCGGCCTCAAGAAGCCACGTGGCTTCGTCAACCGGGTGGTCCGCAGGATCCTCGGCATGCGCCCCAAGCCCCCTCCCAAGTACCGGATTCTCGTGATGATGGCGACCAACATGCCTCAAGCCCTCGACGAGGCCCTGCTACGCCCGGGACGCATCGACCGCATCTACAAGGTCGGCTATCCCTCCAAGGTGGGACGCATCAGAACCTACGACGGCTATCTCGCCAAGGTCACTCACTCGCTCAATGAGCAAGAGATAGACAAGCTCGCCACCATCACCCCCTACGCCACCGGTGCCACCATCAAGGACCTCGTCAACGAATCTCTGATCAACGCCATCCGGGACGGCCGCGACTCGATCACCTGGCGCGACGTGGTCAAGGCCAAGCAGCTGAAGGACCTGGGTCCGCCGGAGGACGTCGAGTACATCGAGCGCGAGCGCCATGCGGTCGCCGTCCACGAGGCCTGTCACGCGGTCATCGCGCATCAGGCTCGCCGCCATCTCACGATCGACATCGCCACCATTGAAAAGGGCGGAACCTATCTCGGCATGGTCGCGTCCATCCCGCCGGAGGATCAGTTCACGAGATGGCGCTCCGAATATGAGGCCGACATCATGGTGAGCCTTGCGTCTCTGGCCGGAGAGCGCCTCTTCTTCGACGGTGACAACTCCTCCGGCGTGTCCGGCGACCTCGAGAGCGCCACCAAGATCGCCACGCTCATGGAGGGCTACTGGGGAATGGGCTCAACCGTTGCCTCCCACGGAGTTACTCACGAGGTCGGGATCGGGGGCGGAGGCAGGCCCGGCAAAGGCGAGGGCAGAAAAGACCAGGACCTGCTCGACACGGGCCTGGGAGAGCGCATCGAGTCGAACCTCGAGGGGATCCTGAGCCGCACGATGGACATGGTGACTCAGCACCGCCTCCAGATCCTTGCCGTCGCGCATGCGCTCGAGACCCACAAGACGGTCACCGGAGAGGACGTCGAGGCGATCATCGAGGGCCGTCCGGGCCCTCTGATCGATGGCCGGCCCTATCACTCCGACGCTTTCGAGGAGCTCGCCGAGCGCTACCACTCTCAGGTCGTCGAGGCACACAAGACTCACGCCCGGGTCAAGGTGTCGCTGCCAGAGCTCGATCCGGCCGAGTCGTCCGATGTCACATAGCGTCGCTTTACGTTCACCCGGCAGGAGAGAAGGCCTCTAGAAGCTGCGCACGAGCTCGGCGATGTGTCGCTCGAGCGAGTTGAGGCCCTCGATCTTGCCGATGCAGATAGCCACCCCTGCGTCCTTGGCGAGAGCCTCGAGCTTGTCGTCGAGGTAGGCGGTGTACAGGATGATGGGCTGGTCGGGACGCTGGGCGTGTACTGCCCGGGCGGTCGTCAGACCGTCCATCTCCGGCATCCGGTAGTCCATGACGATGACGTCGGGGTCGGTCCTGCCTGCCAGGATCACCGCGTCGTGCCCCGAGCCTGCCTCCCCGACCACGTCGAAGCCGTCGAGCTCGAGCATGTCCACGAGCATCCTGCGCACGTGCTCGGTGTCGTCGACGATGAGGACCTTGGCGGTCACGGTGACTCTCCTTTCGCTTTTCTCGGTAACCCCTCGGTCGCTTTTCTCGGTAACCTCTCGGTTGCTTTTCTCGGTAACCCCTCGGTTGCTTTTCTCGCTTTTCTCGGTAGCCCCTCAGTCTCGTGAGGCATTGGGGAGAACAAGTTGAGCCCGAGCGTCGCGCCCACGAGCTCACGATTGGCGCTCAGCATCCGGACAAGCTCTTGTGGTTGCTCAACGTAGCGGGACACCGACAGCTCGAGTGCAATAGAGCCAGAGTACGTGCTGCGCGCCACCTCCTTCAGCAGGCGGTCGATCGGGAGCATGCCGTCGCCGATGCTGAGGTGGCCGTCCTTGTTGTCGCCCGCCTGGTCGGACAGATGGATATGCACGAGGCGGGGCAGCAGCACCTCGAACGCCTCGAGGATGTCTTCTCGCGCCAGAGCGAGGTGGCTGGTATCCATGACCACCGACGGCGAGTGAGCAACCAGCTCGTGGGGCTTCAGCCAACGATACGCCTGAAGCCTTCGCTCCCCCACCCACTTCGGGTACATGGTCTCGACCGCCACTTTCACGTCCGGCGGGTGACTGGGGGTGCGCGCCAGCCAGCGGGCGAAGCTCCCCTCGAGCGGGTAGGGCGGGTGGACGACGTATATGGAAACGCCCAAGGCCCGGCACAATTCGATCCCACGTTCGAGCTTGGGCTCGGCCCGTAGCCCCCAGACCGAGCGGTTCAGCATCAGGAAGGGGCCGTGGACCGCAGCCACCCTGAGTCCCCGCTGCGCCACGAGCTCGAGGCACGACTCGGGCTCCTGAGTGCGCGGGTCGCGCGTGATCATCAGTTCGATCGAGGTAAATCCTGCCTCGGCGATGAGGTCGAGCGCGCGCTCGAAGTCGTAGGCCCAGAAAGGTCCGGTCGAGCACTGCAGATCGGTGTCGTTCACCGCGTAATCGTCGCGCCTCGGGCTCCGCCCCGGGAATGCGGTGCGAACGCGCCGGTGCCCCCGGCGTTGAGCCGAGGGCACCGAGGAGTCCGTTGAGGGCGGGCCGGCTTCGTATGGGGCGGGCTGGGAGGCTCGTGCACACGACCCGGTCAGGGAGGGCCGGTGCGGCAGACGTCCCATCCTCTGCGACTCCAACATTAGATTCGGGCGCCGGGCCGCCCACCTTGAGCATCCGCGTCTACTAATTCATGGCAATTTGGCGACAATGGGCCCGGGGTCACTTGTCGGTGCTGCGGAACTGCTCCAGAACCTGCGGGTTCAGGATGCTGAGCTGCGAGCGCCGGTAGTCGATCGCCCCGGCTTCCTGAAAGCTCTTGAGTGCGCGGCAGGCGCTCTCCCGGCACATCCCGGCGAGCTTTCCGATGTCGCTCTGAGCCAGCGGCAGGCAGATCTCTATTGGCTCTCCGATCTCGACCCCGCAGTGCTGAGCGAGCCCCAGCAGCCGTCCTGCGAGCCGAGCCGGCGCATAGCGGATGTTGCGCTCGACGGCGGTATCGCACATCCAGCGGCTGCGGCGAGCCATGAGGGCGCCGGCGGCGACGGCCGCGCCGGGGACTTCGAGCAACGCGCGCACCAGTGCCTGGGAGGGGATGGCCACGACCTCCGATCGGGTGGCGGCGACCACGTCGAGCGGCTGCGGACGGCCGTCGAAGGCGGCCACCTCACCGATGATCTCTCCCGGAAAGGCGAGGCAGATGATGCTCTCCCGGCCCGAGGCCGAGTTGCCCACCAGTTTGAGCATTCCCGAGCGCACCAGACAGACGCCGAGATCGCGCTCGCCGGCAACGCACAAGCGTTCCCCGCTCAGAAGCGTCAACGAGCGAGCTTGCTCGAAAAGCTCGGTGTCACTCCCGGATAGTGCTTCGACAAGAGCTGAGCGCAAGGCTCCGCACCTCCTTGGTCAGATGCCGTTGGCACGGCACGGCCGAATGGTCTCGAGGCGCGGAGGAGGGGCGGGCGCATTGCGCCCACCCCTCCTCAGGGAGAATGTAGAGGGGGCCGCGTTCGAAAGTCAACGGGGGCCGGCGAGAAAAGTTCGCGGCATCTTCTAGCGCGAGCGGCGCGAGACAATGAAGCCATGGAGAGAGAGCCCGAGCGGGACGCCCCCAGGGTGCGGCGGAGGGTTGCATTCTTCGTTGCACCGGCGGTGGCCTTCATCGCGCTGCTCACCTACGGGGTCGTCAAGGCCCCGGCCGCGCCTCAGGTCGGCGAGAGAGCACCCGCTTTCTCGGCCCCTCTTCTTCAAGGCGAGGGCACCTCTTCTCTGCAGGACCTCCGGGGCAAGCCGCTCGTCATTAACTTCTGGGCCTCGTGGTGCGAGCCTTGCAAGGCCGAAGCGCCGCTGCTCGAAGAGGCTCACGACGCCTATGCGGGAGAGGTCTCCTTCCTCGGCGTCGATGTGCGGGACGCTCGCAGCGATGCTCGTGCGTTCGTGGCCGAATATGGGGTCGGCTACCCGAGCGTTCGAGATGAGACTCGTTCGATCTATCGCGCCTACGGCCTCACCGGACAGCCCGAGACATTCTTCATCGACTCCGAGGGAATCATCGTCGACCACGTCGCCGGCCCCCTGTTGCGCCGCGATGAGCTGTTCACGATGCTCGACGTTCTGGTGAGCCGTGATGGTTGAGACCCTTCCGATCGCGTTCGCGGCCGGGCTGGTGTCGTTCTTGTCCCCCTGCGTGCTGCCGTTGGTGCCGGGCTACCTCTCGTACATGTCCGGCTACGGTCCCGAAGAGCGAAGGAGCTTCCAGACGGCCTACGTGGCCGTGGGTTTCGTCCTCGGCTTCACCCTCGTGTTCGTGGCGCTCGGTGCGAGCGCAACTTTGCTCGGCTCGGTCCTGCGATCCAACCGCGAGCTCATGATGCGCCTCTCGGGCGTGTTCATCATCATGCTGGGGCTGGTGTTTCTCGGGGTGATCCGCGTCCCCTGGCTCTATCGGGAACGGCGCTTCCACCCGACTCCCAAAGCCGGTTTGTGGGGCAGCGTGGTACTGGGTGGGGCGTTCGCCTTCGGCTGGAGCCCCTGCATCGGGGTCACGATGGGCGCGGCCCTGACGCTGGCGGCGGGCCGCGACACGGTGCTCGAGGGCGCGGTGCTCCTGGCCGTCTACTCCCTGGGTTTGGGAGTGCCGTTCATCCTCGCCGGGCTCGGCATCGCCCGGCTGGCCTCTGCCGTGTCGTGGCTGCGCAGCCACACCCGGGCGCTGAACTTCGCCGGGGGCGCTTTGTTGGTGATGGTCGGGCTCCTGTTCGTCACCGACCGGGTGACGGAGATCTCGGCGTGGATGCAGAGGGGCATGACCGCGGCGAACCTCGACTTCTGGAGCTTCTGAGCCGGCTCGTCACCCCACCCCGGCGGGGGCAAACGTCCACGGTGTGCGTCTACCCACCGTTTTTCGTGTGCAGATGTCCACGGTCCGCGATTGCCACCACGCGGCCCGGCCCGAGCCCGCCGACTTTGTGATTTGGCTCACAAGCCCTGCGATACCATGGCCCCCTATGCGCAGTAGAGCCATTCCCGAGGCGACGGTCGCCCGCCTCCCCATCTATCTCCGCGCCTTGCTCGACCTCGCCGAAAACCAGCGGGCGCTGACTGTCTCCTCCGAGGAGCTGGCGCGCCTGGCCGGGGTCAATGCCGCCAAGGTCAGGAAGGACCTCTCCTACCTCGGCTCCTACGGGACCCGGGGGGTCGGCTACGACATCGAGTACCTGCTCTATCAGATAAGCCGCGAGCTGGGGCTCACTCAAGACTGGCCCACGGCGATCGTCGGGATAGGTAACCTCGGGCGTGCGCTCGCCTCCTACAAAGGCTTCTCCGAGCGAGGTTTTCGGATCGACGCGCTGTTCGACAATTCGGCAGAGGCCGTGGGTGAAGAGGTCGGGGGCCTGATCGTTCGCCATCTCGACGAGCTGAAGGAGTGCGTGGCCGAGACCGGGCTGTGCATCGGGATCATCGCCACGCCGCCGGCATCGGCTCAGGAGGTTGCCGAGCGTTTTGTCGATGCCGGGATCAAGTCGATACTCAACTTCGCCCCGGCTATGGTCAACGTTCCGCCCGACGTCAACGTCAGGAAGGTAGACCTCTCCATCGAGCTCCAGATCCTGTCTTTCTATCAGCAGCGCACCCAGGCGATAGCGGCCGCCCGCGAGGCCAACCGGCGGCTCAACCTCCCCTCGGTCTGAGCCAGATGCCCGTCATCGTTCTCGGCCTCAACCACAAGACCGCCCCCCTGGGACTCCTCGGCCGGTTGGCGATTCCGGATGACGCCCTCTCGAAGGCTCTCCATCAGCTCTCCACCTATGAGCACGTTCTGGAGGGCGTGGTGCTGTCCACCTGCAACCGCATCGAGGTCTACGCCTCGGTGCCGAAGTTTCATCGCGGCGCCCAGGACCTGCGCAATTTCCTGGGGGAGTTTCGTCACGTCGCGCCTGAGGACTTTTCCGACCATATCTACACGTATCACGACGACGGCGCGATCAGGCACTTGTTCCGTGTCGCCTCGGGCATCGACTCGATGGTCGTCGGGGAGTCGGAGATCCTGGGACAGGTGCGGCGAGCGTTTCAAGCCGCGCAGGCAGAGGACCTGGTCCACCGCACGCTGGGACACGCCTTTCGTCAGGCCCTCAAGGTCGGCAAGGCGGCCCGGACCGAGACCGACATCGCTCGCAATCCGGTCTCCGTGTCCTCCGCTGCCGTGGACCTTGCCAGGCGGGCCTTCTCCGAGCGCTCGCTCGCCGGCAAGAGAGTGCTGCTGGTGGGGGCCGGGAAGATGGGCCGCCTGGCGATGCAGGCGCTCGAGCGAGCAGGCGTCACCGACGTCGTCGTGGTCAACCGGCGCGAGGAGCGAGCCCGCGATCTGGCGCAGCGTTACGGCGCCGCCCCCCTCTCTTTCGAGGAACTGGCCGAAGCGCTTAGCGGCGCCGACATCGTGATCTGCTCTACCACCGCTCCCGGGCCGGTCATCGACGCCGAGATGGTGCGTCGCGCCCGTTCTCGCAACGAATCCTCACAAGACCTGCTGGTGATCGACATCGCGGTTCCGCACGACGTCGATCCGGAGGTGAGGCGGATCGAGGGCGTCACCGTCAGAGACCTCGAAGACCTTGCCCGGGTCGTGGAAACGAGCCTCGGCAGCCGCCTCTCGGAGGTCTCCAAGGTCGAGGCGATCGTCGCCGCGGAGGTCGGCCATTTCATGGAGTGGGAGCGCGCCGACGAGGTCGCTCCGGTGGTGTCACGCCTCGTGGCGCGCGCGGAAAAGGCACGTGCCGCCGAGATGGAGCGCTTCCGGCGCCGGGCCGGTGTGGACGACGCCACCGCGGAGGCCGTCGACAGGCTCTCCCGCCGCCTCGTCGCCAAGCTGCTGCACGAACCGATCAGTCGCGCCAAGGAGTTGCCCTCATCTCAACAGGGCAAGCTCCACCTGTCGGCCCTGCGGGAGCTGTTCGAGCTCGACGAAGACTGATTTCGACGTGGCACTCGATCACCTGGTGATCGCAACGCGCGGCTCCCGTCTTGCGCTGCGCCAAGCAGAGTTGGTCGCCGCTCAGCTCGCCCAGCGCCACCCCGGGCTCGACGTGGAGCTGCAGGTAGTAGCGACCTCCGGCGATCGCGACCGGCGCCCGTTCGCCGACATCGCCGGCACCGGCCTGTTCATGGCCGAGGTCGAACGGGCTGTGCTCGACGGACGGGCCGACATCGCCGTTCACTCCGCCAAGGACCTGACCGCCGAGCTGGCCGAAGGTGCGGTCATCGCCTGTGTGCCCACGCGCGGCGATCCTCGGGACGTGGTCGTGGGGGGCCGCGGGTCAAGCGGCCAAGAGCGGCTCGGTTCGCTGCCCTCGGGAGCGAGGGTCGGCACTTCGAGCATGCGCAGGCAGGCGCTGACGCTGGAGGCCCGGGGAGATCTCGAAATGGTCGAGCTGCGGGGGAATGTGGACACACGGCTCGCCACCGTCGCCCGAGGCGAGATCGACGCCGCGCTGTTGGCCGCCGCCGGGCTCGAACGACTCGAGGCACAAGCCGAGGCCGGTCCGCTGGACGAGTCGTGGTGGGTGCCGGCGCCGGGCCAGGGCGCCCTCGCCATCGAGTGTGCGGCCGGCCGGACTGAGGTTGCCACCTTGCTGGCCCCCCTAACCGATCCTTGCTCGGAGGCAGAGCTCGTCTGCGAGCGGGCTTTCGCCGCGCGACTGGAGGGCGGCTGTTCGGTTCCTCTCGGCTGCCTTGCTACCGCCAACGGCTCGAACCTCGTGGTGACCGGCTTCCTCGGCGCTCCCGACGGGACCCAGGGGCTGCGAGATCGGATCTCGGGACCGGCCTCCGACGCCTATGCCATGGGGGTCGAGCTTGCCGAGGCGATTCTCGACTCGGGGGGCAAGGACATCCTCGACGACGTCCACGCCGAGGCGGGCTGAACATGAGCACCTCACATCACCGCGACGGAGGGCGCCCGCTAGACGGCCTCCGGGTGGTCGTGACGAGGTCGCGGGAGCGCTCCCGGTCCCTGGGGGATGCGCTCACCGGGGCGGGGGCCGAAGTGGTCTATCTGCCCACCATCACCGTGGGTGAGCCGGCGTCATTCTCCGAGCTCGACCTCGCCCTCAAGAAGCTCTCAGAAGGCCTCTACACGTGGGCGGTCTTCACGAGTGTCAATGCGGTGAGCAAGGTCTTCGAGCGACTCGGCCACGCCGGCCTCGACGCCCGCGCGCTGGGCCGCACCAGGGTCGCTGCGGTGGGGCCGGTGACCGCCGCCGCACTTCTGGAGAAGGGCATACGCGCCGACCTTCAGCCACAAGAATCGACCGCAGGGGCTCTGGCGGAGGCGATGGGAAGGGGGCCGGGGCAGGTGTTGCTGCCGAGGGCCGAGGGTGCGCCGCAGCATCTCATCGACTCGCTGCGCGCAGCCGGCTGGATTCCCGACGCCGTGGCCGCCTACCGCACACTGCCAATGAGGAGCGGAGGGGCGGCCACCGACGCCGTGCGCGCCGGGGCCTTCGATGTCCTGACCTTCGCCAGCGGGTCCGCCGCCCGTTCCTTCGCCGAACAGGTTGCGCTTCCCTCGCAGCTGGGTCTGGCGTCCGGCGAACCGTCCGAGAAGCTCGTCGTCTGCATCGGTCCTCAGACCGCCGTGGTCGCCGAGGCCGTCGGCTTCCGAGTGGATCTGGTCGCCGGCGACCACACCGCAGCGGGACTCGCCGGCGCGCTCACCCAGCGCCTCGAGGGCCGTGGCACGATGGAGACATGAGCCCCTTTCCGAGCGAGCGCCCGAGAAGACTGCGGGCCAGTAGGGCGCTGAGAGATGCCTTCGCCGAAACCCGGCTGCAGCCTGCAAACCTCATCGCTCCGTTGTTCTTGAAGGAGGGGCTCGACGCGCCTGCTCCCATCGCCTCGATGCCGGGCGTGCTGCAGCACACACTCGACAGCGCTCGCAAGGAAGCGCGCGCGTTGGCGGGACTCGGTGTCTCGGGCGTGTTGTTGTTCGGGGTGCCGGCTCACAAGGACCCGTCGGGGACCGAGGCGCACAGTCCCACCGGGATCATCCAACAGTCGATCCGAGCTCTCAAGGATGAGGTTTCCGAAGAGATGATTGTGATTGCGGACCTGTGCCTGTGCGAGTACACCGATCACGGCCACTGTGGGCTCCTTCAAGGTTATGAAGTCGACAACGACTCCACCATTGAGGTCTACGGGCAGATCGCCTGCGCGCAGGCTGAGGCCGGCGCGGATGTAGTGGCCCCCTCGGGGATGATGGACGGCCAGGTCAAGGCCATTCGCGGCGCGCTCGACGGTTCCGGCTTCAAGCACACTCCGATCCTGTCCTACGCGGTGAAGTACGCGTCGAGTTTCTACGGACCCTTTCGCGATGCGGCCGAGGGCGCGCCGCGTTTTGGGGACAGGCGCAGCCATCAACAAGACCCTGCCAATGTCATCGAAGCGATGCGCGAAGCGCAGCTCGATATCGACGAGGGGGCCGACGCGCTGCTGGTCAAGCCCGCCCTCGGCTATCTCGACATCGTTCGTGCGGTCAAAGAGCGTTTCGATTATCCGGTGGCTGCCTACAGCGTTTCCGGTGAGTTCTCGATGATCAAAGCGGCTGCGGCCAATGGCTGGCTCGACGAGCGCGCTGCGGTCTTGGAGGGGTTGACCTGCATGCGGCGCGCCGGTGCCGACTTGATCGTCACCTATTCCGCCAAGAGTGCAGCAGAATGGCTGAACTGAACCGGGCGGCATCCGACAAGCTCTTCGCCGAAGCCCTCTCGCTCATGCCCGGCGGAGTGTCGTCGCCGGTGCGCGCTTTCTCCGCGGTCGAGAGCGATCCGTTTTTCGTTGCCAAGGGCGAGGGAGCATTGCTATTCGATGTAGACGGAAACTCGTTCATAGACCTGGTCCAGAGTTGGGGGGCGCTGCTGTTTGGACACGCCCACCCTGAGGTGGTAAGGGCGGTATCGGAGGCGGCGGCGCGCGGCACTTCGTTTGGAACTCCCTCAGAGCTCGAGGTCGAGCTTGCCCGCAAGGTCTCCTCGCTCGTCCCCGGGATCGAACAGGTGCGTTTCGTTTCTTCGGGCACCGAAGCGGCGATGACCGCGGTGCGCCTGGCGCGCGGGGTCACGGGGCGGGCAAAGGTGCTCAAGCTGATTGGCTGCTACCACGGGCACCTCGATGCGCTTCTGGTCGAGGCCGGCTCGGGAGTCGCCACTCTCGGCATTCCCGGGACTCCGGGAGTCACCATCGGGACCACTGCTGACACGGTGGTCGCCCCCTACAACGATCTCGGCGCGATCGAGACGGCGGCCGAGACGTGCGGGGGAGAGCTAGCTGCGATCCTGGTCGAGCCGGTGGCCGCCAACATGGGCCTGGTGCTGCCCGACGAAGGTTTTCTTGCGGGACTGCGCACGCTCGCGGACGAGACCGGCGCCCTTCTGGTCTTCGATGAGGTCATCACGGGCTTTCGACTCGGGCCCGGCGGTGCTCAAGAACGTTTCGGGGTGAACGCCGATCTCGTGCTGCTGGGAAAGATCCTGGGTGGAGGCCTGCCGGCCGCCGCGTTGTGCGGTGCTGCTCAGGTGATGGAACAGCTCGCCCCGGTGGGTCCCGTGTATCAGGCCGGAACGCTGTCGGGGAATCCGATCGCGATGGCGGCCGGACTGCGGACGCTGGAGATGATGACCGACGATGTCGGTCTTCACGATGCTCTGCAAGAGCGAGGTCGCTCGCTGGCTCGCGCTTTGGTCGATGCGGCGTCGTCGGCGAACTTCGACCTGGTCGCCTCGGCCATAGGCGGGCTCGCCGGCTTCTTCTTCTCGGCAGAGAGTGTCACCAACTTCGAACAGGCCGCCGCCAGCGATGCTCGTCTCTACGGCCGTTTCTTTCGAGCCATGCTGGAGCGAGGCGTCTACCTGCCCCCATCCCGCTTCGAGGCACTGTTCTTGTCTACTGCCCACACCGAAGCACATATCGACCGAATCGCCACCGCAGCCGAACAAGCCTTCCAGTCCCTATAGGTCCCGAGGCCGAGTGGTGGCCAGATGAGCATATAGAGCATCTGATGACCACTCGGCGGGGAACCTAGTCGCCGGGCACGTCCACGAGCTCGCAGCCGGAGGCGCGATCGTCGTTGACCACGCAGTAGTCGCGCTTGCCCAAGCCCCCTTTGAGGCGATTGCGTCCCGGGCCCCCGACGAGCGTGTCGTTGCCGCGGTTGCCCGCGAGGCGGTCCCGACGTTCTCCGCCGCGCAGATCGTCCCGGCCTCTGTTCCCGCAGATCCGGTCGCGACCGCCGCGGCCCCTGATGATGTCGCGGCCCGTGAGACCGACGATCACGTCGGCGCGTTTCGTGCCGCGCAGACGATCGTCGCCCACCGTTCCGACGATCGTGGGGAGCCGTCCCCCGCACCTCTGGCCGCCGGCCGGCTGGGCCGGCGCGCCTGGCAGCACCAAAAGCGCGCTTACCGCAACTACGGCCAGGCCCCTTAAGGCTCCCATCCGCCCATTGTGGCGCATCAACCGCGTCTCGTATCGTCATCTCCAATGTCCCCGGCCAGAGAGTCCCTCACGTTTGACCGAGCCAGCGAGTACTACGATCGCACCCGGGCACTGCCCGTGGAGGCGGCGGCGGCCGTTACCGAGCTGCTCTTGGGCGAGCTCTCGAACAAGGGCCGCGCGCTCGAGATCGGGATCGGCACCGGGCGTGTCGGATATCCGCTGCATCACGCCGGCCTCGAGCTCTACGGCATCGACATCTCCGCGCCGATGTTGTACAAGCTCAGAGAAAAGCCGGACGGCTCCAGTCTGCCCGTCGTGCTCGCCGACTCAACACGCCTCCCATTCACCGACCATGTTTTCGGTACGGCTCTTGCCTGTCACGTGCTCCATCTCATACCGAAATGGCGCGAGGCAGTAGCAGAGCTCGTTCGAGTGGTCGCACCAGGAGGTGTTGTGCTGGTAGACCCCGGCGGACTCGTGAAGGGTGACTCGGCGACGATCTCGCAGCGTTTCATCGACGAGATAGGCGGTCGCCGTCCCGGCATGCGAGATCCTTCAGAGCTCGACGATGCGTTCACCGAGCAGGGTGCGTCGCTGCGCGTGCACGAACCCATCCAGGCCCGCCAGACGGTTACGTTCGGCTCGATCATCGACGACCTCGAGGCCGGTCTCTACTCCGCCACCTGGGACGCTTCTCAGGAACAGAGGAGCGCCGCGGCGGCGGCCGTGCGGGGATGGGCCGAGGGAATCTTCGGGGCCCTCGATGAGGAGCGCACGATCCGCTGGCACATTGGGTGGCGTGCCTACGACTTGGCTTGAGGCGACCTTTACGCGCTCTGCAGCGCTGAGCGCTGCTGACGTAGAAAAGGTCAGCTGCCGCTTACCAGTCGACCCGCGATTTCGGCCAACCTGATGTTCTCCTTCTGCTCGAATAACTCTTGCGCCCGCTCGAATTCCCGGCCCGCTTCCTTCACCCGGCTCCCAGCCGCGTGAACCTCTCCCAGACACAAGCGGGCCTGGCCCCGCAGATTCAGCCAGTCGGTCATGTCCGCCAGCGTGCACGCGTCGCTCGCGAGCTCCTCTGCCCGCCGGTGATTCTTTCTCTGTACCTCTATCCGGGCCCTGTTGATACGGCAGCGGATGTGGACGTCGTGATCGTCAGAGCTGGTCGCCCCCTCGCTTGCCTCCGTCAGCTCCTCTGCTTGTTGGTAGCGGCCCTGGCGCAGGAGGAGCTCTGCCCATCTTGCCTTCACGCTCGCAGCAATCGATGCCTCGTCGGAGTCTAGGAACACTCGATCACAGCGACCCAGCTCTGTCTCAGCAAGCTCTGTCATGTCGAGGTGCACGTAGGCTTCGAAGGCATCGAAGCAACGCGCCACCAGCAACGAGTCACTCGGGCCGAGATCCTCGACCACGGCCTGTCCTGCAGCGATCGAGTCGCGTGCGGCCCCCATTCTTCCCAACATGACCTCGAGCTCGGCGCGCTTGTAGTACCAGACCGCCTCCATGCGGCGGTTCGATATCTCTTGTGCCCATAGCAAGGATTCCTGGACCTCGACGTGAGCTTCTGAAGCCGGTGTGGGGCCGATCACCATCGCGTCCAGGGTTATCTCCCGAGACCACGCCTCGTCGTGGATGCTTCCAGCTTCCCGAGCCGCATCACGCGCGGCCCGCCCGGCTCCCACGGCCGCGGCATTCATGCCTGCCACCACATATCCCCACGTCAGATAGTGCAGTCCTCTAGCGCGCCCGGGTTCGTCGCCGAGCCGGGTGCAGAGGTCGATGACGCGCTTGGCCTCATCGATCGCGTCTGCGGTCGTGTAGCCGGGGCCCTTGCGAACTTCGATCCACGAGCTTAGCCAGCGCGCATAGGCTTCGAAGCGACGATCCCCCGTGTGCTGAGAGATCTCCTCGGCCTCTCTGGCCAGCTGTTCGCAGCCGCTCATGTCGCGCAGGTCGCTCAACGCATCACCGAGCACCGTCATCACATCCAACGGCTTGCTGCCGGTGGCTTCATAGAGCCACTTCGCCCTCTCCATGAGTTTCTTGACGGCTTCCATGTCGTCGCGTGCGTGAGCTCTCTTTCCTGCAGACGACAAGCGTTGAGCCGCATTGAAAGCCAGTTGCTGCAAGCTCCTATCGCGCGGCGCCAGGTCCCTGCGCAGCCTGAATGCCTGCTCGAAGTGGTATCCGATGATCTCGGCGTAGTCGGAGACGCGCGGACCCAGCGTCTCGTCCATCCACACCGCGAGTCGCTCGTGCAGCTTCGCTCGCCGGGCTTTGGAGATCGAACGGTAAGCGGCATCTCGGATCAGCGCGTGACGAAAACGACAACCTCCGCCCTGTGCGGGTTCCACGAACTCTTTTCTTGTGAGAGAGCCCAGCTCCTTCTCTGCTTCTCCCCCGAAAAGTTGACTGATTCCCTCGGAGGAGATCTCGAGGCCTGCAACGGACATACATTCGAGGACCGCCCGCTCCTGCACCTCGAGACGGTCGAGCCGCGACGACAGGATCATCTGAATGGAGGGGGCAACAGGCACGGCTTCCAGCTCTGAGGTCCCTATCTCCCATTCACCGGAACGCGTGGCGGTCTCTTCGTCCATGAGCATCGAGATCGTCTGTTCGATGAACAACGGATTGCCGCCCGCCATCGCGACGATCCGACGGCCGACGTCGGTTGAAACCTCGAGCTCTCCCGCCACATCGGCCAGCAACTCGAGGCTACGACCTGAGGGCAGCGGCTGGACCATCAACGCATGCCCTCTCTCCAGATTCCATGTCGGGTGGCGCTCACCAAGATCGGGGCGAGCAACGCATAGCAAGAAGATCGGTGAGTCCTCGGTGCTCTCCTCTACGTGACTTATCAGCTCGAGCAGGTTCCGCTCTGCCCAATGCAGGTCTTCGAGGATCACGACCAGCGGTTGAGCGCGAGCCACTTCTTCGAGAAGCCGTCGTACCGCCCAGAAGATTTCTTCGGGCGCGGCGCTGCCTTCTTCGGCCCCCAGCACTTGTGCAAGACGACGCGCTATCAAGTCACCTCTGCTGGAGTTCCGGACGACGCGCTGGATCTTGGAGCGCACTGCGTCGTCGTCATCCTCCGCATCGATCGCGCCGACCTGTCCAATCACTTCTTTGATGGGCCAGTAAGTGATGCCCTCTCCGTAAGACAGACAGCGTCCGGTGAGCACGGTCGCACGCTCTTGCACTGAGCTTGCGAACTCCGCTGCAATCCGCGACTTTCCGATACCCGGATCACCCAAAAGGGTCAGGCGCCGGCACCTGTTCGTCCGCACGGCGTCCTCGAAAGCGGAGTGAACGGCAGCCGTCTCGAATTCCCTGCCGACCAGGCGGCGGCGCAGGGGGTGCAGCTCGAGAATGCGGTCGTGGGGACCGCCCACCAGCCGGTAGGCAGGGACCTCCCCGGTCATGCCCTTGGGATGGATGTGGATCTCTTCGGCTTCGACGAAGCTCCGGACGAGCTGATAGGTCTCCTTGCCGATCAGAATGTCGCCGGGTTCTGCCGCTTGCTGTAGTCGCGCCGCCATTGTGGTGGCGGTGCCCACCAGTAGGGGCTGACCGCCAAGCGCACGGCCCACGACCAGCTCGCCGGTGTTCACTCCGATCCGGAGCTCGAGCCGCAGCCCGTGGCTCTGATCCAATCCCTCGTTCAGAGCGTCGAGGCGCAGCCGCATGGCCCGTGCGGCTCTCAACGCGCGTAGTGCGTCGTCCTCGTAGACGACCGGCACCCCGAAGGTGGCACGGACCGCGTCGCCGATGAACTTCTCGACTGCGCCCCCATGCGTTTCCACCGAAGAGGCCATCGCCTCGAAGAAGCGAGCCAGCAAGTCTCGGTAGGACTCGGGGTCCATTTGCTGTGACAGCTCGGTGGATCCGACCAAGTCCACGAACAGTGACGTCACCGTCTTGCGGATCTCATCCGGAGCCTGCATCTCCAGCCCGGTGCCGCAGTTCGAGCAGAACCTCGCCTCGGAGGCAACCGGCTCATGGCAGCTTGGACACTCGACCACGAGCTCAGTGTAGGGAAAACCGGTCGACAGGGCGGCTCGCTTGAACTCGATCTATAGTCGGGCTGGAGACCGAGGCCTGACGGGACCAAGGAGGAGCCTCATGGCACAAGCCAAAAGGGAGTACCTGAGTGCCTATCTGTTTGCCACCGGTACGACCGCGCCCACTCTGACCTACGCGCAATCGCTTGTGGGCCCTGAATCGGGTGTCCACTTCGTTTTTCCACTGGTCGGCGCCTGGGATTCGATGACCGTGCTGCAAGTGGAGCCGGGCGACCTCAATGCAATCCGGGCTCTGGTAACGCAGCTTACCGAGGGGGGCGGCGACCGCGACCGGGTGCATCACTTCTCGGTGGCGATCCGGCCCGGGGGCCGGATCAAGAAGCGAGAGGCCCTTTCCATCGAGGTGCTCGTCACGATGAAAACGAAGGCGGGCGGCGCCGTAGCCTTGTTCGACGATCTGCAAGCGGAGTTGCGCCCGCCGGCCGTCGAGGTCTTGACCGAACGAGTCAACGGCGGCTACGACCTCGTCTGCGAGCTTGGGGCGTCAGACTACGAATCCGCGGAGGGGGCCGTGGAGAAACTGCGGGAGGTAGTGGGCGACCGAGCCACCGTCGACATCTCCTACGCGTCGTTTTGACCGTCTGAGAGTGCCCTTTAGGGCACCCTGAGTCGACTAGAACCGAACGCTCAGAGCTTGAAGCCCTCAGCCATCTGTTTCTTCAGCTCCGCGAGCCCGGCCCCCAGTTTGTCGTCGCTCAGCGCGAGGATCTGGCAGGCAAGGACGGCCGCGTTCTTGGCTCCATCGATCGCCACCGTCGCCACCGGTACCCCGGGCGGCATCTGCACGCACGAGTAGAGCGCGTCCTGGCCCCCCAACGCTTTTTGATAGAGCGGGACACCGATCACCGGAAGGATCGTGTTGGCCGCGACCACGCCCGGCAGATGTGCTGCCATCCCGGCCCCCGCGATGATGACCTTGAGACCTCGTTCTGAAGCCTCACCGGCATAGTCGGCAACGCGGCGCGGGTTTCTGTGCGCCGACATGACCTCGATCTCGAAGGACACGCCGAATCGTTCGAGGACGGCACCCGCCTTGTCCATGACCTCACGGTCGGAGTCCGATCCCATGATGATCCCGACGAGGGGGGCAGTGCTCACCGGCGCTCTTGTTCCCTTCGCTCGGCTCGCAATGCGATGTCGGCGCGCCGGCGAGCTCCTTCGAAGTGAATGTTCGATACGGCCTCGTAGGCGCGCGCCCGCGCAATTGCGAAGTCCTCTCCGAGCGCGCTGACTGCGAGCACACGGCCCCCGTCGGTTCGAAGCTCTCCAGCGATGAGCCGGGTGCCGGAGTGGAAGACCTCGACGCCCGCAACGGACTCCGCCTCCTCTATTCCGTCGATCACCATGCCGGTTTCGTAGGGCCCCGGATAGCCCCTCGACGCGACGACCACCGCCACGCACGCGTCCGGGCGACAGTGGAGCTTCGTTCCCTCGAGCTGCCCGGTGGCGCTTGCTAGGCACAGCTCGGCGAAGTCCGACTCGAGTCGTGGCAGCAGCGCCTGCGTTTCGGGGTCGCCGAAGCGGGCGTTGAACTCGATCACGCGCGGCCCCCGCTCGCTCACTGCGAGCCCCGCGTAGATGGCACCGACAAAGGGAGTGCCCCGTGCCGCGAGGGCTGCGACCATGGGCTCGATCACGTCGCCCGTTATCGCTGCGGCAAGCTGCTCGGGGCACGACGGCACCGGGCTGTAGGAGCCCATGCCTCCGGTGTTCTCTCCTTCGTCCCCATCGAGAGCTCGCTTGTAGTCCTGAGCCGGGGGGCAGGGGACCACGGTGCGCCCGTCGCTGAAGGCGATGACGGAGAGCTCCTCGCCGTCCAAGAACTCCTCGATGACGACGGTCCGGCCGGCGTCTCCGAAGCGACCCCCCAGGAGCCGTTCCTCGACGCCCCTCACGGCCTCCGCCCGATCCTCTGTCACCAGCACTCCCTTGCCGGCGGCGAGGCCGTCGGCCTTGACGACATAGGGGGGTCCGAGGGCATCCAGATGGGCGACGGCCGGTGCGACCTCCCGAAAGGTCTGCCCTCGGGCGGTGGCGATCCCGGACCGTTCCATCAGCTCTTTGGCGAACGATTTCGAGCCTTCGATGCGAGCGGCCTCTTTATCGGGACCGAACACCGGATGGCCTTTCGCCCGCAAGGCGTCTGAGACGCCGGCGACCAGCGGGGCCTCGGGGCCCACCACGACGAGCTGTGGACGCAAGCGTTCTGCCAGCGAGCACACCGCCGCCGGGTCGGTCGCGTCGATGGGGGAGACCTCCGCCGCCCGCGCGATCCCAGGGTTGCCCGGCGCGGCAATCAGCTCGGCGACCGCGGCCGAACGCTGCAATGCGGCCGCCATGGCGCTCTCCCTTCCCCCCGAACCGAGCAGCAGCACCCTCATCTAGGAGGACCTCCCAAGCTCCACGATCTGATCGCGCTCCGGTCCTACCGACGCCCACGTCGCCGGCGTTCGAACGAGCTCCTCCAGACGTTCGAGAAAGGCGCGCGCCTGCTTGGGCAGAGCGCTCACCCGGCGTGCGTCCCCGAGCGGCTCCCCCCACCCGGACAGCGACTCGTAGACGGGCGCCGCCTTGTTGAACACCGTCTGGTTGGGCGGAAACTCCTCGAAGCGCTCGCCCTCGTGCTCGTAGGCGGTGCAGATCTTGATGTCCTCGAAGGAGGAGAGGACGTCGAGCTTGGTGATGACCATCTCGGTCAGCGTGTTCAAGCGAGCCGCGTAGCGGGCCGCAACCGCATCGAACCAGCCACAGCGGCGCTTGCGTCCGGTGGTGGTGCCGTACTCGCCGCCGGTCTCGACCAGGATGTCGGCGTCGGCAGGGTCCGCCTCGGAGGGAAAGGGACCCGAGCCGACCCTGGTGCAGTAAGCCTTGGCGATGCCGATGATGCGAGTCAGGTCCCGCGGCCCGGCTCCCGATCCGGTGCAGGCGCCTCCTGCAACCGGGTTCGAGGAGGTCACGAAGGGATAGGTGCCGTGATCGAGGTCGAGCAGGGCGGCCTGAGCTCCCTCGAAGAGGACCTCTTTGCCGCCATCCAGCGCGCGCTGCACTACCGTCGAAGTATCGGTGATGTGCTCGCCTAGCCTGGCCCCGTATCCGAGATAGGCGTCCTCGACCTCCTGCTTGTCGAGCGGAAGGCGACCGTAGACTCTCGTCAGAAGGAGGTTCTTCTCCTTGAGCGCGACCTCGAGCTTGGCCGAGAAGATCTTCGGGTCGAGCAGGTCCTGCACCCGAAGGCCGATGCGGGCGGCTTTGTCCGCATAGGCGGGCCCTATTCCGCGCTTGGTGGTTCCGAGCCGGTTGCGGCCCAGCCTTCGCTCCTGCACCCGGTCGAGCTCGAGGTGGTAGGGCATGATCAGGTGGGCGTTGCCCGACAGGAGCAGCCTGCCCGTGTCGATGCCCCTGTACTCGAGCGCATCGAGCTCCTCGATCAGCACCTGGGGATCCACCACCACACCGGCCCCGATGACCGGCACGCAGTGGGGATAGAGGATCCCGGTGGGCACGAGGTGCAGTGCGTATTTTTCTGAGCCCACGATGATCGTGTGGCCGGCGTTGTTCCCACCCTGGTAGCGAACGACGTAGTCGGTTGAGGCGGCCACGAGATCGGTGACTTTGCCCTTGCCTTCGTCACCCCACTGGATGCCTACCAGGGCCGTACCCGGCATTCAGTGCCTCGGCCCGGAACGACGGTGGGCATTTTCGACAAGGTGCACTAACGCTCGATGCGGAACTTGATGCGGACTTCGGTCAAGTACTCGGTCACGGCCCCGTCCTCGACCGTGCAGGACGTCCCCAGAATCTCCATGGCCGTGACGCCCCGGATGGTCTTGGAGGCCTCCGCCAGCGCCTGATCGGCTGCGTCCCGCCACGATTTGTCCGAAACCCCGACCAGGTCGATCGTCTTGATGACCGCCAACTTCTGCCCCTTTCGCAGGCCGACTGTGCCGCCGCGCCGAGATTGTATCGAGGGGGGTCGGCCGCGCTCCGGAACTCCAGGCTCAGGTGACGATAACCTCACCACTAGAACACTCCGACTGTCTCATTAGGGAGAGACATGGAAATCGATCAAAACGTCTTTCAGCTCAGCGTCCTCGCACTCCTCGCCTTGGCGGTCGTCTTGATGATCGCCGTCCTCTCGAGCCTGGGCGGGCTGCGACGCCGGCTCGAAGAATTACGAGCCCGTCCTGAAGCCACAGGGGCGCCGGCTCGAGCGGCTGAGCCCGTCACCGAGCCTGAACCCGCACCCCAGGAAGCAGAGCCGGTGCGCGAGCCGGTGGCCGTCGAGGAGCCACGACCTGCCCCCGAGCCGGTGCAGACTCAGGCTGATCCCGAGCCGGAGCCGGCCACCGCGGCAGCCCCCGAGCCCGAGCCCGAGCCCGAGCC
>JALZJN010000233.1 GCA_030859735.1 Actinomycetota bacterium
TCGAGACGTTCTTCGGGCCATGCTCGGCAAACAGCCGCTCGGAGGCTTCGAGGATTCGCTGGCGGTTTCGCGCCGCGTCCGCGCGCTCGTGGACCTCGCCGTCTCCGATCATCGGCAGGGAGGTGAGCGCGGTAGGCGTGTCGGCGGCGGGCATCCCAGTGCATTGTGACATTCGGACCGCGGTCCGTTACACTCGCGGCACCAACTAATCGGACCGCAGTCCGAAAGGAGCAAAGCGATGACTGTCGCAACGCAGCAGTTCGCAGGGACGTTTGTGGCCGACCCGGACCACTCCTCGTTCCTGTTCGCCGTCAAGCACATGAAGGTCTCGACCTTCCGCGCCACCTTCGCCGATGTAGAGGCAAGGCTGGAGGGAGACGACTCGCAGCTCTCGCTCGAGGGCCGCGCACGAGTCGAATCGGTCTCGATCAGCAATCCGCCCGAGTTCCGCGAGCACGTCGTCAACGGCGAGGACTTCTTCGACGCGGGCAACCATCCCGAGATCGCCTTTCGCTCCAGCCGCGTCGAGCTCGGCGAGGCGGGCGTCCTGACTGTCGAGGGAGACCTCGAGATCAAGGGCATCTCGAAGCCGGTGGCCGCCAGGGGCAGCTACGAGCCTCCGGTCGAAGACCCTTACGGCTCAGTCCGCACCGCACTAGAGCTCACCGCTACGGTCGATCGCCGGGAGTGGCAGATGGGGTGGCAGATGCCGCTGCCCAAGGGAGGCGACGTGCTCGGCTACGAAGTCGAGCTGACGATCCACCTCGAGCTCATCAGACAGGCGTAGGCGATGCTCGTCCTGGGCCTCAGCGGGAGCCTGCGCCGGGACTCCCACAACCGCAGGCTCTTGGCGGCCGCCGCACGCTCACTCCCGCCCGGTGCCCGCTTCGAGGAATGGACGGGGCTCGAGCGGGTCCCGCCCTACAACGCAGATCTCGATGTCGTGCCCGCCCACCGAGCGGTGGAGGAGATGCGCGCGGCGCTGGCTCGCGCCGACGCGCTCCTGATCGCCACGCCCGAATACAACCACTCCGCCCCGGGTCAGCTCAAGAATGCGCTGGACTGGGCCTCGCGACCGTTTCCGGACAACCCATTGCGCGCGAAGCCGGTCGCCGTGATCGGCGCCAGCACGGGCTTGTTCGGCGCCGTCTGGGCCCAGGCCGAGGTCCGCAAGGTCCTGGGAGCCATCGGTGCCCGGGTGATCGACGAGGAGCTGCCGATCCCGACCGCGCAGGAGGGCTTCCAATCGGACGGCTCGCTTCGCGACCCTGAGCTGCGCTCGCGGCTGTCCGAGCTCATCGAGCTCCTGATGGCGGAGGTACCGGCCCATGAGACGAGGAGGCCGCTGCTTTCGGCTACCGGATGAGTACCTGCACAATGGGAGGCCCCGGTGACAACACTCGATCTCGATGCCGACCTGCAGCGGATCGGCTTCGTCGGCCCACGCTCACCGGACCTGGCGACGCTGGAGGCGGTCGTGTTGGCCCACGCAGGGGATCGCGTTCGAGAACCTCGATCCCTTTCTTGGCCGGGAGGTGCACTGGACGTGGAGTCGCTCCAGCGCAAGCTGGTGCATGGGGGCGTGGCGGTACTGCTTCGAACAGAATCTGCCGCTCGACCACGCGCTCCGCTCGCTCGACTACCAGACGACCGGGCTGGCCGGGCGCGTGATGTGGATGCGACCAGAAGGCGCCGTGACCACCCGCAGCCACATGCTGTTGCGCGTAGGCCTTGATGGCCGAACTTATCGTCGATGTCGGCTTCGGCGACATGACGCTGACCGGCGTGCTGGAATTCGAGCCCGATCTGATCCAGCCGAGAGGCTCGTTGCAGAGTCGCCGAGTCCACGCCAGCTAGGCGGACCGCGTCCAACAGCTTCTCGGCCGCGTCGGCGAGGCCCTCGCGGACCGCAAAGCGCCGGAGCTCGACGGCGAGCAGCTCACTCGACCACCAAGCATCGTGCTCGGCCAGCACCTCGCGGATCGCGCGGGCATCGGGCTCTGCGAGGAGCACACGCCCGATCGCGGATGTATCGAGGTAGATCCCTGCCATCAGTACAGGCGACCACGATCGGCAGCCAGCAGCCGATCTGTGGTACCTGCCGCATGGGGAACGGCGCCTACGAGATGTGGGTCGACAGCGGCGACGAGGGTCCGCTTACTCGCCGCACGGCCGTCAGCGTCGGTACGGCGGACCACAATCTCGTCCCGATCGACATCCTCTCGGACGACCTCGACCGGAACCTCGTCGCCAGTGTCCAGCCGCAGTGTCGCGCGCTCGCCCATCGATCACAGTCTGGCACGCCACGCTTCAACGAAGCCCTACCTCGTCGCCCTGAGGACGGCTCCTAACCAAACCTCGGTGCGCAGGATCAGCGCTCTTCGTTTGCAACTGCGATCGTGACCGATCTCCCCGCCTGCCAGCTGGGTTTCAGGCAAGCACCGCGGCGGCCGGCGGGCTACGGCCGACGCTCCGCCTCGAAACAAGCGGCGTGCTCGGTAGAAGGCCGAGACGTCCTTCCTCGGCCTCTTCGAGCATCCGGGCGAACCTTGGGCAGCGAGCGAGCTGGTGGCGGGGTCTCTATGCCCCCCCCGATGGAGCCGCGCGTCCGCGCCGTCCACACCTGAAGATGGAACCTTATTGGAACCTTTTGGAGGTGGCTGGAGCTAACGCCGTCCGAAGCCACAATCGTAGAGATGGCCGTTTTGCAGGCTTTTCGTCAGTCGGGGCGACTGGATTTGAACCAGCGACCGCTCGGCCCCCAGCCGAGTGCGCTACCAGACTGCGCCACGCCCCGTGGTCGGCCGAGTCTACAGGTGTAGGCCTGGTCATTCTGGCAAGCGGGTGTCGGGAATCGAACCCGAACTTGGAGCTTGGAAGGCTCCCGTGCAGCCGCTACACCACACCCGCGCTTAAGCGTGCCGCAGTCTAGTCCGCCTGCGCGAGACCCTTACGAGGCCAACCAGCGCGATTCTATGCCGAGCCCACCGGCGCTACCCTTGCCGATCTCCGGGGGACTGGTCTAACGGCTACGACGCGGGTCTCCAAAACCCGAGATTGGGGTTCGATTCCCTGGTCC
>JALZJN010000255.1 GCA_030859735.1 Actinomycetota bacterium
TCGCCAGACCGAGGGAAAGTCCGAGAAAGAGGCCGTGAGGTGCCTCAAGCGACACCTATCGAATCTGGTCTTTCGCCAGCTTGTGGCGGACGTAAGGGGCTTGCCGGAGGCCGCTTGACAAACAAGCTTGACAACATAGAGGGTCTGGTCAGAGCACACTCCCGCTCCCTGCTGTAGGCATCGGGACAACCTCTGCATCGCCGTCGAAAAACGCGCGCACAAAGGAGGTCGCGGTTTCGCCTCGCGATAGGGCGCGCCGAGGCCCTTCCTGAAAGCGTCAGACCACCTCGGTTCCTAACCGGCTACCGGAGCGGGTAGCCGAATCACCTCAGCTCCCACCACGCGGGTGCGGTGAGCGTGGCCGCTCTCGTAACGAGATCGGAACGCTGGTGACACAATGTGCTGACATGTCGGACCGCAACCTCATACGCCTGGCCTGGGCCACGTATGGCCTTGCCGCGGCGGCCTTGGTCGGTGCCCTGGCCTTCCTCCTCCTCTTTCTAATCTCCGGAGTGCTTTGGGACGCAGGGCGGACCGTCCGCGCTGTCCCGCTTTTCTTCTTCCCAACGGTGGGGGTCCTCGTCGCCTCCTCTCAGCCGCGCAATCCGATCGGCTGGATACTGCTTGTGATCGGGGTTGCTTGGGGCCTCCTCTTCCTCACCGACCCCTACATCTGGTACGCGTACATCGCCGAGCCAGGCTCGCTGTGGCAGCCGGACATCGTGGTGGCGCTCACCTCCTCGATGTGGATCCCGGCAGTTGGTCTGATGGGAAGTTTCCTGATCCTGTTGTTCCCGAACGGGAGACTGTTGTCGGGGCGGTGGCGCGCGTTTGCGTGGGCCTCGGGTATCCATCTGGCGGTGCAGTTCGTGGTGACGCCCTTCCTCCCACTCACGCTTCGGGACATCTCCTCGGGGAATCCAGAAGTGCCTCGAAGCCCCAATCCGCTCGGGATCCAGGCTCTGGAGCCCGTTGCCGGCGTTTGGGAGCTCGCCGCGCCTCTGATTGCTCTCTCGCTCCTCATCTCGGCGGTCAGCCTCGTGCTGCGCTTCCGCCGCTCGCGAGACCGCGAGCGGCTGCAACTGAAATGGATGGCCACAGCCGGAGCGGGAGTCGCAGTCTTCTTTTTGTTCTTCCTCCTCACGTCCATCCTCACGCACGAGCTGAAGATCAACAACCACCTGGTGACACTCCTGGAATCGGTTTTGACCAATGCTTTAGGCATCGTCTTTCCCGTCATCCCGATCGCGATGGGGATCGCGATCTTGAAGCACCGGCTCTACGACATCGACATCATCATCAACCGGGCGCTGGTCTATGGGCTGCTGACCACTCTGCTGGCGTTGGTCTACGTTGCCGGAGTGGTGGGGATGGGGGGGCTCGTACGCGGCCTAGGAGGCGACTCGGACAACAGCCTCGTCATAGCCACCACCACGCTCCTGGTCGCCGGACTCTTCGGACCCGCGCGCGCCCGCATCCAGAGATTCATCGACCGCCGCTTCTACCGGCACAAGTACGATGCGGTCAAGACAGTGGAAAGCTTCTCGGCCCGGCTGCGCGACGAGATCGATCTCGACGAGCTGTGTATGGACCTGGTGGAGACCGTCGCCTCCACCATGCAGCCGGCACGAGTGTCCGTGTGGCTGCGGCCGTCGATCCGACCGGGATGAAGCGATCGTGCCGAGTGGCCGACGTCGCAAAAACACTCACTCCTACCAAAGGCGCACTGTGAGAGTCCGGTACCTCTGTCCCACTTTGGCTCCGGCACCTCTGTCGCACTGTCCGGCCCGGCTCCGGCTCCTGGGCGACACGAAGACTGGGACTTCGCCGACCCTGAGCCCAACCGGTCCGCCGGAGGGACGTCGGGCTCGCGGCTACCGGCGCTCGTCGGCCAACGACGTGTTCGAGCTATGTGCCCGAGTGACGTGGCGGGCGTGCCGTCCGTGTCACAAGCCCTTCCAAGGCGTCCAGGTCCCGCTCGGCGTACAGCCGGTGCTCCCACTCCTCGCTGAGGATGCAGAGTAGGCACTCACGCACCGGGTAGCTGCGGGACTCCGGCCACCCGGGCCCCTCAACCGGTTCCGTGTGGCCGTCCAGCGCCTCGTCGGTCAAGCCGTCAAGGACCTCATGAACGGTGGACATCCGGTCGCGGCGCAGCTCGAGCACTACGTCAAGCGACGGTCGTGCGCCGCGGTCTCGAGGCACACCCGGCGTGTCGGGCATCTCGTCCCACGGCAGGTCCAGCGGATCCCACGGCGACGAATCGCCGAGGATCGCCCGCCTGATCCAGGAGTCGGTGGCGAACACCAGGTGCCGCAGCGTCTCGGTGAACGACCACTCACCGGCGACCGACTCATGCAGCAGCTCTGGGTCCAGCCGACGGGCCCGTCCGACGGTCTCGCCCCAGAGCCGCTCGACGACATCCCACGCCTCGCGAAAGCCAGCCGGGTCGGTCGGGCGCATCTTGACCCGGTCGGGATTCCGCCTGTCGAGCTCGGCGTCGACCAACGGCCCGATGTCGACACCATTGATCGTTAGGTTCACGATTTCGCCGTATATGTCGACGTCGACCAACTCCGCGCCGCGCATCACGACGCGGCTCATTTCGACGGCGCGGAAGCGGGTCTCAGTCAGGTCGCTGGCGCGGAACTGCGAGCCGCTGA
>JALZJN010000289.1 GCA_030859735.1 Actinomycetota bacterium
AAACTGTGGCGCGCGCCACACTCAGCGAAGAATCCGTCCTACTTTTGGATGTGGAGCACCCGGCCTCCACCGGGAAGGGCTCCCCGATCGGAGACGTAGATGTCGTCGTCATCGATGGCCAGCCCCAGCGAGAAGTCCAGGTGTCCTCTGGCGATCTCGGTGTGCACTCCACCTCCGTCGAGGCGATACAGACGTCCGTGCCCGGGGTTCGGGTCGAGCAGAGACCGGCTCGTGAGTTGCAGGACGTAGAGCTTGCCGTCATCGCCGAACTCGAGGTCGGTTATGTGGGTGAAGCCTCGCGCATGGACCTTAGGGGTCTCTCCCGGCACGACTCGGAACACCCTCGCCTTGCCTTCCGGGAACGGGAACCCGGTGAGCTGGCCAACGTAGTAGGCGCCGTCCGGCCCGCGAGTCACCGAGGTCGGCACGGGCTGCATGGGGATCTTGGTTCCCGGCGGAAGGCCCAGGAAATCGGGGGCCAATACCATCTTGAAGGGGAAGACCGCGAGAGTCGACACCTTCCCATCCTCATCGACGTGCAGCAGGCTGTTCCCTCCTGCATCCGCAACAACGGCGCCGTCCCTCTGGTAATAGACGGAGTTCGGGTTCGTATCCACCAGTGCGCCCGGCTGGTCGCCATCGGGGTTGGCGGCGATCTCGTAGCGGCCGATGTCCGCCAGACGGCTCATCGCACCCCTCTGGGTGAGAGTCTGAACAGTGGCCAGTTCACGGCCCGGAGCCCCGAACTCCGCTCGCAGTGCCGGATCGGCACCCAGACCGATGGTCACCAGGGCCCGCCGGCCCTTGAAGTCGACGTCCGAGGGGCCCAATGCAAAAGCCCCGCCTTCAGGGGCAAGCGACGGCAGGCCGGTCACAACACGGTGCTGCTCTTCGTTCCCGTTCTCGATGGCGGTGATTGCCCCGGTGGCTCCAAGGCAGTTTTCTCCCTCTGGACCCGGAATGCAAGCGCCGGTGCCGCCCTTGCCCGCCTCGGCCACGTAGACGTCCCCGTTGGAGGCGACGTCAAGGCCACGCGGGTTGTTGAGGCCCGTGGCGACGACCTCCACGGTGACGGCCGCCGACGCGAGAGGGCCGAGGGAAACGATCAGTGACCCTAAAAGCCCCAGGCAAAGAAAGACTCGGAAGCGGAATCGCCGTTGACTACGCATGTTGCTCCTTTCCCGGACGCCAGAGCCTGACGCCCTCCCCAGACAACTCCCACGCCTCTAGCCAATCACGCTTGCTCTGATTGGGCAAGCCTTCCAGAAAGGATTGACCGCCCAGCCTGAGCGGCCGGGTCTCCACAGAAGAAACCGGAGTTCAATTGGCGTTGCGGACGCGTTTAGATGGAGGACGCGTACGGGTGGTGGAGTTCCCGGCGACCCTCTCGACGGAAGGAGTAGAAGGTGGAGCAGCCCGTCGCTTCCAGCTCAATCACCAGGCGCAAGTTCTTGGTCGGGACCGGCTCCATCGTGGCTGCCGGCGCACTTGGCCCTGCCTTGTCTCGAACGAAGAGCGCGTCTGACCCGTTCACACTCGGCGTCGCGTCCGGCGACCCGCTCCCCGACGGTGTGGTGTTGTGGTCCCGCCTGGCGCCAGATCCCCTCAACGGCGGCGGAATGCCAAGCCGAGATCTACCGGTGCAATGGCAGGTGGCTTCAGATGAGGGCTTCCGGCGCGTCATCAAGAAGGGCACGGCAATGGCGCGGTCACGGTGGGCTCACTCCGTCCACGTAGAAGTGGAAGGACTCGAGCCGTCCTCGTGGTACTGGTACCGATTCAAGGCGGGTTCGGAAATAAGCCCGGTAGGGCGTACCAAGACGGCTCCGAAGACAACGTCGTCGCCGGATCGCTTTCGCTTTGCCTTCGCTTCCTGCCAACAATACGAGCACGGTTATTACACCGCCTACCGGCACATGGCGAACGAGGACCTGGACCTCGTCTGCCACCTCGGCGATTACATTTACGAGTACGGGCCGGATGAGTATGTCGCACCCGGCGGCAACGTCCGCCACCACCCTGCCCCCGAGGTCATGAGCTTGACCGACTACCGCAACCGCTACGCCCTCTATAAGTCCGATCCCGATCTCCAGTCCGCGCACGCAGCCTTCCCGTGGGCGTTCACCTGGGACGATCACGAGGTCGAGAACGACTACGCCGATGAGGAGTCCGAGAACGGGGACCCCGACCGACGCTTCCTGCGGCGAAGGGCCAACGCCTATCGAGCGTGTTGGGAGCATATGCCGCTGCGCTCATCCCCAACTCGCGGATCCGACCTTCGCCTCTATCAGCGTCTGCGCTTCGGTGACCTCGTCGAGATGAGTGTGCTCGACACGCGCCAGTACCGTTCCGACCAGGCATGTGCGCGCGCCACGGGCGAATTCCTTGGCGGCGGGCAGCTGGTCGACGATTGCCCGGCCATCTTCGATGGAGATCGCTCGATGCTCGGCCCCCGTCAGGAACGGTGGGTGCTGGACGGACTGGGCAGGTCGAAGGCGCGCTGGAACGTCATTGCTCAACAGCTCCTCATGGCCTACCTGGACGAGAAGCCCGGCCCGGGCGTGTCTTTTTGGACCGACGGCTGGGACGGATATCAACCGGCACGAGCGCGCATCCTCGGCTACCTCCATGGCCGTGGGATCTCGAATCCTGTGGTTATCGGAGGAGACATTCACTCCTTCTGGGCAACAGATCTGAAGGCTGATTTCCGCAATGAGAACTCCGCCACGATAGCGACGGAGTTTGTGGGGACTTCGATCACCTCCGCGGGGGTACCGCAGGACGTATTCGAGTCGTTCTTGCCCGACAACCCTCACATCCGCTTCTTCGACGCGCGGCTGCGCGGATACGTGCGTTGCGCCATAGACCAAAGCCGGTGGCGCACTGACTTCCAGGTAGTCGACAATGTGCGCGTGAGGAACTCGCCGCTCAGAACGCTGGCCTCGTTCGAAGTGGAAGACGGAAAGCCGGGCGCCCAGGCGGTGTAAACGTCGATCCGGCATTGAGCGCAACACGGTGAGGTTTCCTCCCTGAGGAGGCCCACATCGACGGCAGCAACGGCTTGATAATCTCAGTCTGATGACAGCCATCAAGCGCATCTGTGTCTATGCCGGCTCCAATCCTGGTAATGACGACCGCTATCGAGCGGCCACACAGGATCTGGCGCACAGCCTGGTACGCCTGGGCATAGGGATCGTCTACGGCGGCGGCAACGTCGGTCTCATGGGTGAGTTGGCAGATACGGTGCTCGCCGCAGGCGGTGAGGTGGTGGGAATAATGCCACGCCAACTCGTCGAGAAAGAGGTTGCCCACCTAGGGCTCACCGATCTCCAAGTGGTGGAGTCTATGCACGAACGCAAGGCGGCGATGGCGGATCTCTCGGACGCATTTGTTGCTCTTCCTGGGGGCATCGGCACGCTCGAAGAGATCATTGAGGTCTACACGTGGTCACAACTTGGCCTTCATCAAAAGCCGTGCGCTCTTCTCAACATCAACGGCTACTACGAGGGCCTCACGGCGTTTCTCGACCACGCCGTTGTCGAGGGTTTTCTCAACGGAAGTCATCGGGGCCTGCTCGTCGTCATAGAGCGGCCTGAAGAGCTCGTCGAGAGCCTGGAGCGTTGGGATCCACCTCAGCTCGACAAGGTGCTCGATCCGGAGAGCACTTGATCACTCGGCCGATCTGATGGCTCCGGACATCCGGCTCGATCAAACGATCCCCGCCATGCGGGTTCGAGACGCCTCCGCCGCCGTCTCTTTCTACAGAGACCGCCTAGGTTTCGAGGCGCTTCACCACGACGGAGGCTTCGCCGTCATGTGCCGAGACGAGGCCGTCTTACACCTTTGGGAAGCGAGCGACGAAAGCTGGCGCGAGCGCGACTGGAGCGAGAGGCCCGTTTCCTCAGGCGCCGAGTCTTTCATTGCCGGGACCGCCAGCTGTCGCATCCGCGTTGATGGCGTCGATGAGCTTTACGATGAGCTCCGCCAAAAGGACGTCCTTCATCCCGTGTCGAAAAAGGGAGTCGACGACACGGACTTCGGAACGCGCGAGTTCGCGACGCGGGACCTCGACGGCAACCTGGTCGTGTTCTTCAAGTGGATAGACGCATGACGTATCACCCATCCGCAATCGAGCTTGAGCCAATTGGGAAACATCGCTCCTTCTGAATCGAGGGGCTCGGGGAGGATAGGCCATCCTCCCCTCCTCCTCGTGATCACCAGCGACCTCGAGAACCTCGATCGAGTGGCAGGAGAGCTCGAGCGGCGCTATGAACCCGACTACGAGATCGCCAGGGCCGCTTCCGCACAAGAGGCCGCCGCAACCTCGGAGCGGCTGGCGCTCGATCAACGACGTGTTGCGCTCGTTCTCTCCAGCCTGAAACTGTCAGATGGCGACGGATGGGAAGCAATGGCGTCTGTGCGGGCACAGCACCCGGGCGCACTCAGAGTTCACTTCCTCCTGCCCGGAAATCGCGATGAGAATCTCATGGTTCAGCGGCCCCTGCAGATGGGCCTCGCAGATCACTACACCCTTGTGCCACTGGTCTCACCCGACGAGATGTTCCATGCTGCGATCACCGAGCTTCTCGCTGAGTGGGCGCTGTCCCGCGGGCCGCACCTGCAGATCGGGCACCTGGTGGGACGGCCGTTGTCGTCTAGGACTCATGAGCTGCGGGATCTACTTGCCCGCAACAGTCTTCCCATCGGATTCCACGACGCCGACTCCGAGGGGGGCGTCGGATCCTGAACGAGGCGGACACCAATGACGATGTCCTGCCGGTTTTGGTGCTGTGGAGCGGTCGAGCATTGCGGAACCCCACCAACGCGGAAGTGGCCGATGCCATCAGCGGAGGAGACAAACCCGATTGGACCACCTTCGACGTGGCGGTCATAGGAGGCGGCCCGGCCGGGCTCGCAGCCGGCGTGTCGGGGGCCTCGGAGGGTTTGCGGATCTTTGTATTGGACCGTGCAGCGATGGGGGGCCAGGCTGGGACGACCTCCAGAATTCGCAACTATCTCGGCTTCCCTCGTGGAATCTCCGGTCACGAGCTGGCCCGGCGGGCGTTCGACCAGGCGTGGACCTTCGGAGTCGCTTTCCAGTTCGCTCGATCCGCAACGTCCATCGCTCGCGCGGATGACTGTTTTCACATCGATCTCTCGGACGGCGTGCAGGTTCGCGCCAGATCCATCGTGCTGGCTCCGGGAGCGGACTATCGCCGCTTGGAGTTGCCGGCGCTGGAGGCGCTAGTGGGAGCAGGGGTCTACTACGGCGCGGCCGTCACCGAGGCTACAGCCATGACGGACAAACAAGTCTTCGTGGTGGGAGGCGGTAACTCTGCAGGGCAAGCAGCCCTTCATCTCTCGAGATTCGCAAGAACAGTGACGATGGTGGTCCGAGGGCCATCTCTGGCGAACAGCATGTCTGAATACCTCATCACAGAGATGCGCACGCGAGACAACATCACAGTCCACTGTGGTTGCCGGATACTGGGTGGAGGTGGGACTCAAGCGCTCGAGTTCATCGAGCTCCTCTACGAAAAGGGCGAGAGAGAACGCCGTGAAGCCGGTGGCTTGTTCATTCTCATCGGCGCCGAGCCCAGGACTGAGTGGTTGCCAAAGGAGGTGTTACGCGACGAATGAGGCTACATCCTCACCGGTCCAAAAGTGCTGGCCATAGGCGACTGGCAGTTGGAGCGCCCTCCTTACCCGTACGAAACGGCCATCCCCGGTATTTTCGCCGTGGGCGACGTGCGCCATGAGTCGGTGAAGCGAGTCGCCTCTGCGGTGGGTGAAGGCTCGGTCGTTATCCAGGACATTCATCGCTATCTCGAGAAGCGCTAGCGGGAGCCGGCTGCCTTGGCGAGGGGCGGCCGTGAGTCTCCCGACCAATTCCTGTAAGGTGGCCCCCGGTGGGGGGAGGTGGCTCGACTTCAGGCCGAGCTCTCCAGACACAGGGGCTTCATTAAGAGGGAGGGGTTCTCGATGCGCCGCATCCTGAGCGTTGCGTTCGTCCTGTCGATAACGGTTTCGCTGGGCCTTGCACCATCCACGCCTGCCAAACCGAGCTCGCCACAAGGTCGTCCCACGGCGACGGGGCGAGGAGGGGCAGCCGCAAGTGTCGACCCTCTGGCCACTCGCACGGCCATCCGGGTGCTTCGGCGCGGCGGCAATGCAGTGGATGCGGCGGTGGCCGCCGCCGCAGTGCTCGGGGTGGTCGAGCCCTATTCGTGTGGAATCGGGGGCGGTGGGTTCATGCTCATTGGCCGAGGCGACAAGGTCGCTACCAACGATCACCGCGAGACTGCTCCGGGCGCATACGAGGCCGACACTCTCATCGATCCCGACACGGGCGAGCCGATCCCCTTCGAAGAGGCGGTCACCAGCGGTCTGTCGGTGGGTGTCCCGGGCACCGTGCGGGGCTGGGACCGTGTGCTCGAGCGCTTCGGAAGCATGTCGCTCAGCTCGGTCCTGCAACCAGCCATCACGATAGCCCGCGAGGGATTCGTGGTCGACGATCTGTTCGCGTCGCAGACGCGCGACAACCTCAAGCGTTTCCGCTCCTTCACATCGACGCGCCGAGCGTTCTTGACGGAGGGCGGGGGAGTGCCACGCGTTGGTTCAGTGTTCCGCAACCGGGATCTCGCCCGCACTTATGATCTGATCGCTGAGCGGGGGGCTGATGCTTTCTATCAGGGAAAGCTCGCACGAGCCATCGCGAGAACCGTGCAGGATCCTCCCGAGACCCGCAGCTCCGACCTCGAGGTTCGGCCCGGACTGATGACGGCGGAGGATCTCGCCGGCTACCGTGCGCCGTTCCGGCCTCCGACACGCGTCTCCTATCGAGGATATGACGTGTTCGGAATGGGACCGCCTTCTAGTGGAGGCTCGACCATTTCAGAGGCGCTGAACATCCTGGAGGGCTTCGAGCTCGGGACCGGCTCGCGCACGAGGGCTCTCCATCACTACATCGAAGCCACAAGCCTCGCCTTCGCCGACCGCAACGCCTATCTGGGCGACGCCGACTTCGTCGACGTACCGCTTGCGGGCCTGTTGTCGCAAGAGTTCGCGGCAGAGCGCAGGGAACTGATCGGCCCAGAGGCTTCGCTTAAGCCCCTTCCCCCCGGTGATCCATTCCCGTACGACCACTCGGAGGCGGCGGGTTCCGCCTCGAGCAGTACCCGCGGCTCGACTACGCATGTCACTGTGTCCGACTCTGCGGGCATGGTCGTGAGCTACACCTTCACGATCGAGCAGATCGGCGGCAGCGCAATTACTGTGCCGGAGTACGGATTCCTGCTCAACAACGAGCTTACCGACTTCAACTTCGAGCCCCCCCACCCGAACGCTCCTGAGGGGGGTAAGCGTCCGCGCAGCAGCATGAGCCCCACGATCGTGACCCAGGGCGGCAAGACGGTGGTGGCGCTGGGGTCACCGGGAGGTTCCACGATCATCAACACCGTGCTTCAAGTGCTGCTCAACCGCTTGGACTTCCGCATGACTCTTCCGGAAGCGGTCGCGGCGCCTCGCCTGGCGCCTCAGAACGCGTATCCCATCTTCGCCGAACCCGCCTTTCTCAGCTCTGAGGCAAGCGAGGGGCTAGAGGATCTCGGCCACTCTTTCGAGGAGATCGAGGAACTGGGAGCCGTGGCGGGGATCGAGTTTCTCTCCGGGGGCCGCGTTCGTGCGGTGGGCGAACCGGTCAGACGAGGTGGAGGCAGCGCAGCGGTGGAGCGTCCTTAGGCAATCTCAGGGACTCAAACGCGCGCAACGCGCTCTCAAGTACCGATTCGGTACTCCAACGCGCGTTGCGCGGCTTTCGCTACCCGTACGGTATCCAATTCAGGCTTTCTCCTCGGTTAGTTCCGTACTTCGAGCGTGTGATCCTGCAAACAGTCGATCCGCCATGGGCTCGGCGAGCCGGGCCGCTATCGGTCCAATGACTGCGAGCAGAAACACATACGTCACCGCCAGCGGGCCGAGGTCGGGCTCGACATCGGAGGCGACGGCGAGCCCCGCCACGGCGATCGAGAACTCTCCACGGGCAATCAAAGTCGCCCCGGCCCGAGCTCTGCCTTTAGGCCCGACGCCGTTTTTTCTCGCGCTCCACCATCCTGTTGCGTACTTCGTCACCGCGCTGACTGCCCCTAGCGCCATGGCAGTGCCGAGCACGGGCGGAATCTCGGAAGGATCGAGGCTGAAACCCACGAACGCAAAGAAGATGGCGGCGAACAGATCGCGCAAAGGCGACAGCAGCGCTCGCGCACTCTCGGCGGCGGGGCCGGAGAGCATGATCCCCACCAACAGGGCCGCGACCGCGGCAGATACCTGAAAGAGCTCTGCCAAGCCGGCCATCAGAAGGGTGAGGCCGAGGATCGTGAGCAGAAGCGCCTCGTCGGAGTGGCTGAAGATCATCCGGCTGAGTCTGACATCGACCTTAAGGGCCAGCGCAAGCACCACGATCACACTCACGATTGCCGCCAGAGCGGTGCCGAGTCCGACGAGGGTGCTTCCACCTATCAACAGCGCGGCCAGGATCGGCAGGTAGATCGCCATGGCGAGGTCCTCGATAACGAGGACGGACAAGATGATCGGGGTCTCGCGGTTGCCGATCCGGCCAAAATCGTGCAGCAGTTTGGCGATGATCCCCGACGAGGACACGTATGTGACACCGCCCAGCACGACAGAGGCCACCAGCGACCAACCGAGCATCAGACCCGCGATCACACCGGGCGAGAAGTTGAGAACAAAATCGAGGACACCCGTCGGGGCCTGGATTCGAAGCGTAGCGAGCAGCTCCCTCGCGGTGTACTCAAGCCCGAGCATGAACAGCAGCAGGATGAGGCCGATCTCCGCCCCGATCTCGACGAACTCCTCGGTCGTGATCAGCGGCAGGATCCCACCGCGCCCGAAGGCAAGCCCCACCGTGAGATACAGAGGAATCGTCGGGATCCCCAGTCTGCCCGCCAAACGGGCGAGCACGGCAAGACCGACGATGACTCCACCAAGCTCGAGCAGGACCGACGCGGTATGCACGGCGCTATCCGCGGTGCAAGAGCTCGACGACCCCTTCGATTCCGCGCGTGGTCCCCACCACTACGAGGTAGTCCCCCTGCTGGAGACCGAGTTCCGGCCCGGGTGCCGGGATGGCCTGATCGCCTCGTAGGACCGCGACGACCGAGACACCCGTGCGCGACCTGATTCGCGCGTCTCCGATCGTGTGACCGACATACGGAGAGTCATCACGCAACGGGAGCCAATCGATCGCAAGACCTTCGATCTGGTGCTGCAGTTCGGCGAGCTCTTCCGCGACCCGCGAGCCCCCGAGGAGCTCGGCGAGCGTACGCGCGTCCTTGTCGCTCAACCCCAGCATGCGCTTGAACGCGTCACGGTCGTTGGGGTCGGCGAAGTAGATCTCCTTGTACCCGGACCGGTGGGATACCACTCCGACGCGCCTTCCCTCCTGAGTGGTGAATTCGTAGCGAACCCCCAGACCCGGTAGCTTGACCTCACTTATCTTGGTCATGTCATCCGGTACCTCCTTGTGAGCGGTGGGACGGCCAACATACTTCCGCTTTTCCCTCCAGCAAGGCGTTCGATGACCTCCACCTGGGCGGGCCCGGCGGCGTGGATCACGAAGTCATAAGATCCTTGGACGCGTTCCACTCGGGACACCCCTTTCATGGCGCCGAACACACGAGCCATGTCCTCTCTGCTCTGTGTCGTGCACAATAGAATCACCGCCCCAACGTCTTCACGAGTGATCACGGCGGCGGAGAGAAATCTAGATCGCGCAGGCGCTGTTCGAAGCTCTCCGGCACCTCGATCGTCCAATCGCCTCGCTCCAGTTCGCGCCTCGAGATCTCGACTTCTTCTTCGTACTTACCGATGTAGTCGAAGCGGAAGATCCACGTCTCGCCCTGATCGATGACCTCCTCGACGGTTGTCGTCGACTCAGGTTCCACGCTGGTCAACAACAGCCATCCGTCTCGGGTCTCGTCGGTGACATCGATATTGGCCGAGTACTCGGTGTCGTTGACGATCGCCACCTCGTCAACGAAAGAAACGCCCGAGCAGGCAGGCCCCCCTAGAAGGACGCAAGCGCCGACCGCCACGACGAACCGCTTCATGTGATCTCCTCTAGTTGTTGTGGAACAGCTTGGGACCGCGGCGGCGAGCGAGAGATCGCAGCGCCTCCCGCACCAGGGCGTTTTGCTCAAAGCGCGACAGTCCAACCTCCACGGCGACGGAAATGATGCCGAACCAGCACGCGGCCGCCGCGACAAAGACACCGGCGGCGACAACTTGTCCCACTGCGGTCGTGGGCCCTTCGCCGAAACCAGTCGTGGTGGCCACGTTGAACACGGTCCACAATCCCTTGGAGTAGGCGATTCCTTCGGCCGCAGCCATGAGGAACCCACCCAGAACCAATACTGCTACAAGTCCGAGGACGCACCCTCCGAGCACAGAGCGAGCACTGATCCGTTCCACAATCATCGACGTCTCCTCCCTTTCCTCTTGGCTGTACCGGTTCGTTTCCGCTGTGGTTGTGTCGCGACCGACCCGGTTCGGCTTTCAGCCGTATCCGTGGCGGCGACAATGGCTGCGGGCTCCCGGCGTGCCTTGAGCAGCGCCATCTCGCGCGTGGTTATGCGTGACGCTCCGGCCGGCACAGGTGCGGGCGACAGACGATCGAAGGCGACTGCAAGGGGGGCCGCGGTGAAGACCGACGAGTAGGTTCCGACCAAGATCCCAACGATCAACGCAAGGGCGAAGTCGGTGAGGGTCTCTCCGCCGAGAAAGTGGAGAGCGGTCAGGATGAACAACGCGCCGAGCCCGGTGTTGATCGTGCGCGGGATCGTGTGCAAGCAGGCATCGTTGGCCACCACCGAGAGCGGTTCCGTAGCGCGGAGGCGGCGCTGTTCACGGATGCGGTCGAACACGACAACCGAGTCGTTGATCGAGTAGCCGATGACCGTCAAGAGCGCGGCGACGAATACTCCATCGACATCCTTTTGTAGCCAGGCGAAGATGCCCAGTAGGATCACGACGTCGTGGAAGAGCGCAACGATTGCGGAGGCACCGTAGGACCAGCGGAAGCGCACGGCGAGATACAGGAGCTGTGCCCCGAGACCCAACCCGAGAGCGATTATAGCTTTGCGACGGAGCTCGTTCCCGATCGTCGGCCCGATGAATTCGTCTCGCACATCTTCGGCATCACTTCCGAGGGACTCGACGACGGTGCGGATCTCGGTCTCATCTTGCTCCGATAACTCCTCCGCGCGTATCGAAACGTTGCCATCACCTGACTCTTGAACGACCGTACGCGGGAAGCCCGAGTCGGCGAGTTCCGACCTGAGTTCGTCGGGGTCGACGGAGCGGGCAGTCGAATACTCGATCAGTCTCCCGCCGGTGAACTCGAGTCCGAAGTTGAGCCCTCGACCCACCAACCCAATGAGGGCGACCGCGAGCATGAGCCCCGAGAGCACGAACCACCATCTCGAGCGCGACATGAGGTCGATGGGGCGCTCATCCAGACGCTTTCGTAGACGGCCTCCGACGTTCATGCCGAGCGCGCCGGGACGGGCGCTCAGGAAACGGCTTTTCAGCGCCACCTCGACGAGCAGACGCGTCACCACCAAGGCGGTAAACATCGACGCCAGAACCCCGATCGTCAGCGTGATCCCGAAACCCCTTACCGCACCGGCGGCAAAATAGAAAAGGATGATCGATGCCAGCAGGGTTGTGGCATTCGAATCGGCGATTGCGCTCCACGCTTTCTTGAAACCCTCGAACGCGGCGGCGCGCAGACTTCTCCCCGCCGAGAACTCTTCCTTTGAGCGCTCGAACACGAGAACGTTGGCATCGACCGCCATCCCTATGGCGAGCACGAACCCCGCGATGCCGGGAAGCGTCAGCGTCGCCTCCAGAGCAAGCAAGACCGCGTAGGACAAGACCCCGTAGACCAAGAGAGCCATCGCTGCGAGCAGCCCGAGGACCCGGTAATAGGCGATGACGTAGAGGATCGTGAGCGCGCCGCCGATGACCGCGGCCTCGACGCTTGCCCGGATGGCCGCGTCACCCAGCGTGGGTCCGATGGTGCGCTGCTCCACGACCTCCACCGGGACCGGTAAGGCACCGGCGCGGATCAGGAGTGCGAGGTCCTTCGCCTCCTGTGAGGTGAAATCGCCGGTGATGACGGTGTCGCCGCCGGTGATGCCAACGTCACATTCGACCTCAGGCGAAACCTCTGGACTCGAGATGATGTCCTTGTCGAGCACGATCGCCACGCGCCGCCGTGGGCTTCCCACTGGTTCGCACGCAGCCCTGCGGGTGATGCCGGCCCACTGGTCGCCCCCCTCATCACGGAACGAGATCGACACCTGCCATGCGGCGCCGAGCTGGGGGTCGACCACGGCTTCCGCGTCCCCGAGCGCGTCGCCAGTAAGGGCGGGGGATGCTAGTCGCAGCCGATTACCCTCCTCATCGGCGAGCACCCTTTCTTGCTCGTCCCCGGTCTCCCCGCCTCGTCCCCTAGGACCCGCGACGCCGAGGACCCGATGGAAGGTGAGCTGCGCGGTCCGCCCGATGACCTCGAGGGCTTCCTCCGGATCGGTTACGCCGGGCAGCTCGACGATGATGCGATCCTGTCCCGACCTCTGCAGACTCGGCTCGGCGACTCCCAGTTGGTCGACGCGCCGGCGCAAGACCTCGAGGGTCCGGGTGACCGTGTCGGCGTTGACCAACTGGGTTTCGCTTGCCTGAGCTTCGAGGACGATCTGGGTGCCGCCCCTAAGGTCCAAGCCCAAACGGACTGGGCGAGTGACGATGAGCGCGACAGAAGCACCTATGACGGCGAGAACCCCAAGCGCTCGCCAAACCAAATGACGTGACAACTAATACCTCCAGCACCGGCCGCGTACAGCGGCGTCTTACTTACGCGGGCTGGAGGCGGGGTGGAGCTCGGCTGAAGCGGAAACGAAGTTGGAAGAGACCAAGCAGGCGGCCGGAGTAAGAGGTGACAAGCCAGAAAATCGCAAGCGCTAACCCGCCCACGCCAAAAGTGGCAACGGCTTCGAATGTGATGCCGGGGCGCAACTGCTTCTTGTGCCGACTGCCGAGCTGATGCTTCGCGTCCGCCCCGGTTTGGCGTATTGCGCCCTCGTCCACCGTGGGTGCCAGAACGCGTGCGGCGAGATCGATTCCGCGCGGAGCCTGCGGCCGGCCTGGCCCATGCCAGCCGGGGGCAAATACGACGACAGCCGCTATGAGCAGTGCAAAGCGTGAACGCATTTGAGAACCTTTCAGCCGAAGACCACGCTACTTCATTCAGACACGCTGGCTAGGAAGCTCCGCTCACCGACGTGTGCTGGTAGTGCCTATTGGCGGGGACGTAAGACCGATCCGGTCTTTGGCTTGGGGAGGGCCTGTGTGATCCGGTGCGTCCTAGGAATCTCGGGAGTCTCGCAAACGCTCAGGGGGCGGATGAGATTGGGCTTCGGGCCTGGCGGGGTCCGCCGCAGCTTTGGCAGAGGCGGACACAGTGAGCACCCCCTTGTTGCCCGGCCCCGAGCTCGAAAACTTTTGGGAGATCCTGAAATATTGACTAAGTCAAGTGACTAAGTCTATACTGTTTAGATGACCGAGGTAGGGGTCCATGAGGCTAAAACCCATCTCTCACGGCTGCTGCGGCGTGTGGCCGTTGGCGAGGAGATCGTGATCGCTCGCGGCGGGAAGCCCGTCGCCCGTCTGGTGCCGATCGAGCGGGGGGGAGCGCGCCGGCTGGGTATGGATGAGGGGTTATTCAAGGTGCCCGACGACTTCGATGCACCTCTCCCGGAGGATCTGCAGACCGCCTTCGAGAAGTGAGGATCTTGCTGGACACCCAGGCCTGGCTCTGGATGCAAGTTTCTCCCGAACGTTTCTCAATCGAGGCGCGCACGGTTATCGAAGACTCTGCCTCCGAGCTCTATTTGTCGGCGGCGAGCTCCTGGGAGATCGCCATCAAGTACGCTCTCGGGAGACTCGCTCTCCCGGCACCACCCGCAGAGTATGTGCCCTCTCGGATGGAGAGGAGCGGAGTGACGCCACTCCCCGTCGAACACGTCCATGCCCTACACGTCTCCGAGCTGCCGCTGCATCATCGCGATCCGTTCGACCGGGTGCTGGTAGCCCAAGCACTGCTTGAACGGCTCACCGTTCTTACCTCTGACCCACGCTTCGATGATTACGAGGTCGCCGTCCGGCGAGCTGACTGAACATCCGAGTTGGAATCTGGCGCGGGCTCGAGTGCAGCTACAGTGAGGACCTAGACCAGGTCGAACAAATGCCGACGAATGCTTGGAGTCGCTGTGCATCTCGAGGCACGGGTCATGTCCGTAGCGCGACCCGGTGAGGTGATCGTTCAAGCAGCATGAGCGACATGGTCGTCGGATCGGCCATCGCCATTAGATCGGGGTAGCCACTTGTTGAAGGGTGTCCCCGGAAAAGTGGCGACTGTTCGGGTAGCGGAACTACCCTAGTCAATGGGGCCGACGTCTCATGTGCAACTTTGGGACGAAACGCGTCTATAGCCCGCGTTCTATACGAAAGTTCGGGTCCCGGGCCTGGCGGGCCCGCCGAAGCCTGGGTTTGGGCGGAGGCGGACGGGATCGAGCCCACCCACCGTCGGCCGGTCGAGCCCGCCGGGGGGGCCCGGGGCGCGGGTGAGATTGGGCTTCGGGCCCTGGCGGGTCCGCCGGAGCCTGGGTTTGCGGAGGCGAGGCGAAGGTCCAGGCGTACGAACCAGGCCGTCGCAGGTCCGATCCTGTGGGTAACGACGAGATCGTGGGGAAAACAACTCGGCTGAACCCAGCCCGCGGCGTGCGCAGGTTCGAGCCCCCGGCAGGAACCGAACGAAGGGGCGCAACGTTGCTGGTGTGCTTATAGCCGCAAGATATGAGTTGTGAGTTCGTGACTTCGCAGTCACATAGGGGGTCGTTAGCCCACAGCCTGATTCAAAAACGATACTCGAAACTGATCTGTGGTGCGGGGTTCGATACCCAATGCTACGGCCGGCCGGGCTTCAGTGCGAGCAGACGTTCGATGATTCCCGCTCGCAACCGATCGTGGGCCTTGATATCGAAATCGTCCCTCATCACGTGGAGTGCCGGTCGTCGGGTCATATATTCGCCCTTTGTTCGTGAGGGGATGAACTCGTAGGCCCACTGTAACCAGTAGATCGGCTTGACTGTGCTGCGGACATGGTCGACGAGAATCAGTCGACCCCCGGGCCTGAGGACCCGCTTCATCTCCAAGATGACGCGTGCATCGTCGGGCACACTGCATAACGCGTAGGTGCACACGACGGTGTCGAAGGAACGGTCTGCAAATGGGAGGTTCTGAGCGTCGCCCTCCCTCAGCTCGATCGTGCGCTCCAACTTCAAAGCGCTGGTTCTCGCGACGGCCAGCATCTCGGGGCTAAGGTCGACCCCAGTGAGGTGCACATCCGGGGGGTAGTGCGGCAGGTTGAGCCCGGTGCCGATGGCGACCTCGAGCGTGTCCCCGATGGCCTGCGAACACGCCCACCCACGGTGTTCGCTCCCGAGCCATCGTTCCCAAAAGTCCGTTTCCTTGTCGTAATTCGAAGCTTTCTTCGCGTACTTCCGGCGCAGGCGCTCGGTCGCCCGGTTTCGCTTGTCAGGAGAAGGGGGATATGCGGTCATCGCTCTGGTCTCACGGGTGCCATCAGGTCGCCGGCATCGGTCGCGACTGTTTCTCGGGTCGCGTCTCCGGATGCTTCCACATCTCGTGGGGCAGTGGCCACAGAGCCACGATGCCGGCCCCGGCCTGCAGGTAGAACTGAACCGCGCCCAGGGGGACGAAGCGCGCGGCGGCCATGCCGATGAGCGCTACCACGACGAGGCGGGTCGGCCGTGGTCTCAGCACCCGACTGTCGGCTATGGCTTTCGCGAAGCCGACTACACCGATCGCAAAGGTGACCGCGCCTGCGAGAAGGGCGGGAAGGACCCACGGAAACAGCGTTTGTTGAGCCGCCTGAACGTCGGCGCCGGTCTCGACGGCCACCAGCAGCGAGAACTCCATCCCCGGCAGCGTGGCGAACAGAGTGCTGCCCATGATGACGAGCGGCAACGCCACCGCGCTCCGGCGGTCCTCGCCCGCGTCGCGGAGGTAGCTCCGGATGGCGAGGAAGGCGAGAGCGGTGAATCCAGACGCGACCGCGACCGCGAGGTGCGACAGTCCCCAGCGCGTCGTGCCGGAGGCAGCGGCCGCAGCGATGGTCTCCTTGTCTGGCACGGTGGTGAAAGGATGCCAGACGAGTCCGGCCAGCAACACCGCGGGGCTACAGCGACGATGGCTGCTCGGAAGCGCCCTCTCGTTTCGGTCTGCATCTTGGCCTCCCTCCCTATATTTCGAGTGTGGGGCGTAGCGCGTGCAGGAACGCTTCCGGCTGCTCGATCGCGGGATCGTCGGCGGCGTTCTCGATCACGTGCAGCGGCCAGCCGTAGCGGGCGCTCGCGGCTTCGGCGATCTCCAATCGAACCCCGAGATCGTGTCGGCCCCAGATCAAGGTTGTAGGGACGGCGATCCGAGCCAGGTCTTGCGACGGGATCGCCGACACGAGCCGCGGCCCGAGGCTGCGACCGGCCGCCTTCACGCTCGGCGTGCGAAAACGGTCCAGCGCGTAAGCCGCCATCCATTCCCAGCGCTCACCCATCTCGGCACGCACCGCATCCAGATCGACGAAGCAATGCCGGAAGGCGCGGTCGACGGATCGCTCCGTCGGTCGCAGGAAGGCCGGGATCATCGAAAGCGCCATCTTGGCCGCCGGTCGGAACCGGGCAAGGCCGTAAGTGTCCACAAGCACCAGCCGATCGAGACGGTCACTATGGTCGACGGCGAACCGGGCGGCGAGGGCGCCTGCTGCCGTGTGTCCCACCAGCACGGGCGGGACCGCACAGGTCTGCTCGATGAGCTCGCCGAGCCAGGTAAGGACGCTGGGGACGTCCGGGGGACCGTCGGACACCGAGGCCCCCGAACCGGGCAGGTCGGGTGCGATCACGCGGTGCGTCGTCACCAGGGCCGGGATAACTCGCATCCACAGGGCCGCGAACTCGCCCGGAGCGGGCAGGAGCACGATTGGGGGTCCGTCACCACCCTCGAGCACTGCGGTGGACACGCCGGCCACCTCGAGGCATCGGTCCGTGACGGGGAGCCTTGCCAGCAATCGCTCGCGGGCGTGCTCACCGGTGGCGCGCCGCGAGGGGGCCGCGCTCACATCCAGCGCGATCTTGTTTCTGTCCACATCGATGCGTCCCGGCATAGTGTTCTCCTCCCGCTCATCGATCGCCGCGTTGGTTAAGACGCTACGAGCGAGGGGTCGTGCGGGAAATCGGGAGTTCTCCCCATGCTGCGAGCCCGTGCTGCATCGCGAACAGTGCCGCCGCCGCGCGCGTCGACACTCCGATCTTTCCGTACGCGTTCTGGATGTGGCGGTCGGCCGTCTTGACCGAGATCCCCAGCGCACGAGCGATCTGCTTCGTCTGCAGGCCGCGCGCCAGCAGGCCGACGACCTGGGTCTCCCGGTCGGTCAGCCCTGCCGGCCGCTCGATGCGCGGGACCTCTTGCCCGGAGACCTCCAGTACTGCCGCGACGGCGTCGGCGTCGAGTCGTCCTGCGCTCGCTTCGCGGCCGAGGGTCTCGGCCGCGCTCTCCTGCCGGAGCGCCTCCCGGTGTGGCCGTGGCTCGGTCATCGCGTGATAGGCGTCGGCCGCGGCGAGCACGCGCGCGGCCGGTGTG
>JALZJN010000291.1 GCA_030859735.1 Actinomycetota bacterium
TCGCTGAGGCGACCGTTCACGGGTGCCCGGGCGCGAATCCTGGCCTCGGGCATCCTCTTGCTGGCGTTCTCGACGCTGACCTCCATCCTGTTCGTCCGGCAGTTATTGCTCAATAGGCTCGACGAAGAGATCAGCACCCAATTCAGGCAAGAAGTGGGCGAGTTTCGCCGGTTGGTACAGGGGCGTGACCCCCGCACCGGCGAACCGTTCGGCTCCGACGTCAAGGCGATTTTCGATGTCTACTTCTCCCGAAATCTGCCCGACGAGGGCGAGGCGCTCATCTCTCTCATAGGTCGGAGGGTCTACAAAACAAAGAGCGCGGCCGACGCGCCGCTTGACCTCACCGAGCTGCGTGGAACCATCCGCCATTGGGTCGCGCTTGACCGCCCCGAGGGCGGTGGGCTCGACACTTCCGCGGGACCACTGTTGTGGCTCGCGTCCCCAATTCAGAATCAGAACGGACGGGTCAGCGGGACCTTCGTCGTCGCCAATTTTCCCACCGGAGAGCGGCGCGAGATCGAGGATGCCATCACCGTCGCCAGTCAGGTGTCCATCGCCGTGTTCTTCTTGGCCTCACTGTTGGCGTGGGCCTTGGTGGGACGTGTTCTGGCCCCCTTGCGGCTTCTCAACGAAACCGCTCGCTCAATTACCGAGAGCGACCTCACCCGGCGCATTTCGGTGACGTCTGACGACGAGGTTTCAGAGGTGGCGAGAACCTTCAACGAAATGCTCGACCGGCTCGAGACCGCCTTCGGCACTCAACGTCAATTCGTCGACGACGCCGGCCACGAGCTTCGCACACCTATAACCGTGATCCGAGGTCACCTCGAACTCTTAGGTGACGATCCAAGCGAGCGACGGGAAACAATCGCACTGGTAATGGACGAGCTGGACCGAATGGCGCGCATCGTCAATGATCTACTGCTGCTGGCGCAGTCACAAGAGGCCAACTTCCTCAATCTCGAAACGGTCGAGGTTTCGTCGCTCGCCACCGAGGTTCATGCCAAAGCCCAGGCTCTGGGGCCAAGAAGATGGTCGTTGGAAACCAGCGGAAAGGGCGTCATCGTCGCCGACCGTCAACGCCTGACCCAGGCGCTCATGCAGCTCGCCCAGAACGCCGTCCAGCACACCTCAGAAACCGACTCAGTCGATCTCGGCAGCTCCCTGAATAATGGCGAAGCGCGCTTCTGGGTACGCGATACCGGTCCCGGAATTCCTCTGGAGGAGCAGGATAAGATCTTTGAGCGCTTCACCAGAGGTCGGGACCGGCGTCCGCAGCGGAGCGGGGCAGGCCTCGGATTGTCGATCGTCAAAGCGATCGCCGAAGCACACCATGGACGAGTCGAGCTTTGGAGTCGTCCGAATATGGGCTCAACCTTCGAGGTCGTGGTTCCAGCCGATCAACCTGCAGAGGAAGTGGAGATACTCGAGTGAGTCGGATACTGATCGTCGAAGATGAGGCCCGTATTGCCTCTTTCGTCGAAAAGGGATTACGAGCCAACGGCTTCTCCACGGCGGTGGCCCCCGATGGAAACGCGGCTCTGGCTCTGGCTGCCACTACCGAGTTCGACCTCGTTATATTGGATCTCGGTCTCCCAGACAAGGACGGACTCGACGTCCTGCTTGATCTGCGCCGCACTAGCCCTCGCCTCCCGGTCATCATCTTGACGGCGCGCGATAGCGTGCGGGACACGGTGGCCGGCCTCGAGGGCGGCGCCGACGACTACGTACCCAAGCCCTTCCGGTTCGAGGAGCTTCTGGCGCGAGTCAGAGCCCGCCTGCGAGGGGAAAGTGAGAGGGAGCAGACTGTACTTAACGCCGGCAACGCAGTCCTGGATCTCAGGACCAGGAGGGCTCGGATCGGAGACGATATGATCGAGCTCACCGCCAGGGAGTTCGCTATGGCAGAGATGTTCTTTCGCCACCCCGGACAAGTCTTGAGCAGGGAGCAGCTACTTAGTCACGTGTGGGGCTACGACTACGACCCAGGCTCCAACGTCGTCGACGTCTACGTCGCCTATCTGCGCAAGAAGCTCGGAAGAGACCGCATCACCAGCGCGCGAGGAATGGGCTACAGGCTCGAGTCCTTGAAAGAGGAATGAGCCGCGCGGTCCACTCTTCGGCTGCTGGGCGCGCTGGGGCGGAACGCCTTGCGCAGAGTTGCGGCAGTTAAGAGCTCAGACACTGCAAGGTCCCGTGGCTAAGTTCTCCCTTGACCGGTAGCTCCCTAGCGGCCGAGAAACGAACCTGAGAGTTCTCTAATTCCCCTCTCACCCTCATCTCATTCTCCGCACGCAGAATAGCTTTAGTGGCGACGTAAAGAACTGGAGGTGACACCCATTCCGGTCTCTGACGCCGCTGAAGGACACGTACCATCTAGCCTACGAAAGGGGGACACCGAATGGCACGTTCTGGCCTGTTCTCCGCAGTATCGCCGGCGGTTGGTAGCCGAGACGACGATTCTAGGTCCGGCAGGCGCTGCCGGCGTTTCAAGAAGCGCTGGCGCCGGCGCCGTTGTCGTCGCCGTCGTCGTCGCACCACCACTTAAGGGGTACGAGCCCAAGCTTGAGTTGCGCACGGCGCCGAACCAGTCGGCGCCGTGCGTGCTCTCGCCCGATCGAAAGGCTCTCGTTTGAATCGACTTGTGGCCCGGTTGCGGGCGCTATTAACACCGGTCGGTGAAGGCCTCGGTCTTGTGCCGGCTGCTCCTCCCGTGCCCGTGCGGGAAATCTTCGTGCGGTTCTGGCCGTACGCGCGCCCCTACCGCAAGTGGCTCTTAGTAGGACTTGTGTTCGTGGCGCTGTTACCCGCGATCGAGACCGCCGAGATCTGGCTCTTTCAACGCGTCGTCGACGACGTTCTCGTACCACGAGACATCTCCAAGCTTCCCTTGATCGCCGCCGTCTACATCGGATTCAATCTCCTCTCGGGACTGATCTCTTACCTCAACGAGTACCTCTCATCGTGGGTTGGAGAACGTTTCCTCCTAAGGCTTCGCGGCCGGCTGTTCGAACACGTTCTTCGACTCGACCCCGACGCCCTTCAGCAGCGCAAGCTGGGCGACATCCTGACGCGATTTACGAGTGACGTAGGTCAGATCGAGACTTTCGTCCTTTGGGGCGTCATGGACGTCGTGTCCTCGGGCCTGAGGATCCTCTTCTTCGGAGGCGCTCTGTTCCTCCTCGATCCTTTGCTTGCATTGTTGTCCCTCATTGTCGTACCGCCGCTCATTATCCTGGGCCGAACGCTTGCCCGGCTCATCAAGCGCGCCGCGCGAGAGCAGCGCCGCCGCAGTGGGTCGCTGGCCACTGTCGCAGAGGAGAGCCTGACGAATCTCTCAGTCGTTCAGATGTCTAATCAGCAGACCTCGCAACAGCGACGCTTTCGGTCCGAGAACGAGGGGTTGGTCACCGCCGGTCTCGCCGGAACCAGGGTGGAGGCGCTGCTTTCTCCTTTAGTTCACTTCGTAGAGCTTGTTACTGCTCTGCTCGTTGTTGGAATGGGGACGTGGGCGCTGGCCGGAGACCGGCTAACCCTAGGAGGGTTGCTGGCATTCCTTACCTACCTCACGCAGCTTTACCGGCCGTTGAGTGATCTCACGACTTTGAGCGGGATCATCTACTCGGCATCGGCGGGAGCTGAACGTGTCATCGAGCTGTTCGACGAAAAACCGGGAGTCGAGGAGCGATCGGACGCCCGATCGATGGCGAGAGCTCAAGGTTCTATTGCGCTCGATAAGGTGACGTTTCGCTATCCTGGCGCTCGTCGCGACGCGCTACAGGCCGTTTCCTTGACCGTTCGCCCAGGTCAGCGCGTTGCCATCGTTGGCCCGAGCGGAGCAGGTAAGTCAACCCTGGCGAAACTGCTGGTCCGTTTCTCAGATCCAACCGTCGGTACCATACGGTTGGATGGATACGACCTTAAGTCTCTTACCCTTGCGTCCCTGCGGGACAACATGAGTCTTCTGTTTCAGGAAACCATGCTCTTCGACGGGACGATTCGCGACAATATCTCCTTCGGGCGCCCCGACGCCTCCAACGCAGAGGTCGAGCAAGCAGCCCGTACCGCCGGCGCCCACGACTTTATCGTTGCGCAGCGACACGGCTACGCAACAGAAATTGGTCAGAAGGGACGCAACCTCTCTGGGGGCCAGCGCCAGAGGGTGGCACTCGCCCGCACACTCCTGCGAAATACTCCAGTCGTAGTTCTTGATGAGCCCTTCGTGGGCCTCGATTCAGACGCTACGGACAGCCTCGTAAACGCGTGGCCCGATATCGTCCACGGACACACAACGATTGTGATTTCACATGACCTGAAGGCGGTGCGCGATGCGGATCTCATTGTGGTTCTCGAGGACGGGCAGATCGTCGAGCAAGGGACACACGTAGATCTTCTGGAGCGGGGCGGCGCCTATGCGCGCCTTGACCGAATGCAGGACTCGATCTCGCGTCCGAGTTCAGCAGCTTCCACCGCGCAGAACGATCGGCTTGCCGAGGTTCAATGAACGAGCTTCCCGCGGACACGCTCCAACCGGGCACGCTCCTGTCGTCCGACTACGAGGTCATCGGCTTGGTCGACAGAGGAACGAAGCATGAGGTCTACGACGTCTGGTGCCGGCAGCGCCGGTGTCGCTGCATCGCCAAGTCGTTGAGCGGGGGTCCCTCCTACGGCGACCGTGCACGGCGACAGCTTCTCCGGGAAGGACGCTTGTTGGCCCGCTTCACCCATCCTCACCTCGTACGCGCCTACGAGACCATCCCAAAGCCACGGCCCATCGTAATCCTCGAGACGCTCACCGGCGAAACGCTCTCGCACGCCATCGACCGCTTGGGGCGGCTCAGCATCGCGGATGTTGTCCTCTTGGGACAACAACTCTGTTCTGTCAGCGCATATCTTCACGAGCATGGGTGGCTGCATCTCGATTTCAAACCATCCAACATCGTTTGCGAAAGTGCGATGGCCAAGGTTCTAGATCTCAGCATCGCCAGGGGGCCGGGGCGCGCTCGTCCGGGAATTGGCACCGACGGTTACATGTCGCCCGAGCAGATCGAGGGTGGCCTGCTCTCCGCTTCTTCAGACGTGTGGGGAATCGGGATGGTCTTGTTCGAAGCGGCCACCGGATCTCTCCCTCTCGAAGATCCCGACGCCGAGGAATCGGAGTCGCCGGAGGACAATTCGGACGACTCGTACGCAGCCGAGCCACCGGTACCGATCGTCGAGCCGTTGCCATCACTTGCCTCCCGACGACGAACCCCTCGAGCACTGGCTGAAGCAGTCGACCAGTGTCTCGCCCTCGCCCCATGTGACCGCCCCACGCTCGAGGAGCTATCCGAGGTCCTCGCCCTGGTCACCGGCGTGGATCCTCGGCGAGCCGGAATGGCCGAACTCTGATGGCCGGCGGAACTGGTTCACTCTTATGATCAACTTTGGAACTGTCCCCACATCACGTGTGGGTACAGCTTCAAACTTCAACGTAAGGCTAGGAGGACAGAGGCATCTACCGCTCTATGTGGGGGGCGCCCGATCCAATTCGTTCATGTCTGCGGAGTAGGTCGGTTATCTGGTCCGGTGGCAAGGGACCAGAGAAATAAAAGCCTTGTCCCAAGTCGCAATCAATCTCCCGCAAGGCTCTGGCCTGCTCACTCTTTTCAATTCCCTCCGCCACCGTCTTCATGTTGAGGCTCTTACCGACCTTGATAACAGCATCGAACAAGTCCTTCCCTTTCCCCGTACCGCCGACACCGGTCACGAAGGATCTGTCGATCTTCAAGACGTCGATTGGGAAACGTCGGAGGTAGCTTAGAGAGGAATACCCCGTACCGAAGTCATCAAGGGCCAGCCTCACTCCAAGGCTCTTCAGCTCCAACAACTTATCTATTGCCTTCTCCGATTCCTTGATCAGCACGCTCTCGGTAAGTTCGAGCACTAGATTCGCCGGATCGATCCCAGACATCTCCAGAGCTTCCTCGATGTCCTTGCGAAGATCCGCGTGCACGAGTTGAGTGACCGAGAGATTCACGCTCATAGACAAGGACCGGTGCGGCCACATCTTCTTCCACTCACCGAGCTGCCTGCAGGCCCTTCGTAGTACCCAGCGACCGAGAGGGACAACCAGGCCGGTGGCCTCGGCCAGCGGGATGAAGTCGGCAGGGGGTATGTCGCCCCTTTTGGAGTCCTTCCATCGCAGGAGCGCCTCAGTGCCCACCATGGTGCCGTCCTTCATATCGACGATGGGCTGAAAGACGAGATCCAATGCCTCCTGCTCGATCGCGAGACGCAGGTCAGACGATAACGACAGTCTCCGAACCGCTTCCGCCTGCATGCCTGACTCGAAAAGTGAATAGCGGCCCTTACCAGCCGCTTTGGACATATGCATTGCGACATCGGCATTACGAAGAAGCCCCTCTGCATTCTGTGTGCCGTCGAATGTCCCGATGCCCATGCTTGCGTCAACGAACACTTCCTGGCCTCCCAGCCGGAAAGAGCGACCTAGAGCCGCAATGATCCTTTCGGCCAGGTGTGTCGCCTCGTGATCTGTTGTCTCGGGCAAGAGGATCGCAAACTCGTCTCCGCTCAACCGTGCGAGAGTGTCTTCGCTTCGCACGCAGCTTCGGAGCCTTTCGGCCACCTCCACGAGCAGCTGATCGCCTGCTGTGTGACCCAAACCGTCGTTGACTACCTTCAAATCGTCGAGATCGAGCAGCAAGACGGTGAGAACGTCGTGATCTGAGGAATCGATTGTTCTCTGTAGGATCTCTACGAAGTAAGAGCGGTTGGAGAGATTGGTTAGCGAATCCATGGAATGCAGGGCCGTGAGCTCATCCTCCAGGGCCTTTCGTGAGCTCGCATCGCGGAGGGTTATGACCAAACCGTTGATATTTGGATCGTCGAGGAAGTTCGCTCCAAGCAGATCGACGGTTACGAAGTCCCCCTCTCGGCTCCTCATGTGCACCTCGGCGAAAGGTTTAGCTGCAGAATCCTCTCCCAGCTGCGCGAGCATGGTGAGAATCGCAATAGTGTCATCCGGATGCACCAGCTCCGTAAGCTGAGTGTCCATCATGTCTTCCGGTCTCCAACCGAGCAGGCGCTCGATCGATGGGCTCTGATAGTTGATCGCGCCCATGGCATCCACCACCGATATGGCATCGGTAGAATGATGCAGCAGGGATTGGAATCTATTCTCGATGCGTTGAAGGTTCTCCGACAGAACAAGTCTCTCCATCGCTGCTGTCGTCTTCGCTGCGAGGGCTTCCAGTGCATATTTGAGCTCCTCGGTCAGCGCAAAGGAACTACCCACCAGAATCGCCCCAAAAACCTCTGTCTGAACGATCAAGGGAATCACGAAGGCGTTGTTGGGCAATGGATCGAATCCCAGCAAAGCACCGACATCGGAGTGAGTGCATTCGACCGAACGATGCTCCAAAAGACCCACGCGGATCGGATCGGGCCCATTCGCTAGCTCGACCTCCGTGCCAACGGGGTCTGCCAGGATGCCGGCAGACGAGGTTACTCTCAATTCATTGGGCCGGCCTCTTACGAGAATGACTTGCACACCCTCTACCTCTGCCAGTAGAGAGGTAGCCGCCTCCATCACCGGCTGATCGACATCGGCCCCATCCTCGATGGCTCGCAGCCATGCCCCGGCTCGAGCAAGGACCCGCCCTCTCTCGCCTATAGCGTCTTCGCGAAGAAGACCCGCAAGGTCGGTCTCGCCAGTTACCATGTCTCCGTCCGAGGCTGCCGAGTCCACCGGACCGATCTGCGCCCGCCGGCGGAAAAGCGTTACCCGGTCACGGCCTTCCTCTTTGGATGTATACAAGGCTAGGTCTGCCGCCTTGATGAGACTCTCTCGATC
>JALZJN010000292.1 GCA_030859735.1 Actinomycetota bacterium
ACTCGACTGGCCCGCCGTCGAGAGAGCGTGTAGAGCGTTCGTAGCCGACCGTGTAGGCCAAGTCCCCGCTGACGCCCGCAGCGATCAGATCGAAGCTATACGCGGTGCAATCCGAGAAGCGCGAAGCCACCCACTGAAACGCCTCTCTGACCTCGTCCCGGCCGCTCTGGGAGATGCCGAAGGCGCCGAGCAATGTCAGCGGGTTCTTCGTCGACCACATCTCCAGGCGCGGGGCCGGGTCGCCGTTGTGAATCGCCTCCTCGGCCGCGAGCAGGCGGGGGAGCGTGTCGCTGAGGAAGTCCTCGAGATCTCTCAGAGCGGCCTCCGCTCTCGAACCTGTTGATCGGCTCGGAAACCTCCTCGAAGCCCCCCTGCTCGGTGCGGCGCAGCACCACCCCGGAGCTGCGGCCCAAAGGGTGCTCCTGCGAATCACGAAGCTGCCGGCAGATGCGAAGGGCAAGCGCTCCACCCACGAGAGGGACGACGAACATGGCCAGGCGAAAGAAACGCGTCATGCTCTCGACCTGAACATCGAGGGTAAGGGCGATGAGGTCGTTGCCGCCGGCCAGGGTCAGCACAGTGAAGAACAACAGCCCGGCCACCCCCAAAGCGGTGCGGCCGGGCTCGTCGCGGGGCGAATCGAGAAGGTGATGCTCGGCCACATCCTTGGTGAGGCGCCGCTCGATGAAAGGCCACAGCGCCACCACCGTGAAGAAGAGCCCGGGCAGCAGGACCGCGGGCAGGAACATCGACGGGATGGTCACGCCGAGCACGGTGGGCTCCCACGGAGGAAAGAGCCTCGTCGCACCGTCCAGCCAGCCCATGTACCAGTCCGGCTGGGAGGGGGCCGAGACCGTGGTGGCATCGAAGGGCCCGTAGAGCCAGATCGGGTTGATCTGGACAAGCCCGCCCATCAGCGCCAGAACCGCTGCAGTCAGAGCCATGACACCCAGAGAGAGCAGCGCCTGGTAGGGCCACAGGCCCTTGCCCACGACGTTGGTCTCGGAGCGTCCGGGCCCCTTGAATTGGGTGTGTTTCTGGCGCCACAGGATAGCGAGATGAGCCCCCAACAGGGCGATCGTGAGCCCGGGGAGCAGCATCACGTGGAGCACGAACAGACGGGAGATCACGTTCTCGGTGGGGAACTCGCCGCCGAATGCCAGCGAGGCGATGTAGGGGCCGGCGAAGGGGATCGAGATCAGGGCCGAGTAGCCGATGCGCAGCCCGGTCCCGGACAACAGATCGTCCGGCAACGAGTAGCCCGTGAAGCCAAGCCCCAAGGCGAGCATCAACATCGCGAAGCCCACGATCCAGTTCAGCTCGCGCGGCCGCCTGAAGGCTCCGGTGAAGAACACGCGGCACATGTGGACGACCGTCGCGGCGACGAACACGAGCGCCGCCCAGTGGTGGATCTGGCGCATGACGAGCCCGGCCCGGACCTCGAAGCTGAGCCGCATGACCGAATCGAACGCCGCCGACACCTCTTGTCCCCGCAGGGGCTCGTACGGTCCCTCGTAGGTGACCACGGCGGCATCGGGCCGGTAGAAGAGCGCGAGGAAGGTCCCCGTGGCGACCAGGATGATGAAGCAGAACAGGGCGATCTCACCGATGAGAAACGACCAGTGGTCGGGAAACACTTTGCGCAGGGCGCGCCGCCCCCAGCTGTCGAGCCCAAGGCGGCTCTCCACGAAACGGATCACTGGGTCACGTTCCAGAAGCTCGGCCCCACCGGGCCCGAGAAGTCACCCTGCGCCACCAGATTACCGTCTTCGTCGAGCGCCAAGGGCAGCTGCGGCAAAGGGCGCACTGCGGGGCCGAAGACTGGGACGGCCCCGGTGAGGACGTCGAAGGTGGACTGGTGGCAGGGGCACAACAGCTCTTTAGCCTGCGCTCGGTAGAGCCCGACGGGACAGCCCGCGTGAGTGCAGATCTTAGAGTAGGCGAGGCAGCCCTGGGGCGCCCACGACCCCCTTGCCTCGGGCAGGTCGAGCAACTCTGGAGCGACTCGGAGGAGGACCGCCTGGGAATCGCCCGCACCCTCCGAGCCCTGTGGAAACACAGTGACGACTCCCGACAGAGGAATGTCCTCGGGCCGCAGCCGGGCGCCCTCCGAATCGACCGCCGGAATCCCGGGAACCCACTGCGTCCGAAAGAGGCTGCGCCCTACCTGGGGGCCGAGAGACAACGACGGTATGGCCAGCGCCGCTCCCAGCGAGGCGGCTGCGCCGGAGGCGAGCCCGGCCAGCACTTTGCGGCGCGAGACGCCGGTGACGGACTGCTCGAGCACCTCTGAGATGAGCCCCAGGCCCTCACCCGGCTTCTGCTCCCTGCGCTCCTCGACCTCATCGGGCGCGTCGATCAGCCTGGTCGCCCACAGAATGAACCCCACCCCGATGCCACCGAGGGCTGCGGCCAGGAGCACCCCCTCCCACAATCGGCTACCGCCCGCCAGATACACGCCCGACAGACCGAGAGAGGCGGCGAGAGACAGGGTGAAACAGGCCCGCACCACCCTCTCCGCTGTCAGCGGGCCTCCCTCGGGTAGTCCAGTCCCACGACGGGATCCCACTTACTTTGGCGCTGAGCCCACACCAGATGTAGGCAGAGGTGCAAAGCTGCCCCGCCGCAGGTCGATCTCACCGAGACTTCCTGGGGCTCCCCGCGCCCATCAGCAAGATGAGCGCCATGACCAGGCCGGTGAGCCCGAAGAACCAGCTCACGAACCCCTCCGGGACCGGCCCCGTTCCCCCGATGTCGATACCGCCCGGAGCTTCGGAGGTCTGCAGGTAGGAGACGAACGAGATGATGTCGTTGCGCTCCTGCTCGCTGAACCCGAACACGGGCATCTGTCCCGGTCCCGTGACCATGGCCTCGGCCATGGTCACTGGTTCGGAGGCGTAGAGGCTGGGGGCCACGGCGTTGTTTCCCACCGCTCCCCCGTTTCCTCCGGCTCCGTGACAGGCGGCGCAGTTGGTGATGAACAGGCTCTGTCCCGAAGAGACATCACCTGCTTGGACATCCACAGAAGGGATCGGCGGTCCCTGACCCAAGGTCGCCACGTAGGACACCAGCGCCCGGATCTCTCCCTCGGAGAACACGGGCGGCTTGCGCACCGCTTGAGCCTGCGGGTTCTGCAACGGCATCCGTCCGGTTCGAAGCTGGTAGTCGGCCGCCGCCGCTCCTACGCCGATCAGCGAGGGGCCGAGCCCCTCGAGACCCGTCCCCTCCTCCGCATGACAAGAGGCGCAGCGCCGCTCGTAAAGCTCTTGTCCCAATTGCTGAGCGAGAGCAGGCGCGGGCAGGGCGAGAGTAGTCACGAGCGCCGCAAGCAGGAGTCGAAGCACCATGGGGTGGTCCCATCCTAAAAGGGCCACATCTCAATGCACCCCACCAACCGGCCCACCCATCCCTCTTACGTGACCCCAAGTGAAGACGGGGCTCGCCTCCCCGCCTGACTGGGAACCTGCTCACCAGCTTCGGTGAGTGCTGCCTAGTTGTTATTGTGGCAGTGGCGAGCCGGGAAGTCTGGTCGGCACTGCGATCTCCCACAGACAGGAGGCAGTTTTGACGACCGGAAACGAACCCCCCCTCCGCCATTCTTGGGTGGCGAGTGAACGACCCGTTGCTCGCGTCGTCGCCCGTCCTCTCCGGAGGTTCCTCCAAACTGAGGCTGCGGGCGGCATCCTGCTCCTGCTGAGTACGCTCGTTGCCCTGGTCTGGGCGAACTCTCCGGTCGGCGACAGCTACGAGCTGGTTTGGCGCACCGACATCGGCATCCGGATTGCCGACTTCGAGCTCACGGAAGATCTCCGGCACTGGGTAAACGACGGGCTCATGGCGATCTTCTTCTTCGTCGTGGGGCTCGAGATCAAGAGAGAGCTTGTCATTGGCGAGTTGAACAACCGTCGAAAAGCTGCCCTCCCCGCACTCGCTGCGTTGGGCGGGATGATCGTGCCGGCACTCATCTACTTAGCGGTAAACATGGGCGGCGAAGGCAATGGGGGGTGGGGAATCCCGATGGCGACCGACATCGCATTCGCCGTGGGGGTTCTCGCGGTCTTCGGCAAACACTGCCCAGACTCGATAAGGATCTTTCTCCTGAGCCTTGCCATTGTGGACGATATCGGGGCCATTCTGGTGATCGCCCTGTTCTACGCCGATGGAATCGAGATCGGCTGGCTTCTGACTGCGATCGCTCTTCTTGCGCTCGTATCGGGGATGAGAAGCCGGCGCTTCTGGTGGACCCCCCTTTACGTGCTGGCCGGCACCGCGGTTTGGTTTGCGACCTTTGAGTCTGGAGTACACGCAACCATCGCCGGAGTGGCTTTGGGCCTCCTGACTCCCGCGCGCCCCGTGGACCCAGAGGGAGCACGCGACGCCGTTACGGAAGCCTCCGCTTTCATGCAGGATCCAGAGCCGTCGGCCATACGACATGTGACCATCCAAGCTCAAGAAGCTGTTTCGGTTGCCGAACGGCTCGAGCACCTCCTGCATCCCTGGACGAGCTACGCGGTCATACCGATCTTTGCCCTCGCCAATGCCGGCGTGCAACTGAATGCAAAGCTGTTCGCCACGGCCGCAACCTCGCCCGTCACCCTGGGTATCGTCGCCGGCCTGGTCGGAGGCAAGATCCTCGGGATCAGTTTCTTTTCGTGGGCTGCGATGAGAACGGGGATCGCGTCAATGCCGCAGGACATGAGATGGAGCCACGTCTTTAGCGCCGCAGCAACGGCCGGTATCGGCTTCACGGTATCTCTGTTCATTGCCGGACTTGCATTCGACGACCCCCAGCTGGTCGACGAAGCCAGGATCGGCATTTTGATCGGATCGGGAGCTGCGGCAATCCTGGGCTCGCTCCTACTCAGACCAAGTCGGAAACCCCGAGCGCGAGGTCGGGAGCGTGATCCTTCGTAGTCCTTTAATTGACGCGGGCCTCCGCTTTTACGGAGCCCATGGAAGCGGCTTACGGCAGGTAGGGCCTGGTCACCGGAGCGCCGCCGTCGAGGAAGGCATAGGTCAGCGTCACCGGAGCCCCCTCAGGCAGGAGGCCGTTCGCCTGCAAGGCCGCGGCATAGAGCCCGAGCTGGTCCTCGGCCTCCGATTCGAAGCGCGCGCCCGTCTTGAAGTCTGTCAGCTCGAAACCTCCAGCGCCGTCCTCGAACACCGCATCGATTCGGCCTCGCACGATTCGGGAGCCGATCCGTAGTGCAAAAGGAAGCTCGATCATGAGCTCGCCGGAGGGCAGCCGGGCGAGCGTGCGGTCCGTGTAGCCGAGCGCCCGGAAGAACTCGAGTCGGCGCTCGACCTCATCCCGGTCCTCTACCCCCAGCGGCTCGTCGAGCTCACTCTCATCCGGCAGCGAGGCTACCTCCGTCCCCTGACCATGAGCTTCTCGCAAGAGCTGTTCGATGACTCGGTGAACCTCGGTGCCGACCGCGCGGGCATCACTGGGTCGCTCGGGAAGCGGGCGGGCCAGCTGGGAGGGATGGAGGCGGGCCGCCGTCAAAGACACGTGGTCGGTGGCGGAGATGATGTCGGGGACGGCTTCGCCTTGCTCCGGTCGCGCAGAGGCTGCCGCGTCCGCAATCAGCTCGAGAGCGCCCAGATGTTCGGCGCGCAGCTGGTCGTACGATGCTCGCTCCTCGTCCGGGAGAGCGGCCACGAAAGCATCGAATGCGTCCTTCGACCCCAGAGCTGCTTCGGCCCCCGCCCCCCAGCCCCCCTCGAAGAGGGGATCATCGTCACCCGTACGCGGAGTCGGTGGCCACGAGATCTCCTCGCTGAGAGCCGCAATCGCAGGGTTCGCCTCAGGGACTTCGGCGCGCTCGACGAGCTCCACCACGCCGGTCTTCTCGAGTACGGCGAGGTCCTCCCAGAAACGAGAGGGGCCGACGAGGCGGTCGGAGCGCCCGTACCACCACGCCGCGGTTACCGCCAGGTGCTGTTTGGCCCGGGTTGTAGCGACATAGAACAGACGCCGTTCGTCCTCTGCGACCCGCTCCTTGACCGCTTGAGCGAAGCGGCTCGAGTTCCCGTCGAAAGCCGGAAGATGACCGGCGTCCTCTCGCACCTCGTAGGGGAGCTGAGAGTGCGACCTCATCGGGTTGGACATCCGATTGTCCGGGAACACCGAGTAGACGTACTCGCCCTTGGGGTTTGTCGAGGACGCCACCGAGGGCACGAAGACGCATTCGAACTCGAGGCCCTTGGCCGCATGCACGGTCATGAGCTTTACCGAGTCCGCGGCGGCCGGCTGGGAGGACTCGAGTGTCTCGTCGGCCTCCTCGGCAACGTCGAGATAGGCAAGCAAGCTCCTCAGGGTCGCCTCTCCCTCGACCGGAGCGAAATCGGCGACTTGGTCGAGCAGATTGGCGAGGTTCTGTCGTCCTGCGGTGGCGCCCCGAGCGGGAGATGCGGCCAGGGCATCGGCGATCCCACTCACCGAGATCACCTCCTGCACAAGGTCGGGCAAAGGCGCGCCCACCTTCTGCCTCAAGCGATTGAGGCAGGAGCTGAACTCTTCCAAACGAGCGCGCGCCTCGACGCCCAGGCCCTCGATGGAGGAGACGTGCTCGAGCGCTTCCAGGAGCGAGAAACCCACGTCGCCGGGCTCCATGTCGCGCGCGCGTTCCTCGCTGCCCCCGGCGAGCTCGAGGCGCAGGGAGTGGTTCTGCCATGCGGCCCAACGAGCACACAATGCCAGGTCGCGGTAATGAATGCGCCAGCGGGGGCCGAGCAGGACGCGCGCCAGCCAGCGGTTGGCCGACGGCTTGGTGTCCAGGCATCGGAGCCATGCCACTACCTCCATTACTTCCGGCGCCTTGAGCAGGCCTGAAAGCCCCACCACCTCGACCGGGATGTCGTGCTCCTGTAGAGCCTTCAACAGCGCGGCCATGGCGCCTCGACGCCGGACCAAGACGGCGATGTCCCGCCACTCCACCGGTCGGCGGTCCGGCAACAGCGCTTGCCCGTGCAGCTGCTCGCAGCGCCCGGCGATCCAGTCCGCTTCGGCGCGTTCTTCGCAGAAAAGCCCGAGCTCGACACGCCCTTTCCCGTTGAACTCTGACGGCCGCAGCGGGTCTCCCGGTCGTCTCTCGGCGGGAATAGGCGCGACCACTGCATTGGCCATCGCCAGGATATTTTCTCCCGACCGAAAGTTCTGGGACAGCGACGCCTCCGAGTAGACGGCACCATCGGCACGCGGGAAGTGTTGGGGAAAGCCGATGAGGTTGTACATCGTTGCGCCTCGGAAGGCATAGATGGCCTGGCGCGTGTCCCCCACCGCGGTGACCGCCCCACCCGGCGTAACCAACGCCTGCATCAACCGGCGCTGCGCGACGTTCGTGTCTTGGTACTCATCCAGCAGCACCACGGGCCAACGGGAACGGTAGAGGTCGCGCACCGCGGGGTGGCCTTCCAGGATCTCGACCGCCTTGGTGATCTGGTCCCCGAAGTCGATGCGGGCATGGCGCGACTTGGCCGTCTGATAGGCAGCCACCACCCGGCACAGCTCCTTGCGTTTGGCCGCGGTCTCCACGACCTCGTCGGAATATCCTGCTCCCGAACGCATAACCGCATCCGCGGCCGCCTCGACGTCGGCCGGGCTGACCACGTGGTCGGCCAGGGAATCGGCCAGGCCCAAGGTCGCTCTCACCACTCCTCCGCTAGAGCGAAGCTCGAGCGCATCGAACGCGGGCAAGCCGTCGAGGCAGGACAACACGAGCTGCCATCGTTGCGCGTCGCTCAGCAGCGCCGCCTCGCCCTCGATGCCAACCAGGAGCCCGTGATCCCGCACGATGGCGGCGGCGAAGGCATGATAGGTCTGCACCATCGGCTCGAGGGGGACCGGGACATCTTCCTCGAGCAACTCCAAGGCGGTCACGATTCTCCGGCTCAACTCGCCCGCAGCCTTGTTCGAGAAGGAGAGGCCGAGCAGCTGAGAGACCTCGTAACCACATTCCTCCACCGCCCAGACCATCCGCGCGGCCATGATCGCGGTCTTACCCGAGCCCGCTCCGGCGATCAGGTGCAGGGGTATCAGAGGATGCCTAATGGCATGCCACTGCTCGTCGGTGGGCTCGAATCCGCCGAGCGCAGCGAGCACCGCGGGGCCGGCTTTGTCTCTCATGAGGCCGCCTCCCGACCCTCGGGCCACAGAGGGCAGAGTGGCTTGAATTTGCACCAGCGACAGTTGGCCTCGGGGCTCGGCTCGAACTCCTCGCCGAGCACACCTTCGATGAGGCCGGGCAGCCGCTCGAGCACCGTCAACGCCTGCTCCGGCGTTTGGCAGCGCCTGGTGACACTCCCCCGAGTCATTGATGCGGGATAGACGAGCTGCATGCTCACGGGCTCACCCAGCTTGATGAGCTCGGGGTCCCTGGTTGCCGCCAGGTAGTAGATGGCGAGCTGCAATGAATCGGGGACCTCTTTGGTCGTGATGGCGCTGCGGGAGGTCTTGTAATCGGCCACCACTATCCCCTGTCCCTTGCGGTCGACACGGTCGATACGTCCTCTGATGATGTGTCCGTCGTGGTCGATATTGAAGCCGTGCTCGGCCAGCAGAGAGGTACCGGGCGACAGGTGAGTGCTATAGCGCTCGATCATCACCACGCCGTCTCGGTGAAACTGCCGGGCTATGGCGCGGTTGGGGAACACGTGGGCGTCGAAGAGCTCTTCGAAGCGCGCCAGCGCCGCTTCCTTGTTGTGCAGCCGGCGGCGCCCCCGGGTTTGCTCCTCGGGAGACGGAGTCTTCTCGCAGTCCTCGAAGATCTGGTGAATCCAGGTTCCGAACGCCATGTTGTGCGAGGTGTCGGGGTCGAGGCCGAGCACGACCGAGAAGAGGTAGGCGAGAGGACAGTTGTCGTACTGAGAGATGCGTGAGTAGCTTGTCCTGAGCTTCGGCGAACCCTCTTCTACAACCGATCCCTCGCCGGCCGATTCCTCTTCTACCGCCCGGTCTCGCCGGGTGGAGACGCCGACCTCTCCCTCGGTCCAGTCCCAGCGCCACCACCACTCCCTCGGATTGGCCGCAGAGCACGAGGGATCCAGCTCTCGAACACGCGCCAGAGCCCCCAGAGCAGCCACTCGCTCGGACGCGGGGGCCGACAGGTCGGCGAGCGTGCGCCTCAGACGCCCGGCCGCCTCGGTGAAGGTGAGCGGCTCGGCCTCCGAAGCAGGCGTCGCCTCTGGTACGGAGTCCATGATCTCGGCCAGATAGCGACTGGGCCGACCCCGGTGCGAGGGACCGGGAGAGGTGGTCACGACACAGCGCTCTTTGGCCCGGGTCAGGGCGACGTAGAACACTCGCCGGTCTTCGGCGTCGTCCACGGCCGGGGTCCCGGCTGAGCCGAGGATGTCGAACATGCCGCGCGCCCGCCGGCCCTTCGGGATCGAGCCTTCGATGCAGCCACAAACGCACACGATCGACCACTGCTTGCCCTTGGAGCGATGAAAGGAAAGGATCTCGACTCCGCGCTTCCTGCGATCGCGCGGCAGCCATGGGTCCGCGCCGAAATCCGCCCGCCCTATGGCACCCAGGTAGTCCAACAGAGTGCCCGCCCCGCGGCGACGTTCGATGAACCTGCCGAGCGCCCGCGCAAACGCCACGAGCGCATCGAGATCCCGGTGAGAGGAGTCGTCGGGATCGCGCCGGGCCCTCAGCTCGAGTTCTCGGTAGAACGTGGCCGACTCCCACACCGCCCAGAAGGCCTGGTCTGCGGGGGCATCACGACGGGTGCGCAGCACGTCTCTGAGCTGGAGCATGTTCGAAATGCGCGCGCGTACGGACTCGCTCACACCCTCGGGGAGATCCTCGAGGAGCTCGCCCAGCGAGACTTTGCGCAGAAACGCAGCTCGGTCGAGGTCTCTGACCGCGGCCTCTTCGAGGCCGACCATCGGGGAGCGCAACAGATCGTCGAGCGCCTCTGGGTCGTTTTCCAGCGCATAACGAGCCAGGCACCGGAACGCGGCCACAGCCGGCTCGCGCTCGAGCGAACGGTCGGGGATGGAGACGGAATAAGGAACCTCCACCTCTTGAAGCGCTCGCTCGAGCGGGACCAGCATCCCGTGCGGGGAGCTCAACAGGACCGCCATGTCGTCGTAGCCGACGCCATCACGGAGGTGCGCCTCCCGGAGAGTGCGCGCCACCCCCTCCAGCTCTTGTGCGAGGCTCGGATAGGAAGCCGCCTCGAGGGTCGCTTCGCCGCAATAGGCGGCGGCGCGGTGCGGAGCATCTCCCAGCGCCTCGGCCACACGGCGCGAGCGCGTGCCGAGATCGTCACCCAGCCGGTAGGAAGTCTCGAGAACGACGGTTTCGTGAGTCCCGAACTGGTCGGAGAAGCTCTCGAGCCACGCCGGGTCCGCTCCTCTGAAGGTCTCGATGCAGGAATCCGGATCCGCCGCCACCACCAGAGAGCGGCGGCTCTGGGTCGCCTCCGAGGTCACAGCTGAGGTGAGATCGGAGGTGAGGAAGGACAGCAGCCTCTGCTGAACGGGGGCGAGCTCGTGCGCATCGTCCACCAGAACATGGACGAAGCGCTGCTCGAGCGATTGGCGGATGGGCTCGACGTTTGCCAGCAGCCATCCCGCGTCCTCCAGCAGCCTGGGGTAGTCGATGCGCGCGCTGCTCTGAAGGCGCCGCCGCCGCTTGCGGTGGAAGTCGACCACCTCCGCGTATTCCGGCCGCCGCTCGACCAACGATCTCAGATCGGCCTCGGCGAGAAGCTGCTGCTCGGCCCGGATGCAGAAGTCGACGACCTCGTCCACGAATCCCTCACTACGGAGCAGTCCTCTGAAGCTGGGCCAGTTCAGCTCGTTCTCCGCCGCCAGCGCGTCGCGCACATCGCCCCACTGCTCGGGTCCGGTGAGCAGAACCGGCGCCTCGGGATAACCGAGGTCGCGGTAATGACGGCTGACCAGGTGGTGAGCTAGGCCGTACCAGGTGTAGACCGGCACCTCGATCAGCGCAGCCATGCCCTCGTCCATCAGCAAGCGCCGCGTCAAACGGTCCCGCAGGCCCATCTTGTGGTCGCGATCGTTCACAAGAACCAGAATGCGGTCGGGGGCACAGGAGCCGGTGGCCAGGGCGGCAAAGCGTTCTTCTATGACGGTGGTTTTGCCGGTGCCGGGGCTACCCAGGACCATCATCGGACCGGAGCCGTGAGCACGCACGCGTGATTGCGCGTGGTCGAGTGTGAGCTGCGCCGCTCGGTCAGAGGGCCGGGCAGCCGCTCGGTCAGAGGGCGGAGGAGAGGTGCTGGAATCCATGATGAGCAACTTACAAGGAGGCCGTGACACTTCTTCTCGGCGTCAACGCAGTGCCTCCTGTCATCTGTGTTCGGAGAATCGCGCCGGTCCTCCCTCTCAACCCCATTGCGGTGGCGACCGTGCCCAGGTAACATCTTCCAACACCGGAGCGGCTTCCGGTCGGGGCGGCGCCAAGGGCCACCCCACCGCGAGCCGACTCGGAGCACGCGCGAACGCGGGGGATGGTAGAGCCGCCGAACGCGGGGGAAGGCGGACAAGGCGACGGGCCCCGATTTGATTCGGGGCCTTTTCGCG
>JALZJN010000300.1 GCA_030859735.1 Actinomycetota bacterium
AGCGCCCGGGATCGGTCCAGGGGAGTGTGCACCGAGACTCCCTCGAGCCGCTTGGAGGCGTCCTGGATCTCGGCTAGACTCACGAGCTCTGCCGTCTTCATCTCCGAATCGTCCCACGTCTGGCAACTGATCACATGACCGCCTGGTCCCCAAGCTCATGGCAGCACCATCCGGCCCAACAACAGCCGGAGTGGCCGGACGCGTCCGCGCTCGAAGCCTCTCTCGAGCAGGTTGCGGCCATGCCCCCGCTTGTCTTCGCGGGTGAGGCCCGCTCGCTCAAGAGCGCGCTCGCTGAAGCGGCTCAGGGGCGCGCCTTCGTTCTCCAGGCCGGGGACTGCGCCGAGGCGTTCGGGGATTTCTCGGCCGACGCCATCCGGGACAAGCTCAAGATCATCCTGCAGATGGCGGTGGTGCTGACCTACGCCTCCGGGCTACCCACGGTGAAGCTCGGTCGCATCGCCGGCCAGTTCGCCAAGCCTCGCAGCTCCTCTCAGGAGGAGGTCGGGGGCGTCTTGCTGCCGTCGTTCCGGGGCCATGCGGTAAACGACATCGCTTTCGAGACGGGCTCCCGGCGAGCGGATCCCTCTCGCCTGTTGCGCGCTTACCACCAGAGCGCGGCCACACTCAATCTCATCCGGGCGCTGACCAAGGGAGGCTACGCGGACCTCAGGCAGATCCACACCTGGAACCAGGAATTCGTCGCCCGAAGCCCCCAGGGCCGCCGCTACGAAGCCGTCGCCCGCCACATCGACCAGGCCCTGCGCTTCATGGCCGCCTGTGGGATCGACCTCTCGAGCGACTCACATCTCCACCAAGTCGACTTCTACATCTCCCACGAGGCGCTGCTGTTGGGCTACGAGCAGGCGCTGACCCGTCGCGACAGTCTCACCGGTGAGTTCTACAGCTGCTCGGCTCATCTCCTGTGGGTCGGAGAGCGCACCCGCCAGCCTCACGGTGCTCATGTGGAGTACCTGTCGGGGGTGAAGAACCCCATCGCCTGCAAGCTCGGCCCCACCGCCACACCCGCTGAGGTGGTCGAGCTATGCGAGCGGCTGGCCCCTGAGCGCGAGCCCGGCCGCCTGAGTTTCATCACCAGGATGGGGGCCGAGCGCCTCCAAGAGGTCCTGCCCGGGCTGCTTCAGGCCGTGGGCGACTCGGGCCACCCGGTGGTGTGGATCTGTGACCCGATGCACGCCAACACGTTCACCACTCCATCGGGAGTGAAGACCCGCCGGGTGAGCGACATCCTGGCTGAGATCAGGGCTTTCTTCTCGGTCCATCGTGCCTGCGGGACCTACCCGGGCGGTGTCCACCTCGAGCTCACCCATGAGGATGTGACCGAGTGCCTGGGCGGGGCGGAGGAGGTGTCCGACCTCAGCACTCGCTACCGGTCGCTGTGCGATCCCGTCCTCAATGCCCGCCAGGCCTTGGAGCTGTCGTTCGAGATCTCGGAGCTGCTGCAGGGGGCTTAGGAGCGCACCACCCGGTGGCTCACGTGCGACGGTTGCACATCAACTACCGGATCCTCGAGTCTCGGCCCGGCCCCGGACCGTCTCCAGCACCGCCTCGTACTCCGCGTGCCGGCCGGTCGCCTTCTTCGAGGAGATCAGCTCGCCGTCTACGACCACCTCGAACACGCCGCCGGTTGCCGGTCTCAGCGTCAGCTCACCGATCTCGTTCTCGAACTCCTCGAGAAGCCTCTCCGCCAGACCGACGGCTCTGGGTGAGTAGCCTCACTTCCGGCAGTACTCGATGGATATGTCCATCTTGTGCACTCAGCGGTAGTTGGTGAACTGGATCGGGATGCCGAAATCCTCTTCACGAAGCCGCTGGATGACGTCCTGAAGGATGTCCTTGGACTTCGCCGACACCCTCACCTGGTCGCCCTGCACGGAGGCCTGGGATTTGTTCTTGAGGTCCTTGACGAATTTGACGATGCGACGAGCGTTGTCTTGGGAGATCCCCTGGGTCAGCGCTATCGACTGGCGCGCCGTTCCGCCGCCGGCGGCCTCGATCGGGCCGGGCTGCAGCGCCTTGAGCGGTACCTTGCGTCGCACCAGCTTCTCTTCCAAGACCTTGACCGAGTCCTTGACCTTCTGCTCTGTGCTCGAGCGCACTCGGATGGTGCTTGCTTCACCCTCGGCGGCGAGCTCCACGTGCGAGCCGGTGTTCTTGAAATCAAACCTCTGCGAGATCTCCCTGGAGGCCTGGTCGACCGCGTTGCGAACTTCCTGCAGATCGATCTGCGACACGACGTCGAAGGAAGAGTCTTTGGCCATTGGCGGCAGACTAAGCGAGGATCGGGCTCGCCGCCAAGTCCATCGTCCTGCGGGCTCGATTTGAGCTTTCGCGAAGAAAGATTGGAGAACGCGAAGGATTCTTTTTCCCGTTGTCCATAGGCTTCGACCTGCTGTTTGTAGCGCAATGTATGTCCATAGCTACGTAGCGTAAGCCGGAAACACTTGAGGGTCTTTCTTCCAGTTGGTAGGGAGTCACAGTTCCGCGGCCATTGGTCGCCCGAAATCTGCCCCCACAGGAGAAGGAGACCACAAGAAATGACCGCATATCAGCGATCCGATGGAGGGTCGCATGACTAGATCGGCGAAGCTGTTGCGCTCACCGCTTGCCATCCTCGCCGTAGTCGGCGCCCTGGCGGTGGGCCTCGGCCCCCAGGACGCCCGCTCCGGAGTCCGCTATCACTTTCGTCCCACCGAGAAGTGCCTCATGGCCCGGATCAATCACGAGCGCGCACAGCGCGGCCTTCGCAAGCTCGCGTGGGACCGTCAGCTCGGGTTCGTGGCCCGGGGGCACGCCAAAAAGATGGCTCGCCGCAACAAGGGTTTCTGGCACGACCGGCGGCTGGGTCACAAGGTGACCCGGTGGCGGAGGCTCGCCCAGAACACCGGCTACGCCCGCGGGTGCAGATCCATGTTCAGGGCGTTCTGGCGCTCGAAGATCCACCGCCGCAACCTCCTCGGCTCGTGGCGCTTCATGGGGGTTGGGGTGGCCCGCCGTGGAGGGCGCATCTATGCTCAGGTGGTCTTCGAGAGCCGCACCAACCCCGGCAACGTCTTTTCGTTTCCCTAGATGGGCGGGGGGTCTCATCTCAGCCCCCTGCCCGCCGAGCCTCCACCAGAGTGGGGTGCAGGGCCGCCGCCTCCTCCACGCTCAACGGCGGGGGTTCGGCGGGCCCTAGGTGAGGTTGCAGCAGCCGCGCGTACGCGTCAGACCACACCTCTTCGCGCTCCGCCCTCCCCAGCACCGCAGCGACGAAACGTTGATAGGCGGGAACCCTGGGGGGGACGATGGTTCCCAGCCCCACGGTGCTGAGCTCGTCCCCGACGATCCTCCAGTCGTTTCCGAGTTGCGTCTTGAGGCGTATCAGCGATGCGTCCATCGCTGTTGCCGAGCGGGCAGCGCCACTCTCGAGCAGTCCGAGGCAGGCCTCGACACGAGGCACTGCAACGATTTCCAAAGCAGGCCTGGTGGCGGTGAGGTCCACCCCGACATCGGGATGGAGGGCCGCGCACACGGGGCCCTCCATGGCCCCGGGGCTGCCTTCACCGGTTGGCACCAGCAGGCGCTGGTGGCCGATGTAATAGGGGCCGGCGAAGTTGTGCTCCTTCACGATTTCCTCGGTGAGGGGATTGGTCACGAAGGCGAGGTCGAGCGATCCGATCTCGGTCAACGAGATGAGGTCAGCGTTGGTGCCGCCGACCCAGCGGGGCTCGACTCCCAGCGTCTCGGCTACAAAAGCCCCGAGTTCCACGCTGAGCCCACTGGCACGGCCCTCTGCCCCCAGCCGGCCGAGGGGCGGCGCGTTCTCCGGTATCCCGATCACGAGCTCCCCGGCGGTTTGAATGATGCCCATCGTCGTGTCCTCGGGGAAGTCGCGCCGCAGATCGATGTCCGGATCCGCAGGGACGCAGGCGGCGGACAGGGCACAGAGCGCCACGACAAAGTGGGCAACCCACCGGGCGCGAACGAGCGTCACAGATAGCCGAGCGAGGTGAGCCGGGCGCGAATAGCCTCGATCTCCTCCGGGTTGAGCGGCTCCACCCCGGCGGCGGGCTCGCTCTCTTCTGGGGCGGCAGTCGCCGCCGCGCGTGGAAGCTCGTGGTGGGAGAGCAGGTCGCGCAGGACGTACACGGCAAATTCCGTGACGGAATGGAACCCCGACCCCTGGATCACCTGCTTGAGCTGCTCGTAGAGGGGCCGCGGGATCTTCAGCGTCACGTCGGCATCGGCACCGGCGCGCCTCACGGTCGCTCCCGACGGGCCATCATCACGATCGACACTCTCAACACACTCCTATCAAACCACCCGTGGCGCCGGGCCGATGACCGCGCCGCCCACCCCCGGTCGGCTCCCCGGCCCGGCCCCGGTCCGCCTCTGCCGAATCAGGAAACCGGTTTTACCCCCCCAGGCTTTCTCACCAACCTAACCAGCCCCAGGCTCTCTCGCCGTTCTGCAAACGGGCCAAATGCACACGGTGTGCCTCTCCCCCCGGTTTTTCGTGTGCAGAGGTTCACAGTGTGCGTTTGCCACCGCCCCGGGCCCATACAGCTACCACATTCAGTTATCTGATCTACCCCTCCAACAAATCTTAGGTAATCCCTCAAGGCTCCCCCAGCGGGGGCCGAAGTTATAGGTAACCCGCCCCCTCGGGCAACCGAGACGGGTCCGACGAAAAGGCAAACCTGCGGCAACGCAGGGGCGCAAAGCCAGGGGTCCCGACAACGGGATGGCCCAG
>JALZJN010000320.1 GCA_030859735.1 Actinomycetota bacterium
GCTCGGGGGTGTGTCGGTGTCGCTTCATCGTGGTCAGTCCCTTCATGCCCATCATGCTGGGCGTTGGACTCCCACAACTGGTGGACCACTATCCGGGGGTCCCGTCACCAGCAACTTGCAGGTTCACTTACAGCAAGCCGTCGGATCAACAAGGAGCCCTCTGACGAACTAGTGGTCCGTCGCGGGATTGGTGAGGCGGTCCTTCGGCCCCCGGACCAGCGGCAACGCGGTCGCCGACCACCACAGGAAAGGGGCACGAACCACTAGGTTGTCTCCAGTAGCTGCACCATTTCTGTAGTCCGACGGAGCCACTCTTCAGCGATTGCCTCATCGCCGGTGAGCGTCGCCGCATGTCGGATCAAAGCTACGACGTATAGCGGGATGTTCTCTACGTCACGTAGGATCGGTGCGGAGGCTGGTGCTGAAAAGTCCCAAAGGTATCCCGATCCGACCCCCACAATAAGGTCGCGCCATTCAGAGTAGCATTTGGAAGCAAGTTCCAGAGCGCTTGAGTAGCGGCCAAGTGCGGCTAGACCGTGAAGGCGATTGGCGGCGTTCAACAGGCGGTTTGAGAATGAAAGATCGGCCGCCCGCTCCAACGCAACGAGCGCTTCCTTGGGATGATCGGGCAAAAGGCAGAAGCCAAGGTTATTATATGCTGTTGCATCTGAGTCATTGAGTGCGACGGCAGCCTCGAACAGAGCCGTTGCGGCTTCACGCTCACCATTGTTCAGGAGCTTGAGCGCGACAGGCGCGTATAGGTTCGCATCGATCTTGAGCTCAACGCGTTCTACCGCAACCTCAATACCCTCATCGTCTTCGTTATCGTCCGCCGCTACGATTCGATGAGCGATTGCTCGGTCGAGTTCATCGGGATCGATTCGACGTTCCTTCATCTCCTTCCGGTTGCAGGGCGGGAGCTTCTCCGCATGCGCGTACTTCCACTCGGCCTTTAGCGAAAAAGTGCTCCAGTCATTCAGGTAGGGCCTTGTGAAGCGGTCGACCAGCCAGAGGTGGGGAGAGTCCAGACTTAACCCTGCCGGCCACATTTCCTCCCACTCCTCCGGGCTCGGAGCCTCCCAGTTAAAGATTGCTTCTAGCGGCGCAGTCGAGACCCACCCAGCTAAGCGGGGAGCGTGCCTCGTCACGGCGTCCAAGATGCGTCTTCTCCCAGACGCATCGTGACCTTCGCTCCGCTCGAGAAGCCTTGTCCACTCGCGGACCGAATCGTCCTCGATCTTGTCGTCGGCGGTCGAACGATCGGCCTCAGCAACGACGTCGGCGACTAGCGAAAAGAAGATGATCGCCGGCACCACTGCAGACCGAATCCCTTCACGTACGAGGGCCTCGCCGTCAAATCCGCGATGGTCAAGTTCTTTCATAGTTGCTAGGATGTCCTCCGGACTCGATGTTCCGTGATAACGCCGGCTCGGCGGGGTCGCGAGCTGAGTCCGAAGCTCGTATAGCAGGGACGCGGTCCGCCGTGCCCTGGCGTCGGGGAGATCTCGGTCGGCCAGCCAAAACTCAGATGCATCGAACGGCCGTGCCGTAGTCGCTGGACCACGCCGTGCTCGCTGCGTCGTCCGGCGGAGCCCGTAACCACCTCCGATATCAACCTCATCACTCGACTGAAGGGCGGCATTCTCTGCCAGGATATCCATACATTCTTCTCCGCATCCTCGGCCTTCAGCTGTATCGAGAGCGAAGGGACAATGAGGTTGGTCAGGTGGGGAGCTGGCGAGGTGACGGGCGGTAGGTAGAGCGCCGGGCTCAGGTCCCTTCCTTTCGGGCGGGCTGCCATGTTCGGCGTCCGTGGCTCGTTCCTTCTCCAGCTCCCCCCTATCGAACCGGACATGAGGTTCTCCCTCATCCGGCTCACCGACGTCCTTCACCGCCAGCGATTCGGCCTCGGGGCCGACACAGTTCCTGCGAGCCGGACCAGCCCGAGCCGGGTCGGGGACCCAAACAGCACCCTGCGCCCGAACCATCGTCCGCGCTGCTGGTGCTTGTTCGAGATGAACAGCACCATCCGCTCGGTGACGAAGTACTCGATGGCGTCGAAGGACGCCGCCGAGTTGCCATGACGGAAGTAGGCGCCCCAGCCCCGAAGGAACCGGTTGATGGAGCCGACGACCGCCTCAATGGGCCGACCTATCAGGTTACGTGCGGTGAGTTCCCGGATCCGGTCTCGGGCGCGGGCCATGGCACGCCTGGATGGCCATCGCGCCAAGAAGTGCACCCCCGGCTGGCGGCGCGACGCCACCCACCGGAGGTGGAACCCCAAGAAGTCGAAGCCCTCGCCGCGTTTGAGGTTGACCACCCGAGTCTTGGCTGGCTGGATGCGCAGCCCGAGCCGGGCGAGTTCCTCTTGCAGCACGACGAGCGCCCGTTCCGCCTGGGACTCGTACCTGCAGACGATCACGAGATCATCCGCGTAGCGGATGAGCCGCCCCAGCCCGCGGTGACGCCGTTCCCACTCCCGGTCGAGCCGGTGGAGGTAGACGTTGGCGAGCAGGGGCGAGATGACCCCGCCCTGCGGTGTGCCGGTGTCGGTGGACAGCAGCTGTTCCCCGACGAGCACCCCAGCGCTCAGCAGCGCTCGGATGGCCTTGAGGATCTTGCGGTCGACGACTCGCTCAGCGAGTGCCGACAGCAAGATGTCCTGGTCGACCTCGTCGAAGAAGCTGGCGATGTCTGCTTCCACCACCACCCGCCGCCCTGCCCACGCCTCGTCCATGATCGTGTTCAACGCATGGTGCGCTGAACGCTTCGGGCGGAACCCGAAGCTGTGGGGGTGAAAGTCGGCCTCAAAGATCGGCTCGAGCACGATCTTCAACGCCGCCTGCACCACCCGGTCACGGATCGTCGGGATGCCCAGCGGCCTGGTCCTCCCGTCCGGCTTGGGGATCTCCACCCGCCGCACCGGCGTCGGGCGCCAACGCCCTTCGGCCAGCTCGGTAGCGAGATCATCGAGGAACCCGGTCACGCCGGCTTCTTCGACCATGGTGATGGTGACGCCATCGATACCGGCGGCACCGTTGTTGCGGGCCACGTTCACCCAGGCCCTCCACAACACGTCCCTGCGATGGACCTTGTCGAAGAGCGCATGGAACCTTCGGTCGGGCGAAGCCTTGGCTGCCCGGTAGAGCGCGCGCTGAAGCTCAGCGACCTTGTCGAGGGTGGCAATAGCCGTGGTGGCACTCACCGGTCGTTCCCTTCGGCGACACGCATGGACGAAGCGGGGGCCCTTCGCTCCGACCGGGTTGTGTTGTCCCGGCCATCGTCACTACTACGGCCCCCTCCGACTCCCTCTCGGCACGAACCCACTTCCCGGCGACAGCACCGGTTATAGGACTCGACGCTCCGACGATGCTCCGCAGTCGCCGGGCCGAGGAGGGCCTCCCCAGTTCCCGTCATCACCCTCTCGCCGTTCCACGCCCTCTACCCCGGAGGGTCCCTCGACGCTGCGCTTCCAGGCTCTTCGCGTCTTCCGTGGCCTTCGCCCAATGGGACCGGGCTCGGCTCCCTCTCTATACATTCACGAGGCGGCAGGCTTCGCTTGATGCTGCGGACCGGCGAGTCGCACGGCCCCGAGGGCCGCTTGTCATCCCGCTTCGACGCCGGCTTCTCAACCGACACCGGGGACCAGCTACCGGGCTCCCTGGCGACTACCCGGACCGGACTCGCACCGGCTGGTGATGACGGACTTACGGCTGGACCACAAGCATCACCTCCTCACGATCCAGCCTGCTGGGCACACTCCCG
>JALZJN010000322.1 GCA_030859735.1 Actinomycetota bacterium
TTTGTCATCCTTCGTTCCTCTCTCTCGCACCATTTGACTCGGAGGCCGACGCGCCTCGCAACCAAGTCAAGTAAACCCATTTTCGCCCCTCGGCGCAATACCCCGGGCCGAGTCAACTCGTAAACTCCTGTGGGCCACGACTCGAGGCTGTCCCTGGACCGACGAAGACATCGGTTCTCTCACAAGGGACCACAAAAGGACACGGTTGTAATTTTGATCAGAGGATGGGCCGCTCACGCTGCGACGCTCCATCACCCATGTGACGGTCTTGTGATCGACGGCGCATCAAAGGAGAGGACCTCGCTTTGTTCCCCACTTTGTATTCAGCAACCACGCAACCGTGGGGAGTCGGGCCCATACGACCCGTAACCGACGCGCTCGGCCGCTGCGAGAGCCATTGCGGGAACGACAAGACGCTGGTGAACGCAAATGACGTCGGTGAGCCTCCGCGAAGGCCGCAGGACGGATCGGTCCTCGGCCACCTCAAGTTTCCCCAAAGTTCACTCGCCAGCGCCAGTAACGCTCAGACGGCCGAGCTCGTTTGAAGTATGGTGAACCCGCATGCAAGACGACGGCGTAGAGGGGGCATTGTGAAGACGGAATCCAGTATTGGCCGCGCGCTTCCCATCGTGACACGTAAGGCTGGGCGCTCCTCGATGACATGCACCTATCGGTGCGGGAACGCGTGCGCGCACGACGTTCCCAACAAGAGCGACAATCCCTATTTCGGAGACATCCTCTCCGAGATGGTCAGCCGCCGAACGCTGCTCAAGGGCGGAGCCGCTGCCAGCATCGTGTTGTACGCGGGGACGCGCGCTCCCAGTGCTCTCGGGGCGCCGCAAGCAAGCAAGAGGAACGGCGACCTCACCTTCGACCCCGTTCCCCCGAACAGCATCGACGACGTCATCGTCCCAGATGATTATGACTACGATGTGCTCGTGCGATGGGGCGATCCCATACTGCCGGGTGCGCCGAAGTTGGACTTCAACCACCAGACCGCCGAGGCGCAGGCGCAGCAGTTCGGCTACAACTGCGACTACGTCGCGTTCTTTCCTCTCCGACGACGGGGCACGCGCTACAGCGAGCGAGCGCTGCTGGGTGTCAATCATGAGTACACGAACCCCGAGCTCATGTTCCGTGACTTCGATCCCACGGGCACGTCCGAGGAGGACCTGGAGCGAATTCAAATCGAGCTGATGGCGCACGGGATCTCATTCATCGAGATTCGCAAGCGACGTAGGGGCGGATATCGCCTCATCCGCGACTCCGAGTGGAATCGGCGCATCACCGCGACGACACCGTTCGAGCTCACGGGCCCGGCGGCGGGACACAGCTGGCTGCGGACGAACGCGGATCCGAGCGGGCGGACGGTGCTCGGATGTCTCAACAATTGCGCCGGCGGTCACACGCCTTGGGGCACGTACCTCTCGGGCGAGGAGAACTTCAATCAGTATTTCGTGAATGCGGGTGCGGTTACCGACGACGCTAAGAAAGCCTCCTACGAGCGCTACGGATTCGGCGAGACTCTGCCGTCCTTCGGATATCGTGGCTGGGAGCGAACGGAAGAGCGCTTTGATCTCTCCAAGGAGCCCAACGAGGGCTTTCGTTTCGGCTATGTCGTAGAGGTTGATCCCTACGATCCCGATTCGACGCCTTACAAGCGTACAGCGCTCGGACGGACGAAGCACGAGGGAGCCGAGACAACTCTTACCGACGACGGTCGTCCCGTGACCTACTTGGGCGACGACGAGCGCTTCGACTACATCTACAAGTTCGTGAGTTCCCGGCGCATGGCGGAGGGAGACGGACGGAAGGCGCGGCGCCACAATCTGACCTTGCTCGACCACGGCACGCTCTACGTCGCGCGTTTCAACGGGGATAGTCCTCCGGAGGAGATCGACGGCAGCGGCGAGCTACCCAGCGACGGCGCCTTCGACGGCACCGGCAGGTGGATCCCGCTCGTGACCGAGGACAAGAGCCACGTGCCCGGCATGAGCGCGGCGGAGGTCCTCATCAACACGAGGCTGGCGGGCGACAAGGTGGGAGCAACGAAGATGGATCGTCCCGAGGACATCCAGCGCAATCCCAAGAACGGGAGGGTGTACGCGGCCCTCACAAACAACTCAGAGCGCGGCCTTCCCGGCGAGCCTGGGCCGGACGAGGCCAACCCACGGACGGAGAACCTGCACGGTCACATCCTCGAGCTCACCGAGAACGGCGACGATGCCGGTGCGACGCGCTTTCGCTGGAGGCTCTTCATGCTGTGTGGCGATCCGGACGATCCTTCGACGTACTTTGCAGGATTCGACAAGTCACAGGTGAGCCCGATAACTTCTCCAGACAACGTCACGTTCGACGCCGCAGGCAATCTGTGGATCGCCACGGACAGCTCCCGAGCACTGGAGCAGAACGACGGCTTCTTCGCCGTCCCGGTCAGGGGAAAGGAGCGCGGTTACCTGCGCCAGTTCCTCACCGTCCCCTTTGGTGCCGAGGCGTGCGGGCCGCTCCTTGCGCCGGACCAGAAGACGATTTTCTGCGCCGTGCAGCACCCGGGTGAGGCCGAAGGCGCCACCCCCGACAACCCTGTGAGTCATTGGCCGGACGGCGGCCAGCCTCGGCCCTCCTTAGTGAGCGTCTTCAAGACAGAGGGCGACGAGCGGATCGGTTCGTAAGCGGGACGCGGGCGAGCACACGACCAGGGAGACTGCGACTCGCCCCACGGCCCGCGTCGAGGGATAACGATCATGAGGGAAGCGCGCGCCCAGTCGTTGAGGTGCCTTCGAGCTTAGGCGCGTCTCCGTCTCTCCAGATCGTCGCCTCCGCATTGTTCCCCGGTTGATTCACTCGTCCCGAGTGCAGCGATGTTCAGCGGAGCCAAAGTTTGCCAAAGTTTTGGGTTGCCCAGAAACGGGCAGACAAAGACAAATCAGCCTGCCCGGAGGGTCATGCCTTTTGGAAGAAGGGGCTAATTGAAGACGACCAATTGGAGATCGACTGAGGAGGGTTTTGCTTTGGCAAAGAAAAAGAACAACGCGAAGAAGGCGGATGGCGAGATGGCGGCTGCCCAGGATGTTTTTGAAGCCCTGGAACCCCTGAACCCCATCCAGCGGGGCAGAGTCCTAGCTTCCGTTCAGGCGCTACTCGAGATTCCACGAGCCGGGCTTCTGGAGAAAGCGGCAGAGGATGCTGAGGCGAGACAAGCGAACGGGGGAGCAAAGTCAAAGTCGACGCGTGGACCGAAGCGGACGGAAGCACGGAAGTCGACGAGTCGGCAGAAGCCGACCACAGGACGGAAGTCGTCGACGGGAGCGCAGGGCAGAAAATCGACCCGGCGTAAG
>JALZJN010000323.1 GCA_030859735.1 Actinomycetota bacterium
CGCGCCGAGCTGCTCGCGCGGGCGGGGGTGAAGAGCTGATGGCGGCCGCCGAGGCGAGCGACGGCCGGGCGCACGGGAGTGGGGCCGACCCGACGCGCGGGGTCTACATGATCTCGATCGCGGCGGAGCTGGCGGGCATGCATCCGCAGACGCTGCGGATCTACGAGACGCGTGGTTTGATCAGCCCCAAGCGCTCGCCGAAGAACACGCGGCTGTACTCGCAGGAGGATGTCGCGCGGCTCCAGCGCATCCAGGAGCTGACGACGGAGCTCGGTCTCAACCTGGCCGGGGTCGAACGGGTGACGGCGCTCGAGCGCGAGCTCGGACGTACGCGCCGGCGCCTCGAGCGCCTCGAGCGCCACGCGCACCGACGCGAGGCGGAGCTCGAAGTCGAACTCGAGCGACTGCGGCGTGTGAACAGGGCCGAGGTGGTCCTATACGAACGCCCTGGGCAGGCGCTGGCGAGAAGACAAGACGTCGCGCGCCCGAAGGCACCACCCGGTCTGCTGGGTTGACCGGCTGTTGTCGCTCCGCTGTGTATACGGCCGGCCGGCCGGGGCTCAAGCTTCGGTCGGAGCGTTGGTCGCCGGAAGGCTTCCGAAGACCTCGTTCAAGTGAGCCTCCTCGAGGGTTACCTTCGAAGGCCGATCGACGCCCTGGGGCCAAGGCCAGCTCACCAATCTGATCTTGCCGTCCGCGACTTCGAGGCCCGAGATGCTCCCATCCCCGAACGAGCAACAGCCGGTGTTGAAGTAGCAGGCCTCCTCCATCTCGATGTCCCTCAAGGCGGGAGTAGCCCGCTCGCTCGACTTCGCCTTGGTGGCCTCGAGCGCCGCGCGTGCGCAAGCTCGCTCCTCTGACCCGAGTGGTGCATTGTGATAGCTCTGCTCGAGTTCGGCAAGGCGAGCATCGGAATGCCGCTGCAACTCGTCCCTCGAGCCCGGCGAGGAGAACACCGGCTTGTGCGTATGCCCTGCGACGACCACGAGCTTCTCCGCCTGAGCCCGCTTTGCCGCCCAGGCGTACAACGCCGTGCTGTGGGCGTCGCGCAGCCTCCAGTCCGTCGCCGCGGTGGTCGAGGGCGTCTTCAGGCGGCGTTGGATGGGCCGCCAGGCGTGCCGGACCAACCACTTCGAGGGGTCGGCGAACTGCTCACTCTCGATGGTGCCCTGATGCCCGTGGATGAGCAGCATGTTGCCGAGCTCCTGCTGGCCCGAAAGCAGCTTCAGTCGAAAGGCCGAGCGCACCTCAACGCCGGGAAGAACGGCGAAGAGGTGCTCCTCAACGTTCTTCCTCGTGCTCCACTCCGAATCGTGGTTGCCCCAGCAGCGAAGGTAGCGGCCGGGCGTCTTCTGGAACTCGTTCTCGAGCGCAAAGACCTCGGTGTATTCCCGCGTCACTTCGTTGGGCTCGCATTCCCACAACTCTTCGCCGTCGCCAAGGACACAAAGTCTGTAGCCCCGCTCCTCGTAATAGCCGAGTGCGGCGCAGTAGGCCGGCTCGCAGCGCCAAAAGTCGTCGGCTCCGTCCTGTGCGCCCTTGTGATGGTCGGAGAAGATCACGAGGCCCTCGTTGTCGACGTCCAACGACACGTCGGTCACTTCGTCGGCGTAGACCACGTCCAGCCGCGCTTCGACCCGATCGACGTACCACTCCCGAAATCGGTCGGAAGTCACCAGCTTGGAAGAGCCGAACACTGAGCCGCACCCTAACGGCTATGCGAGGTCCCATGCTCCTGAAAAACCCGGCCGCGGTTATCTGCTAGTCTTGCACTTAGATTTCTTATGCAAGCTGATCGCTGCACACTCAAGTCCCAGGAGGCCCTCGCCGCGGCCCAGCGCATCGCCGGTGCGCGCGGCAACCCCCAGCTCGAGCCCCAGCACCTGCTCGTCGCCCTGCTCGAGCAGGAGGGCGGGATAGTCGTCCCGGTCCTGCGCTCCGCCGGCGCCGACCCCGAGCGCGTGCGCCGCGCCGCCAACCAGGCGCTCGACGCGGTTCCCGCCGCCCGGGGCGACGTCA
>JALZJN010000013.1 GCA_030859735.1 Actinomycetota bacterium
GAGAGGGCCCGGTTGATGGCCGAACCGACACATCCCGCGATGCTGCCACCCGCCGATCCCGGCGGGGGCCGCGACGAACTCATCGATCTGTTGCGCTCGCTTGCCACCACCACAGTGGTCCTGTGGCACTGGGTCTTCACAATCCTGGTGTGGCGCGCCGATGGCCCTCATGCCGACAACCCGATCGGCTACGTATCGGGCTTGTGGAGTCTCACGTGGATCCTGCAGGTGATGCCGTTGTTCTTCGTGGCCGGCGGCTTCGTCCACGCGCGTACGTGGGCGCGTGACCGCGGGCGGCCGGGTGCATGGGCGACCTTCGTCAAGCGTCGGGCCGTGCAATTGGGCGTGCCTGCGCTCGCTTTGATAGGCGGGGTGGCCGGCGCCGGGACCGCCGCCGCGCTTCTTCACGCTGGGCCCGACCCATGGGTGACGCGGGCCGTCCTGCTCGTGCTGTCGCCTTTATGGTTCCTCATCGTCTACATGGCGCTTGTCGTCACCGTCCCACTGTGGGACCGGCTCGACCGGCGCTGGGGCGAGCTCGTGCCCATCGGGTTGGCGGTAGCTACTACGGGCGTCGACCTCGTGCGCTTCCGCTTCGGTCATCCCGAGCTCGCCTGGCTCAACATGGTCTTCGTCTGGGGGGCAGCCCACCAGGTTGGATGGTCATGGGAACGTCTGCGCAACGCGCCGGTGCGCTTCGGCCACGCGCTCATGTTGATCGGCTTCGCCGGGCTGGTGGGGCTCACTAACATGGGGCTGTATCCCCGATCGATGGTGGGTACCACCTCGACCGCGGATCGCTTCTCGAATATGGGGCCTCCAACGCTTCCGATCGTGGCGCTGCTGATCTTCCAGGTCGGTCTCGTGGTCGCCCACCGGCGACGGATCCTCCGCCTCGCGAAGCGACCGGGAATGCAGCGTTTCGTCGCGTGGCTGTCGGCAAACGCGATGCCGCTGTTCCTGTGGCATTCGGTCGGTTTCGCCCTCTTCTACGGTCTGATGCGCGCGGTCTGGTACGTCCCGGAGGAGCCCAGCCTGGTGTGGTGGGTGACGCGGCCTCTGTGGGCAGTCGGGCCGGCGCTCCTAACCGTGCCGTTGCTCGCAGCCACCAAGCTGTTGCGTCCGGCCGCCTGACCCCGTCCGCGGACATGTGGTTCACGCTGTCGCTGTCACTTGTGCTGGTTACCTACAACAACGTCGTCAACCGATGGGGCCCGTTCCACGGGGCGTGGTACTTACCCCTCAATCTGAGCTTCGCTGGGGTGGTCACGCTCGTCGCCGCGTCGACGTTCGAGTTGTCGCGCGCCGACCTCGGGCTACAAGGCGACCTCGCCGATGCGGGTGCGTCGTTAGCTGCGGTCGCCATCTTCGCGATCGGCATGTTCACGGTCGCTCGGTCGCGCCACGGTCATCGAATCGCCGACAAGCGGGCTGAGGGGTTGCGGGGAGCCGGGCTCACCTACCATGTGCTGGCGCGCATCCCGCTGGGAACAGCGGTGGCCGAGGAAGTGCTGTTCCGGGGCGTCCTGTTCGCCGCATGGCGAAACGCAGGGCTGTCGACTCTGGGCGCAGCGATGTGCGCGTCGCTCTCTTTTGGGCTGTGGCACATCACCCCCACCATCATCGGTGGCCGCATAAACGACCCCGGCGCGAGCGGTCACAAGTTGTTGGCCCCGGTCCTGGGGGCGGTGGTTCTGACGACGGTAGCCGGTCTCGGTCTCACGTGGTTGCGGGTGTGGAGCGGGGGCTTGATCGCCCCGATCGTTCTGCATGGGGGGATCAACTCGGTGAGCGCATACGCGGCCTCCCTGCAGGTTCCTGACTAGCCGTCGTGTCTTTCATTTTCCGCCTCCAAGTCCGCCCCATCCTGGGTGTCAAGCTCCGCCGGGAGTCGAACCGTCCTCAGGGCGTTGACCTTGATGGCGTGGTTGCGGCCTACTGCTGCGCTTTTGGATATGCTTCCTGGTGCGTTTGGCCTGCGTTCTTGACCCCTCCGTCGCCAGTTGCGGACTGTTTCAGCCAGTTTCATGCAGCCCACCCCCTTCTTGACCCGTGTCTACGCCCTCATGTGGGGAGGCTTGAACTAACCCCTCGGACTCCAGTTCTAGCGACTCTGGTCGCCGGTTTCCCACCTGTCGGTTGTCGCCCCTACACTTGTGTCCAACGGGGAGGGATTGCCCTCCTTCGTCTCCACGACCGGGTGTTTCCTCACGCCATCCGCACTTGGGGCACCGAGCAGCCGTGCGAGCCATCTTGTCGTAGTGGCATCGTGGACAGGTCGGGGTTGATCCAGGATTCCGCAGAAGTAAACTTGGACCTCCCGCCCGGCGCCGGGGACGATCTTACTGACGGTCCCTTTGGTCGGCAGCCCCTCTCTTGATCTGGGCTACGGCCTCTCGCTCGGGGACAGCCTTCACTTAGAACATCGTGTTGTCGTTTGCTGATTCGGCGGGGATGGCCTGGATGACATCCCAGTGCTCAACGATCTTTCCGTCGTCATCAAACCTGAAGATGTCGATGGTTGCGTAATCGCTGTCTCCTGGCCAGGTTTGGTGGCAGTGAAGGACCACAAGGTCGCCTTCGGCGACGGCTCGCTTGAACTCGATGTGTTTGCCAGTAAACTCGGCCGCCATTCTGTCGAAGTAGTCGATGAAAGCCTGTTTCCCGTCCGTGACCATGGGGTTGTGCTGGATGTAGACATCCCCCGTGTATCTCTCCTGCGCCTCGGCGGGTCGTGACTGATTGAAGGCCAAGTCATAGAAGTCTTTGGCACTCTGCTTGTTCTTCTCTGGGTTCATTGCCATCCTTGCCGTCGCTGGGAGCCCGCTTCGACCCTCTTCACCCAATTCCAGCAGGTTCTACTGAAACTTCCCTTTGCTCGTTCCACCTCTCGCATCTCTAGGCTTCCTCGATTGTCCTCGCCGCGTACTCCTCGTCGGTGACGTGGTCACCCCAGGTTGCGGGGTTTCCTTCTTCGTCAACCTCGAGCATCGCTAGGTGGGTCATGAATCGGTTCGGTGCAGCGCCGTGCCAATGCTCCTCGCCCGGCTCGAAGAAGACGCGATCGCCGGGACGGATCACCTCGATCGGTTCGGTGCGCCGCTGCGCGAGGCCGACGCCTTCGGTGACCCAGATCGTCTGGCCGTTCGGATGGGTGTGCCACGCGGTACGGGACCTCGGCGTGAAGTGAACGCTGCTGGCGCTCAGCCGGGAACCGTTCGATGGCGCCGCGACGGTGTCGATGAAGACCACGCCAGTGAACCAATCACTCGGACCCGCGGCGGTCTCAACGCCACTCCTGGTGATCTGCATGATTGCTCTCCTAATCTCTCGGTAACTCGTAATGGTCCCCACAGTCAGGCTCGCCACTCGTCAGAATCTGGATGATCTTCGTCTCGACCTCGACCTCGTCGCTCACGTCACTCATTGTTTCTCCCCAATAGCCCGAGTACCTCTCGCCCTTCAGTTCTAGAACGTGATCCAAAGGCTCAGGGAGCAGTTCGTCAAGGCGGCTCCGCACCTCGTCTTGGATCAACTGTGAAGTCTCACCTCCCGTGTCTCAGATTGGCTTCGGTAGTATGTCTCACTCGGCCCGGACCTTTCTCGGCTTGCCGTTGGGCTGAGCCAAGGCTCCGAACTCTTTCGATCGGTCGTGACGAGCACGATGGGTGCGTAGGAGGGTGCCGTCAAGCGTGATCTGGACGGTGTCGCCGACCAGATGCACGCCGACGGTCCGACCGATGAAGCGGTTGCCGACGCGATAGCCGGTGCCGGCGAAGCTGATCGAGCCGTGCTTGTCCACCCCGCGCAAGACCTCACCGCCTTTCGTTGAAGCTGATGGCCTCGTCGCTTTGGAGCGCCGATCCATCTTGTCATCGTCGTCGATCAGGTGGCGACGTGCGTGGGTCGCGACCACAGCACCGTTGTGGGTGACGTGCAACAAGCCGTCCTTCGATTCGATCATGACCGCTTCACCTGTGAGGTGGCGACCGACGTGATAGCGGTGCTTGAGGATGCTGATCCGACCCGCGCGGTCGACCCTGCGAGACACCGTCTTGGGACGCGGCGGCGGTTCTTCTTTGATGGCGACGTCGCCGTCGATGACTTCGAGCGATGCCGGCCGGGCGAGCTCGAAGCGGCGGATCGGCGGGACGTCGCCCACGGCCTGGTGCTCCCGCTGGTTGTTGTAGTCGGCGACCCAGACGTCCAAGGCCGCTTGCATGTCGTCGATCGTCTCGAAGCTCTTGTCTGTGAAGAACTCCTTGCGAATCGTCTTGTGCAGGCGCTCGATCTTGCCCGTTGTCGTCGGCGAGTAGGGAGCGGTGAGGAGGTGGCGGATGCCGTTGTTGAGACAGATGCGATCGAACAGCACGTTGGCGAGCCGCCTCCCGAGCCTGCCCGTGAAGACCTTGCCGTTATCGGTCAGGATCTGCTCGGGGACTCCGTGGGTGGCAAGCGCCTCTAAGAGCGCGTCACAGACCGGGCGGGCGGTCGCTCTTTGCACCACCTTAGCGATGACGCAGAAGCGGGAGTGGTCATCGATCCCGGTGACCACCGAGACCCTGATCCCGGTGGCTAGCTTGACGTTGCCCAAGACGTCGCCCTGCCACAGCTCCATCGAACGCGACCGCTCCCAACGCTTATAGTCGTCGCGCCGTCTTCTGCGCGGCTTCGGTTGGATCAATCGATGACGCACGAGGCAGCGATAGATCGCCGCGCGCGATGGCGGGGTCTCGAGCTCTCTTCTGAGCTTGTTGAGGATCGTGCGTGGACCCCACCCGGGGTGAGAACGGCGCAGCTCCACGATGCGGGCCTCGATCTGAGGCGCCATCTGGTGGGGGCAGCGATCGGGCCGGGAGCTCTTTTCGGCGAGGGCGGCGAGACCTTCGTTGGCGTAGCGGAGAAGCCAGCGGTGAGGGGTCCTGCGGTCGACCCCGTAGCGGGTCGCGGTGTCGGTGACGGTGGCTCCGTCGAGCACCTCTCTCACGGCGTCGTAGCGCTGCTCAACCATCGAAAGCTCCACCAGCATGACCACGTCCTCCTTGGCTCGGTTGAGCACAAGTGATGATGCCCTCGGGGCCTAGAGACGTGGAATTGGTGAGACATAGGTACCGAGGCCACTGTCGCCCAGGAGCCGAAGCCGGGCCGAAAAGTGAGACACAGGTACCGAGGCCAATGTGGGACAGAGGTACCGAGCTTTCACATCGTCTTGGATCAACAGTTCGTGGGGCCGGCTGGACTCGAACCAGCGACCAACGGATTATGAGTCCGCGAGGGCGTGTGCCGGATACTGTCGGCCAGGTGCCGGGTAGTGCCGTTTACCAGGGCTTTTGGGCCTTTCGAGCAAGGACGAATGCCGGATAGTACCGGCCCCGTGCCGGATGGTACGGCAGCACCCGGGCAGCACCCGAAGTGGTCGAGGGCACCGGGCGGGCCTCCCAGCGATCGCTTCGGGTTGGTCAGGGCCTCGTAGGGGTGAACCTGAGCCCGGCCGACCCGGTGCCAAGGGGGAGTCTATCCACCATCCTCGAAGCCATCGATGAACTCCCGCAGAGCATCTTGATCCTGGCGCTCACGCGCCAGGCTCGCCTCGTATGCGGACATGTCCCAGAACTGGTCGAGCACGTCCTGGTAGAGCCCCCGGAGGTCGAGTGGATCGATCGCTTCCAGCTCGACCTGGGGAGGGACTTCCAGGTGCACCGTCTTCTTGTTCTTGCCCCCGCCCTTGGTCCACGACCGCATCGTTCCCGGCTTGTAGGTGCTGCCCCGAGGAAGGTCGCCCATGAACAGCTGACGATGCCGAGCGATGAACCTCGGGGCTCGTGAGTCCTTGTGCTTGCCCTCCAGCACCGGGTAGCCCTGAGCGAAGATTTGGTCGGGGTTCAGGGCGATGCGGATGATCTTGTCGAAGCACCCGTTGGTTCGCTCGGTGGCGTCTCGCTCGATGTCCATGCCCGAGGCGTCGAAGTCGCCTGCGTAGATCAACACAGCTGGACGCCCGTCCCTGCGAGCGTCCTTGGCGATGTCGTCGACATAGGTCTGCGAAGAGAAGCCCTTGAGCGTCACGATGGGGACGGCCAGTCCCCCGAACCAGTCCCACAGTTGCTCTAAGAACCCGAGCTTCTCGGAGCCGAGATAGATCGCCCACTCTTGGCCTTCGGTGCGATCTCGTTGGTGGGACCGAACTGCTTGCTCCAGCGTTTCCTTTGGTCCTGATGACGTCTGCATCCGAGAGATCACACGACCGGGATCGATGAGATCGGGGAAGGTCTTGTTGCGACGCCCTGCGGCGGTGTACCTCGACAGCGTCTTCACGTCGGTGGTGACGTTGCGGATGAGCTGCTCTACGAACAGGCGATAACCGAGCTGACGCAGCATCACCTCGGTGCCGTTGTCGTTGTACTCCACCACGATCTCGGCGGCTCGCTCGATGATCGGGGGCCAGTCGAGTCGACCCGGTCCTCGGTTCATTCGTCGGTCTCTCTCGCCTCGGCGATGAGGCGCTCGACATCGGCGAGCGTCAACTCGTCCGTGTCCATATGCTGACGCCGGGTGGCGTGGTACTGGGTCTCCGCCCAGTAGATGGCGAGGGCGTTCATGAAATCGATCGAGCTGCGAAGATCGAATCCCTCCAGACTCTTGTAGTGGTCCAGCTCGTTCTGGAACGTGATTGTGTTCCAGCGCTGCCATCGGTCGAGGCTCTCCCGTCGCACATTTTTCATCCGGATGCGGGCGTTTTCGTCGAGGATGAGCCAGAACTCCGGGTCGTACTCGAACCCCCGCCATTCCGGTGGCTTGGCTGCGCGCTGCACTGCTTTGTCGATCACACGAGCCGCTCTCTTGATGTGGTCCTCATCTACTCCCAGCGTCCTCCTCGGCGCATACTTGGTCGGAGCATCACCCAAGTAGATTTCGCCGTTCTCATCGACTGCGCCGATCTCCATGCCCTCTTGCACGATGACGTCGGCGACCTCGGGCGGCAGCTCCCTTATGGTCTCGACACCGTGGTGGTTGAGTGCGGGTACAACGGTCTCCCGCCACCAGGCCAAATCAAGTTCGGACTGGCGGGCTCGTTCCTTGGCTGCTTCGGCCCCGAACCTCACAGCCGCATGGAACTCTTCGGGGTCTATCCCGAGCGCCATCGCTCTGGGCCAGGCTTCCGATGGGAGGATTTGACCTTCGACGAGGGCGGCGAACAGCTCGTCCTTCTCGCTCTCGCTCACAGGATCACCGCCCTGAGAGGAGCTGTCGCAGGGTGCACGCGTTGCCCAGGGGGTGTCCCGCACGTTGCCCAGGGGGTGTCCCACACGTTGCCCAGGGGGTGGTGCGTAGACGTGCCACAGGGGGTACGCTCGCGTACTGACAGGACAGCCACTAGGCTGCTCCTTTCACTAACGGGGTCGCCCTGATTCTTTTCCGGAGAGGGGCGGCCCCTTCTAATGTCCTCCTGATCCTGCCACAGGCCTGGCATGGCTCTGGACCACGCCTGTCCTGGGTATGATCACCTCGGCGTCACGGACCCTCCCCGGGTCCAAATCCCTCAGTCGCCTCCATGCAGATGCCTGGCGTGAGCTGGGCTCGATTGAGGGAGGGATGCCTCGTGGGAGACCTCGGCAAAGAGATCGACACCGTCATCGTGGAGCCGGTCGAGACACCGGTTCCGGTACCAGCGCCACCTCCGCAACCGGAGCCGATCAAGGAGCCGGTCGGTGTTTAAGGATCATCTGTCACAAAATGTGACGGCCCCCGACTTCACCGAGCCGATCGTTGGGTGGCGACTGTGGGCGGTGGGCTACGACAAAGACGACGGCCTCAAGCCCTATCTGATGTCGCTATGGCAGTCCGCTCCGTGGCCCCGGGGCGAGCCGATGGTGGCCCGCTGCATGCAGGTCAACACCACCCACATGCATTGGATGGCTAAATGGAAACTGCCCAAGTTGTGCTGTGTCCACAGTCCGACCGAGCGCTGCAAGTGCGGGGTCTACGCATACAGCGATCCCGGCGAGGTGACGGTCGAGCCGAGCCGGAAGGTGAGCCTGTTAGTCGGCCGGGTTGCCTTGTGGGGCAAGACGATCAGACATGAGCGAGGCTATCGAGCGCAGTACGGATACCCCGTTTCGATTGGGCTTGGGGAGTCGGCTTCGCTGGTTTGCAGCAGCGGGTGGGACCGAGTGGAGTACCTGGCGAACAGCTATGGGGTTGCGCTCGATGACGCCCCGCCGAAGCAGCAGCGGTTCGATCTGTAACGGACGGCCGACCCTCTTGCTGCCGGCAAATGGCATTGCCTGGCAAATCTACCTCGGGGCGTTGGACTCCTGACGCAAATGCCCCTCAGCCTCTGACCAACTCGTTGTAGCGCTTCCTCAGCTGCTGTCCTTCACTGGATGCGAGCACATGGTCGTATGCGCTCTCTCTACCGCACCCGTGCAAGAGGCTGTACTC
>JALZJN010000019.1 GCA_030859735.1 Actinomycetota bacterium
CGACGTTCTCGACATCGACGATGGCATCATCGACGACGGCACCCAGTGCGATCACGAAACCTGCGAGCACCATCGTGTTGATCGTCGCCCCCCTGAAGTACAGCACGAGGCCGGCCGCAGTAAGAGAGAGCGGTATCGTCACGGCGCTGATCAAGGCGCTGCGCCAGTCGTAAAGAAAAGCGATCAGCACGAGGATCATCAGCACCACGCCGAGCAACAGCGATTCCGAGAGGTTTTCGATCGATTCTTCGACATAAGTCGCGGGCCGGAAGAGAGTGGAGTCTATCTCGATGCCGGGGAGACCGGGGCGCATCGCCTCGAGCGCCTCTTCGACTTGGCGTGTGATCTCGACGGTGTTGCCCCAGGGAAGCTTCTCGACAATGAGCATGAGGCCCTTGCCGTCGTTGACGACGGCATCGCCGGACAACGGCTGATGTTCGGTAATGACCTTGGCTACGTCGCCCAGGAGGATGGGCCTGCCGTCCTTCTCCTCCACGATTACCTGGGCGAGCTCCTTGGGCGAAAAGATCGGGAGCACGTGGCGAATCGATATCTGTTGGTTCGGAGACTTCAAGACCCCTCCGGTACCGATGACCGCCCCATCGGAATAGCGGAGCAACCCGGCGTCGAGGGCGTCCGCGGTCACGTTCATGACCTGGTTGACGGTGAGATCGAACTCCTGAAGCTTCTTCGGGATGATCTGAACCTGCTGTTGCTTGAGGCGCTCGCCCCAGATCGGAACGTTCGCAACTCCGGGAACACGCAGCAGACGAGACCGAATCCTCCAGTACGCTATCTTGGACATCTCGATCAGGCCCACCTCGTCGGAGCTGAGGTTGATTTTCACGACCCGGCTCGTCGCCGACAAGGGCTGGATCATGAACGGCGGGCTGGCCCAGGTCGGCAGCAGCGGAGCGACGGTGTCCACGCGTTCCGCCACCACTTGGCGCGCAGTCAGAAGATCCGTGCCGGGCTCGAAGATGAGCTCGATCTGCGAGAGGTCCTGGACCGACTTCGAGCGAATAGTGTCGAGCCCGGGTACTCCTTGCAGCGACTCTTCGAGCGGAACGGTGATCAGAGATTCGACGTCCTGGGAGTTGAGCCCCAAGCTGATCGTCTGGATCTCCACGCGCGGCGGCGCGAACTCGGGAAACACATCAACGGGCATGTCCTGGAGCCGGGTGAAACCCAGGACGAGCATGCCGGCGGCGATTGCACAGACGAGGAATCGGAGCTTGAGGCTCGTTCCTACGATCCAACGCATCATCGTGGCTAAATCCCTCCGCTCGTCATTGTTGAGTTGGTCATTGGTCGATACCGGTCTCGATGCCGAACAATTCCGCCGATCCCTGCGTCACTACCTCGGTACCTGAGGGAGGACCGTCCAACAAGAAAACGCGGTCGCCTTTTATTCGGTCGACCTCTATGGGTGCCCGCTCGAATATGTTCGGCTCGGGAGTGATGTACGTCCAGGTCTCGCCGCTGGGGCCGTAGAAGATGGCGGCATAGGGGATCACTTTCTGGGAGCCTGCATTACGAACGGGTGCGGACTCCATGCCGAGTCGCTCGGCCGCGCTTTCCTCCATCGTCACTCGGACGAGGTCCGTTCCCTCGATCGCCTCGATCTGGGCCCCCCCGTGACCTGCTGTGTCCTCTTCCTCCACCGGCGCGCAGGCCGATAGCAGCAACACGAGCATGACCAGGGGTCCTACTGTCCATCGCCGACTGTTCCGCATTTCTTTCCTCCTTATGACCTTGTGAGCTCTGGTTTGGTGAGATCAATCGTCCGTTCCTCCTCGAGGACCACGGAAACGTCGGCTTCAGAGCCGGTTCCAAAGCGCCCGTGCAGGACCGGAACAATGAGCAGGGAGAACAGCGTTGAAGACACCAGGCCGCCCAGGATCACGACGGCCATCGGATGCACCAGCTCGAGGCCGGCGATCGGTCCTGCAAGCGCCAATGGAATAAAGAAGAGTGCGATGGCGAACACCGACGTCAGAACAGGCACGAACCGCTCCCGAGCCCCGCGGAGGACGAGGTCGCGACCGAAGGTCTCGCCTTCGTGTAGTTCGACATGCTGAACGTGCTTGACCTGCATGATGGTGTGCCGAGCTGCGATCCCTAGCACCGCCAGGAATCCGGCGACCGAGCCGAGCGTGACCATTCGGCCGGTGACCAGCACGGCAATTGCGCCCCCCGCCAGACTGAGCGGCAGCATCACCGACAAGGCCGAGGCTAGGCGCCAACTCCCGACGCCCGCTTGCATCAAGAGGAAGATGGCGATCACAGTCGCAACCGCGAACCACATCGCTTCCCGATCGATGGCTTGGTTCTCCGCGAAGTCCGTCACGAGCTCGGCGTGGTACTCGATTGGGTACTCGATGCCCTGCAGCCCTCGTTCTACCTCGGCCTCCACGGCGCCGAGATCGCGACCCGACACGTCGGCAGTGACATCCATGCTTCTAGAGACGGCCTCGTGCCTTATGACTGCGGGGGACTGCGCAATGCGAACGCGTGCCACGTCCCCCAGCCGCACCCGGCCACCATCGGGAGTGTCGATCGGCAGGTTCTGGACCCTGGACAGATCGTGCCGAACCTCGGGTGTACCCCACACCACCACGTCGAACACCTTTTGCTCGTCGAACAGGCTTCCCACGTGGATCCCCGACAACAAGGTCGAAGCGGCTCTTCGCACGTCGCCGGGAACGATTCCCACTCGTTCCGCCTTCTCTAGGTCGACCTGGATCTCGAGGGTCGGCTCCACGGGCTCGATCTGAACCCGCGGGTTTTCGACCCCCTCGATTCCAGTGAGCAACTCCCTGACCTCATCCGCCTTGCTTCGAACGATGTCCAGTTGCTGTCCGAAGACCCGGACGGTGACGGGATCCTCAGACTCCGCCAGAACCTCCCCGATCCGCTCCGAGGGATAGGTCACGACGCTTCGGTCGAGCCCCGGATAGCCGTCTACAACTTCCTCGATCGAGGCCCTCGTCGCGTCGTAGTCGGCTTCGGGGTCGAGGGTGACCCACACCTCGCTCGAGTTTGTGCCCACGACCTGATCAGCGACCAGTGCACGACCGGCGTGGCCGCCGACTTTGAGGACGCCGGGGACCTCGCTGATCTCACCGCCGACGAGACCCGCAACTCGGTTCATCTCGGTGAGAGATGTACCGGGGGGCCCGTCCAGATGGACCAGCAAGTTGGTGTCTTTGAACTCTGGGGACAGCGACAAGCCCAGGAACGGCAACGCCACCAGGCCGCAGACCAGGAGACCGCCCACGAGGATGAGCGCGGGGCGCGCCGAGCCTCCGACTTTAGCAAGGCCTCGCTCGTAGCGCGGCCGGAGCCAGCGCACAACCGGGGACTCGCGGTCCTCATGCGAAACCCGTGACATGAAGAGGCCTGTGATTGCCGGCGTCACCATGAGCGCGACCACCATGGATGCCAGCACGGCGACCGCATAGGCTAATGCGATCGAGGGGAAGAATGCGCCAAACGAGCCTCGTGTGAAGAAGACGGGCAAGAGCGCCACGAGGGAGATCAATGCGCCGTACAGCGCGGCGCTGCGCAACTCGATGAAAGCCCCGATCATCGTTCTTGACATCGAAGTGCCGCCTCCGGCCTCCTGATCCTGGCGAAGCCGCTGCGCGACCCCCGTGGCGCTGCCGACCGCGTCGTCTATGACGACGACGAGCGCCAGAACGAGCCCCGCGATGATCATCGCGTTGAGGGTCACGTCGAACATCGAGAGCACCAGGCCGGCGACCAGCAGCGACGCCGCAGCTGAGATGACACTGATCAAAGCAGTCCGCCAGTCGAAAAGGAGAGCACCGAGTGCGAGCAGCATCAACAACCCACCGATGATCAGCGCGGTGGAGAGGTTGGCGTTCGAGGTCTCCAAGTAGGTGGCGGGCCGGAAGAGGGAGGAGTCGACCTCTATACCTTCGAGCCCGGGACCCAGATTGTCGAGCGCGCTGTCCACCCCCTGCGACACCTCGAGAGCGTTGGCTCCCGGGAACTTCTCGACCACGAGCATCAGACTTGGGGGTCCCTCAGAAGAGGCGGCGTCGCCGATCAGGAGCTGATGATCCTCGACGACGTCGGTGACGTCACCCAGCTTCAGACCTTCGCTTCCCTCGAGCGCCACCCCCGCAAGGTCGTCGGGAGTCGCATACGGTTGCCCATGCTGGACGCCAATCCGCTGCGCCGGCGTCTCGATGATCCCCCCCGTGCCGGGAGTGGAAGCTTCGACGAAGCTTAGGCTGGAGACGAACTGCGAGTTGGCGGTCGTCTCGATGATCTGGCGCAGCGTCACATCGTTGGCGCGCAGCCGCTCCGGGTCGACCAAAACCTGCAGCTGCCGTTCGCGTGAGCCCCAGACGGAGACGTTCGCCACGCCCGGAACGCCCATCAGTTTCGGCCTTATAGTCCAGCGGGCAAGGATGGACATGTCGATCAGAGATACTTCGTCCGACGACATCCCAGCCATCATCACTCGATTCGTGGATGAGAGGGGTTGGAGCATCTGAGGCAGGGAAGACTGCACGCCGGGAAGACCTACCGCCGCCTGAGTCAGCCGTTCCGCCACCACCTGACGAGCGTCGAGGATGTCGGTGCCGGGCTCGAAGATCATCTCTATCGACGACAGCCCCGGGATCGATTCGGAGCGGATCGTGTCGAGATATGCCACTCCATTGAGCAGGTCCTGCTCGAGCGGCACAGTGATGAACTCTTCGACCTCGGCCGCCGAGAGGCCCAACGCCTCGGTTTGTACTTCCACAGTGGGCGGCGTGAACTCCGGGAGGACATCCCTCGGCATGTCCCTAATCTGTTGGAAGCCGAAGATCATGGCGAGCGCAGCGAGAGCGATCACCACCCGCCGCGAATTCACACTCGAGCCGACCATCCAACGCATCATGGGCAGGTGCCTCCCTCTCTCATCACAACTCCGTTTCCTGGTCCACCGAAACGTCCACCAGCACGGCTATGCCCAATCCAATGACTTTGGGGTCGAGGTTTGAAGGGGCACGGGCTTTGGGGTCGAGGTTTGAAGGGCCACGATTTGCCCAAACCAAGATCTATGCCCGAGATCGAGCGATCTCAAACGCCATCCCGCAGTCATAAAAGTGCCCGCCACGTCACGACCTACTCGCTCCCCAAGGGCGGGGGTCCGCCCTGCCATCTCAGCTACGCCGTCATGCTAGACGGCCCTGTGAGACGTATACAAGTAGCATGGGGAAAAAACTTCTTGAATTTCGCGCAAAGTATTGTTTATCAGCGGTCGGGCCATAGGATCAGCGACCGCAATGCAGGATCGCAGAGGTCTGCCTTCCAAGCGCCGGTGGGCACGGGGGAAGGCGTTCGGTCTCCAATAGCGGCTTATCTCGCACGGCCTCCACAGCAGAGAGCGCGGCACGGTCGTACCGACTGCCCCTGAGCGGCCCGTCGTCAAACCCGCCGCGCTCGGCGCCGACCCCCCGATGAAATCACCGCCGCCGGGTGAAAGCGGGCGTGCCGCACATTGTGGGGAAGCAGTAAGCTTAGAGCGGTTGTTGGGCTGTTAGGGCATGAGGCACCTTTCGGAGCGGACGGGGAACACCAGAAGGCCGGAGGACGAGCTCCGGCGACTCTTCTGGTTGCCCTGCTCCACTCCGGTGGCGCCTCCAGGAGTTAGGGGGTGGTCATGCGCCTTCCTCTTAGCCGTGTGGCGGCGGTGGGGTGGCTATTGTTTGTGTTTGCGGCCTGTGGAGAAGGAGGTCCAAGTCCGACCAGCGAGAAGGACACAGAAGACGTCGAGAACGCCGGACAGAGCACCGGCAAGGACCTGGGACTAGCCACCCACAAGGATTTCGATCCGGCCAACTTTGACGAGCCCACTGAGATCGACAACGAATGGTTTCCCCTGAAGCCGGGAACCCAGTTCGTCCTCAAGGGAAGCGTTACCGATGATGGGAGGCGCATTCCTCATCGCGTCGTGTTTACCGTCACGGACTTCACGAAGGTGATCAACGGCATTCGCACGGTCGTCCTTTGGGATAGGGACTACACCGAGGGTGAGTTGGTGGAAGAGGAGCTGGCTTTTCACGCGCAGGACAACGACGGAAACGTCTGGAACATGGGGGAATACCCAGAGGAGTATGAAGAAGGACGCTTCGCCGGGGCGCCGGATGTGTGGCTCTCGGGTACCGGGGATGCTAGAGCGGGCGTCCTCATGCGATCCGAGCCGCGCCAAGACACGCCGAGCTATTGGCAGGGTCTTTCCGTCAGCATCGAGTTCGCCGATCGCGCAAAGATACTCGAGACGGGACGAAAGACCTGTGTCCCGGCCGACTGTTACGACAATGTCCTTGTCATCCAGGAATGGGACCCGGCCGAGCCGGGGGCGTTTCAACAGAAGTACTACGCGTCGGGCGTGGGCAATGTTCGAGTGGGCTGGGCGGGTCCGAATGAAGACGAAAAGGAGACGCTCGTCTTAACCGAGATCAGACAACTGGATGCCTCTGCCCTGGGGGATGTTCGAGAGGAGGCGCTGAGACTCGAGGAGCGCGCCTACCGGATCAGCAAGCGAATTTACGCCGGTACGTCTCCCTTGGAGCATTGAGCTCCATTCGGGTACCTCGGTCAGAAGCCATGAGGACCCAAGAGTGGAGTGATCTGGTGGAGGTCGCCAAGGAGGTGGGTCCGGCTTTCCGGCAAAGAAGTCTTCGCCACGGGGAAGATGTCGTCAAAAGCGCTTAGTGATCTCGGCGCTTTTACAGTTGTCCGTTGCGCGCGACGATCTCCGTTTGAAGAGGAGCTGGCCGGCGGCGCAGGCCCTGAGCAGGGTGGGCGCGAAGATTCAGGCCGAATTCAGGCTGGTTTCTCTACGGTCAGACTAGGCGCGGGCCTGCCCGGCTCACGCCCAACAACCCGGCCCTCGGAGACTCGTTCTCCGAGGGCCGTTCAAGGCGTCGTTTGGCGGGATTTTCTATGTCGGCCTCGCTCATCCATCAAGCTCCTGTGGAAGTCGCTGGTGCCATGAACGAGTCTCTGCAGCCGGTGCCGCAGAAGTAGTAAGTCGTGTCCCTGAGCTCGGCCGACAAAGCGCCAAGCGTCACTGCGACGCTCATCCCGCACACCGGGTCGGCGGCCTGGCGACGCCCGTCAGCGGCCTCGTCACCTGCCCCCACTGTGGCGCCGAAGTTCAGTTGGGAGCCCTCGGTGACCACGATGTCTGGGAGGGCGTGTCAGGGGCCAAGGCGAAGGCCGCGACCGGCGCCGAGAACGACAGCTTCTCCGGGCACGAGACGATCGAGGGGCTGAAGGACGAGCTCGAGGAGAAGCAAGAGGGGGCCTGACTCGGAGTCTCTCTCGCCGAGTGGTGGTGAGGTGATCATATAGACCATCTGGCCACCACTCGGCATCGGGGGTCACGCTTCGTGGCGGTAGAACTCGGTCCTCTCGGGCGGGAGCGGGGTCGTCTCCAAGATGAGGTCGGCGGCTTTCTCCGCGATCATCATCACAGGGGCGTAGATGTTGCCGTTGGGCACGTACGGCATCACCGAGGCGTCGACGACGCGTAGGCCCTCGATTCCGTGCACCTTCATCGTCTGCGGGTTCACCACCGCCATGTCGTCGGTCCCCATTCTGCAGGTGCAAGAAGGATGCAGAGCGGTCTCCGCTTGGTCGGCGACCCAGTCGAGGACCTCTTGGTCGCCGGCAACGCTCGGCCCGGGCGAGAGCTCTCCTGCATTGAAAGTGTCGAGGGCGGGGCGAGAGAGTATGTGCCGGGCGATTGCCATCGCCTCGACCCATTCACGTCTGTCTAGCTCGGTGGAGAGGTAGTTGAATCTCAGCGCGGGATGAGCGGCAGGGTCTGAGCTGGTGATCTTCACAGTGCCGCGCGCGTCCGAGAACATCGGTCCGATGTGCACCTGATAACCATGACCACCGGCTGGGGCCGATCCGTCGTAGCGGACTGCGACCGGCAAGAAGTGGAGCATGAGGTTCGGCCTGTCCACGACCTCGTTGCTGCGGACGAAGCCCCCCGCCTCGAAGTGATTGGTTGAACCGGGGCCGCTTCGCAAGAAGAGCCATTGGGCACCGATCCACGGCCGCCGCCACTTCTGTAGATACGGGGCCATGGAGACCGGCTGCTTGCAGGCGTATTGCACATAGACCTCGAGGTGGTCCTGGAGGTTCTCGCCGACACCGGGCAGGTGTTGTCTGACGGTCACACCGATCTGCTGGAGGTCGGCGGCGTTCCCTATGCCCGACAACTGCAACGTCTGGGGCGAGTTGATGGCCCCACCGCAGAGGATCACCTCGCCGGCTCGAGCGAGCCGCGAGGCCCCTCGTAGCCGGCGGTACTCGACGCCCACCGCACGGGTGCCCTCGAAGCGCACGCGGGTCACGAGAGCGCGGGTCTTCACATCGAGGTTGGCACGGTCGAGGACAGGGTGGAGGTAGGCACGCGAGGCGCTGAGGCGCCGGCCTCTCACGAGGTTTCTATCGAAGGGAGCAAAGCCCTCTTGCCGGTAGCCGTTGACGTCGTCGGTCAAGTGGTAGCCGGCCTGCTGAGCGGCCTCGAAGAAGGCCCCGAACAGCGGATTGGTGGCCGGGCCCCGCTCCAGCACCAGAGGGCCGGCGTGGCCGCGCCAAGGGTCGTCGAGCCCCGCCGCGAGGCACGTCTCCATGCGCTTGAAGTAGGGGAGGCAGTGCGCGTAGTCCCACTCATCCATTCCCGAATCCCGCGCCCAGCGCTCGTAATCGAGCGGGTTGCCTCGCTGAAAGATCATGCCGTTGATGCTGCTCGATCCGCCGAGGACCTTGCCGCGGGCGTGATAGACGCGGCGACCGTGCATGTGGGGCTCCGGCTCCGACTCGTACTTCCAGTCGTAGAAGCGGTTGCCGATGGGCATGGTGAGCGCGGCCGGCATGTGGATCAGCGGATCCCAGGTGTAGTCGGGCCTGCCCGCCTCCAGCACCAGAACACGGTTGGAGGGATCGGCGCTCAGGCGATTGGCCAGAGCGCTCCCGGCCGATCCGCCGCCGACGATGATGAAGTCGTAGTGAGCTTCCAAGATTGGCTTTGCGAGGCTCAGTCTTGCTCGGTGGATATGAAGATCGTCTTCAGTTCCGAATAGGCGTCTGTGGCGTGGGGGCCGAGCTCTCGCCCGTACCCGGATTGCTTGAAGCCGCCGAAGGGAGTGGAGACGCGCACCGAGGAGTTGGAGTTGACGGAGAGGTTTCCCGTGTCGATTGCGCGCGCCATCCGCAGCGCCCTGGCGCCATCGCGCGTCCATATCGAGCCCGAGAGCCCGTAGATGGTGTCGTTGGCGAGCCGGACCGCCTCGGCCTCGTCGTCGAAGGGCACTACCACGGCGACCGGGCCGAAGATCTCGTCGCGCACGGATCGGTCCCCGGGATCGACCGGGCACAGCACCGTCGGAGGAAACCAGTAGCCGGGCCCCCGAGGTGTTTCGCCCTGGATCGCCACAGGGGCGCCGGTGGGGACGAAGGACGCCACTGTGGTCCGGTGTGACGCGGAGATCAACGGGCCCATTTCCGTCTTCTCGTCCAGAGGGTCGCCCACTCGCAGAGCGCTCACCGCCTGCTCGAAAAAGCTCATGAAGCGGTCGATCCCGCTACGCTCGACCAGTATTCGAGAGCGCGCACAACAGTCCTGCCCGGAGTTGGCGAACACCGCGGAGGGGGCCGCGGCGGCCGCTTTCTCGAGGTCCGCGTCGGCGAAGACAACGTTCGCGGACTTTCCCCCTAACTCGAGGGTCACGCGCTTGATGGTCGAGGCCGCGCCGGATGCAATCGATCGTCCCACCTCGGTGGAGCCGGTGAAGGCGATCTTGGCCACTCCCGGGTGCTCGACCAGACGCTGACCGCATACCGAACCCGGGCCCACGACGACGTTGAGCACACCCTCCGGCACCCCTGCCTCGAGTGCCAAGCGCTGTAGCTCGAGAGCGGTGAGGGGAGTGAGCTCGGCGGGCTTGAGGACCACCGTATTCCCCGCCGCCAGAGCAGGGGCCACTTTCCAAGAGGCGATGTTCAGGGGGAAGTTCCAGGGGGTGATCAGGCCGACCACGCCGAGCGGCTCTCGTACGGTGAAAGCGTGTCCCTTAGCGACCGGAATCGTCTCTCCGAAGGGCCGCTCAACAGCGCCTGCGTAATAGCGAAAGGTATCTGCGACCATGCCCATCTCCGCACGGGCATCGGTTATCGGCTTGCCGACGTTTCTTGCCTCGAGTTGAGACAGCTCCTCGTGATTTTCTTCGAGCACGAGTGTGAGCCGTCTCAGGATCGCGGCTCGGTCTGAAGGTGAGATCGAGCGCCACGCGGGAAACGCACCCGCAGCCCTCTCGACCGCCTCGTCCACGTCGTGGGCTTCGGCGCGTGGTATCTGCCTCAACACCTGTTCGGTGGCGGGTTCTACGACGGTGACTGCGCTCATCCTGTGCGGCCCCCCTTTGCGCCGAGTGGTCATTAATGGCTGCTATGCAACCACTATCCACCACTCGACGTTAAGCAAATGGTCCAGAGAAGCCGGTGAGCGCCTTGGAGCCTTCACTTCCTAGAGAGGCTTGCGCCCTGCTCCGGTGATTGCTATCAGTGTCGCGAGGTTGGCAACGGCCAGCGCCACACGAAAGAGTCGTGCCTTCATCTTTCCTCCCCTCAAAGGAGCGAAGCCCTCCCCGGTGGAGGACGTACTAAGTGGTTCGGCAGCGCCGGCTTTTATCTGGAGGGTTTTTCCATCTGTTGCGAGAAGTGCGTAGCTTTGGCCCTTGGCCTCAAGCTGGGCCCCTAAAGGTGCCGATCTAAGCCAAGTAATCACCCGATGGCATCAGCAAAGAGACGTAATGGAATCGGCAAAGACCCTTGAATCAGGATGGATCGGTCTCACGGAGAGGGAAGTTCCGATGGTGATGGTGGCGTGCTTTCTATTCTGTCTCGCGACGGTTCCTCTTACGGGCGGCCGCGTGAGCGCCCTGGCCGAGTTCAGGCCGGGCAAGGTATGGGCGCTGTGGGTGGCGCTGGCCATACAAATCGTCATCATTTTCCTGCCGGGCGGGCCGAGCGCGCTCTACCCCACCGGGCACGTGGTGAGCTATGGGTTCGCGTTCCTGTTCCTGTGGGTCAACCGCGACCTCAGAGGGCTGTGGCTGATCACTCTGGGGGCCGCGATGAATTCCCTGGCGACTGTGGTCAACGGAGGGGTGATGCCCGCGACCCGCTCGGCTTTGGAGGCGGCCGGAGTGGGGACCGGTGGGCGCAGCTTCCTCAACTCGACCATCGTCACCAACCCCAAGCTCATCTTCTTGGGCGATGTTTTCGCCATCCCGGCCTCGTTCCCGCTGAACAACGTGTTCAGCCCCGGAGACGTCTGCATTGTCGTGGGAGGTGCAGTCGTGCTCTACGGGATCTGCGGCTCGCGCTTTGGGGGGGAAACGAAGAGCGGGGCGCTCAAGCCGCTCAAACCCCTGTCTTAAGCGGGGCACAGCAGGTAGCGGATCCGAACGCCGTCTGCGCCTGTGCACGGCTGGTCCGCAGCCCGGCCCCCAAAACCGACGCCTTCGCTTACGGCTTGAACAGGACCTTGATCGCCCCGTCCTTCTTCTGCTGGAAGATCTCGTAGGCGTGAGGAGCCTGGTCCAGCGGGACTTTGTGGGTAGCGAGGCCCTCTGCCCCGAGCGGATCGTCGTCCTCGAGCAGCAACGGCATGAGGTCGTTCACCCAGCGCTTGACGTTGCACTGGCCCATGCGCAGCTGGATTTGCTTGTCGAACAACTCCATCATCGGTAGCGGGTCCACCATGCCCCCATAGACACCGCTGAGCGAGACCGTGCCGCCCCGCCGCACTGCATCGATGGCGAGGTAAAGGGCACTCAGCCGGTCCAGGCCGGCCTTTGCGGTCATTTTCGCGGCCACCGGCTTGGGCAGCAGACCGACCATGGCGTGGGCCAGCTTTCCGGCGGGCGCCCCATGGGCCTCCATGCCGACGGCGTCGATGACGGCATCCGGACCTCGGCCCCCGGTGAGAGTGCGAATTGAATCGGCTGCCCCGTCTCCCTCGTTCACGTCGATTGTCTCGGCTCCGTGGCGCTTGGCTAGATCGAGGCGTTCGGGGACGAGATCGACGCCGATCACCGTGCTCGCCCCGTGGTGACGAGCGATGCGGCAGGACATCTGGCCGATTGGCCCCAGCCCGAGAACGGCCACCGTGCCGCCCTCTGGGATGTCGGCGTACTGCACTGCCTGCCACGCCGTGGGGAGCACATCGGAAAGATAGACAAAGCGCTCGTCCGGAGGGCCCTCGGGAACCTTGATGGGTCCGAACTGAGCTTGAGGGACGCGCAGCAGCTCGGCCTGGGCACCGGGGACCTGTCCATACAGCTTCGTGTAACCGAACAGAGCTGCCCCCTTGCCCTCAGCTCGCACCTGAGTCGTCTCACACTGAGAGAACAGGTTCTGATCGCACATGTAGCAGTGGCCGCAGGAGATATTGAAGGGAACCACCACCCGGTCCCCGGGCTTGATCTGAGAGACCTGGCCGCCGACCTCCTCGACGATCCCCATCGGCTCGTGGCCCAAGACGTCGCCTTCGCTCAGGAAGGGGCCCAGCACCTCGTAGAGGTGCAGGTCCGAGCCACACAACCCGCTTGTCGTGATGCGCACGATTGCGTCGGTGGGCTCTTGGATGATGGGGTCCGGGACGGTGTCGACGCGGACGTCTCGCTTGCCGTGCCAGGTCACTGCTCTCACTGAATGCTTCCTCTCCCAGAATCAACGGAGAGCCATTCACCTGCTGGAACCCTCCTGGCGCGGCATTACCCACGCCACCCCTTTGTATGCAAGCTGTATGCAGCTCTGTGCACCGAAGCCTCCGCGGGGAGAAATTCTGCACAGAGACGAAAGTTCGCGCTCTCGCCGGAAAGACACCTTCTGTCACTGCCTCTTGGTAGATGTAGACCATGGCAAAGAAGAGAAGGACGACGAGCCCTCCCACTACCTTGTCGGCCGCGCTGCGAGAGCTGGGCGCCGGTGACATGGCGGAGTTGCTTAGGGGCCGGCCCGAAGCGGGCGCGGTCGCGGCTTCGGCCCCCTCCCCGGACTACGCCGCTCTGGCGGCCGCCCTGGCTTCACCCGGCGGCATCAGGCGTGCCATCGTCGATCTGGACGAGCTCAGGCTTCAGCTCCTCATCGTCGCGACCTGGTTCGGCCCCACCGTCACCGTCGATCGCTTGCGTGAACAGGCGCCGGAAGTGTCAGACGCTGATCTGGCGAAGGCTGCCCGCGGCCTGTCGCTTCTCGGGCTCGCCTTCAAGGCGGGCGGCAGGCGGAGCTGGTCGCTGTGGATTCCCGCGTGCGTCGGCCAAGTGGTCGAAGAACTGGGCGACCCAGGCCCCCGGATAAGGCTTTTTCTGGAGCTGTTCACAGTGGACGAACTCGTGGGAGTGGCGCACAAACTGGATACGCGCTGGACTCAGCGCCCGCACAAGCGGGCCATGGTCGAAGGCCTCGAGGCGGTGCTGTCGGACGCCCGAGGGCTGGCGTCCCTCATCGAGGGTGCTCCCCACTCCGCCCGTCGAGCGCTCGAGCTGATTCGTCGGGAAGGGCGTCAAAGCGCGACACTACTGATCGAGGCAGGAGTGGCGGACTGGTCGGACTTCTCCTCTGCCTATTCGTTCACGCCGCACCCACGGAGACAATCAGGGGTGGCGTGGCTGAGGGAAAGAGCCCTGGCCCTCCCCGAGACCGACAACCGGTGGCAGTCGGTGGGTGGCTACTTCGTGCCCGGCGAGGTCGAGGTCGCGCTCAGGGGCGGAACCGTCTACCGGCGGTGGCGTCCCCACCCGCCCGAGCACAAGATGCTCGAGCCATCTGTGCGCCCCGAGCACGGGCCCGATCAGGCCGTGTCGGATGTGGAGGGCCTGCTCGAAGAGTGGTCGAGCGCTCCGGCCGTAAGCCTCAAGGCGGGCGGACTGGGCGTAAGGGCCCTTCGGAAGGCCGCTCAGCTCACCGGCATCGACGAGCGGCGGGTCGTCTTTTTCTATGCGCTGATGGTCGAGGCCGGCCTTCTCTGTGAGGATGGCGACACCATCACGAGCTCCCCTCGCGCGGCCGACTGGCTTCAGCAGGCGCCGGCGGCGAAATGGTCGGCTCTGCTCGAGGCATGGCCGCAAATGCTGCTCTGGAGCGACCAAGAGGGCGGACTGGTGCCGCTGTCCTCCAGCTCCTATTACGACTTCGCTCCCCTTCGGCGAGCAGTGCTTCAGGTACTGGGAGCCGTCCCCGAAGGACACAGCTTGGACCAGGCCGCTCTCGGCGACTCCCTGGCATGGGCGAGAAGCCAACTCTTTCATTGCGGGGACTGTGCCGGAAAGCTGGCATCTAAAACCGTCGAAGCACTCGTGATGCTCGGCACCGCATGCTCGAGCCCGAACTTCGAGCTGCTCGAGCCGGCTCGCACCGCCCTCGTCGATCCAGACTGGGCGGCGGACTCGAACCCTGCGTCCAAGCTCTTCCCGGCTCCGGTGGCGGAGTGCACCATCCAGGCCGATCTCACCGTGATCGTGCCCGGTCCGCCGACACCGGAGCTGGGTGCAGGTCTTGCTCGCTTCGCCGACATCAGGACCTCCTCCCCCGCACGGATCTACCGGATCAGTGAGGTCTCGGTGACCCGGGCGCTGGACCTGAGGATGAGTGCGGAGGAGATGATCTCCTTGCTCGAGCGCCACGCCCCCCGGGGAATCCCTCAGTCGGTGAGCTACCTGATCGAGGACGTGGCTCGTCGTCACGGGCGCGTGAGGGTGGGGGAGGGAGGCGTTTACATTCGGGCAGACGATCCCGAACTGCTCACCGCCGTGCTCGCCGAACGCCGGGTCGATAAGCTGAACCCCCGCAGGCTGGCTCCGACCGTGGCAGTGGTCCAGGGTGTCAGCGAGTCGGGTCTTCTGAAGACGCTTCGCGACGCCGGGCACAAGCCGGTACCGGAGGAAGGAGGCTCGCAGGTCCAGGGGCCCGCGCGACGTACCCCCCGGCCGATTCTGAGCGTAGCCCCGGCACCCTCCGAGCTGTCGGAGGATGACGCTCGCAGGCTCGCCGAGGCGCTGCTGGGAGGTCGGGGCGGACCGGCAAGCGGCCGTGCGGAGCCCTCAGAGAGCGCGCCAGATCGGGCATCGAACCCTGCAATCGTCGAGTTGCTTCAGCAAGCAGAGCGCTGTGGCGTGATGGTCGAGCTCGCCTACCGGACCTCTGAGGGCGTCAGGGTGCAGCGGGTCGATCCCATCATGGTGAATCCGTTGACGGTCGCCGCCTGGGTAGTAGACGAGCAGAAAACCCGGATGTTCGAGACCGATCGGATCGAGTGGGCGCAGCCACTCTGCGAGCAAGAGGACGGCGAGATCCATGAGCTCGGATAGACCCCTGATCGTCCAGTCGGACCGAACCGCGCTGCTCGAGATCGACCATCCGCAGGCGGACGCCTGTCGAGCCCGGCTCGCCCGCTTCGCAGAGCTCGAGAAGAGCCCCGAGCACGTCCACACCTATCGACTCACCCCCTTGTCGCTGTGGAATGCCAGGGCCGCCGGCATGACGGCCGTCGAGATGAAACAGGTCCTCGTGGACTTCTCCCGCTTCGAGGTGCCTCACGGGCTGCTGGTCGAGGTAGAGGACCAGGTCGCCAGGTTCGGACGCCTTCGGCTGATTCGCAGCGAGAGCGGGCTCCGGCTCGTGACCGACGAGCCCGCCATCCTGGGAGAGGCGTCGCGCGCCAAGACGGTGGCCCCTCTGCTCGGACGCCGCATCGCTTCGGATGCCGTTGAGATAGAACCTGGGCAGCGCGGCCGCTTGAAGCAGGCGCTGACCAAGTTGGGGTGGCCGGTCGAGGATCTGGCCGGCTACAGCGAGGGCGCCGAGCTCGAGCTTGTGCTCAACGATGCCACAAGCGCAGGCGCTCCCTTCTCGCTTCGTCCCTTCCAACGACACGCCATCGAGGGCTTCTGGGCCGGGGGTGGTCCAGAAGGAGGCAGCGGCGTCGTCGTGCTTCCCTGTGGGGCGGGCAAGACGGTCGTGGGCATGGGCGTAATGGAACGAGTGCGCTCACACACCCTGATTCTGGTGACCTCGATCGTGGCGGCCAGGCAGTGGCGTCGAGAGCTGCTCGACAAGTCTTCATTGTCGCCGGAGCAAGTCGGCGAGTACACCGGAGAGAGCAAAGTGATCAAGCCGGTCACGATCGCGACGTATCAAGTGATGACCAGGCGGCGCAAAGGCCATTTCCCGCATCTGGCTGTGTTCAGCGAATTCGACTGGGGGCTGGTGGTCTACGACGAGGTCCACCTTCTGCCGGCGCCCGTCTTTCGGATGACGGTCGAGATCCAATCCACCCGTCGGCTCGGGCTCACCGCCACCCTAGTGCGGGAGGACAAGAGGGAGGAGGATGTCTTCTCCCTGATAGGACCCAAGCGCTACGACGCTCCCTGGCGCGACCTTGAAGCTCAGGGATGGATCGCCCCCGCCACTTGCACCGAGGTCAGAGTCGCCCTTCCAGAAGACGAGCGGCTCTCCTATGCGGCTGCGGAGCCACGGGAGCGGTACCGGCTGGCGGCCACCAACTCGGCCAAATTCCGCGTGCTGGAGGCGCTTGCCACCCGCCATCGCAGCGACCGTGTCCTGATCATCGGGCAGTACATCGCTCAGCTCGAGGACGTCGCCGAACGCATGGGCGCTCCGTTGATCGTCGGGGACACTCCCAACAAGGAGCGCGAGCGGCTCTACGCAGGCTTCCGAGAAGGGAACATTCCGCTGTTGGTCGTTTCCAAGGTCGCGAACTTCTCGATCGATCTTCCCGAGGCCAACGTCGCCATCCAGATCTCCGGCACGTTCGGGTCTCGCCAAGAGGAGGCTCAGCGACTGGGCCGCATCCTGCGGCCAAAGAGCGACGGCGGGTCGGCATCCTTTTACGCCGTGGTCACCCGGGAGACACAGGACCAGGAGTTCGCTCTGCGGCGGCAGCTCTTTCTGGCCGAGCAAGGCTACCGCTACGACATCGTGGACGCCGACGAGGTCTGCGGGGCGACCCTCTAGGAAACCCACACCGAGTGGTGGTCAGATGATCACATAGGTCATCCTGCCACCACTCGGCATCACTGGCGCGACCATTACGGAGTGGGGAAGCCGAGGCGCGTGCGCCTGCACGTGACGGGGACGGTGCAAGGGGTCGGTTTTCGCCCGCACGTCTACCGGCTCGCCAGCGGGCTGGGACTCTCCGGATTCGTCGTCAACGACCCTGCCGGCGTCACCATCGAGGCTGAAGGGACACCGGAGGCCGTGGAGTCGTTGAAAGGGCGACTGAGCGCGGAGGCGCCCCGGTTGGCCCGGATAGAGCGCATCACCGATCAGCAGATCCCGGTGGCGGGGAGCGAAGCCTTTGTCATACTCGACAGCACAGGCACCGGCCCGGCCTCGGTTCCGATCTCTCCCGACGTCGCCACCTGTGACTCATGCTCGGCGGAAGTGGCCGATCCGGCCGAGCGCCGCTACCGCTATCCGTTCACCAACTGCACCGACTGTGGCCCTCGCTTCACGATCACGACCGGGATCCCCTACGACCGACCCAACACGACCATGCGGGCGTTCGAGATGTGCGCCGAGTGCAGGGTCGAGTATGACGATCCGGCCGATCGCCGCTTCCATGCCCAGCCGATCGGCTGTCCTCGTTGCGGGCCGACTCTGTCTCTTGTGCGCACGGCCGAAGAAGGCAGGTTCTCTCTGCAAGAGGGGGCCGAGTCCATTGCGTGCGCGGCTGCGCTCTTGGATCAAGGCAAGATCGTGGCGCTGAAGGGACTGGGCGGTTATCACCTACTGTGCGATGCGGCGAGCGATGCGGCGGTGGCAAAGCTCCGCCGCCGCAAGGCTCGCGAGGAGAAACCGCTGGCGGTGATGGTGCCCGGCCTGGAGTGGGCCGCCCGATTGGTGCACCTGACTCCCG
>JALZJN010000073.1 GCA_030859735.1 Actinomycetota bacterium
GCTCGGGGCTGCGTGCCGGGTCAGGTACATGATGGGACATCGGAGAGGCTAAGCCTGCCCATCCGGCTCCAATAGGATCTTCAGGTGCTCGCTGCTCCCGGCTGCAAGCTCCTCGAAGGCCGAGGCCCCCTCCTGCAAGGGCACATGGGCGATGTAGTCATCGGGCACCTCGCCGCAAAGCGATACGGCTCGGGCGAAATCCTCATCTGAATAGCAGTAGCTTCCCCTGACCTGACGTTCTTGCAGGATTAGACTGTAGAAGCTGAAGGGGTTCACATCGTCGTGCAGTCCAACGAATATTGCGGTGCCGCCGGGCGCCAGATGGGTGATTGCGCTTGCCCGGGTAACCTCGATTCCCACCGTGTCGAAAGTTACATCGACCTCGCCCTCCGGCGCCTTGGCCGATGCGATGCCGAGTGCGGCGGACTGCTCGCGGCGTATGTCGCTTATGTCGATCACCTTCACCTTGGCTCCGGCGTGCCGGGCAGCCCATGCGACGAAGAAACCGATCGCTCCTCCCCCGAAGACGAGCACCTCACGCTCGAGCAGTGGGCCGGCGAGCTCGACCGCATGCACGGCAACGGCAAGGGGCTCGGCCAGGGCGCCGCGCCACCTGGGGAGGTCCTCCGGCAAAGCATGCAGACCGCTTAGGGGCACAACTACCTGCTGAGCCAGAGCCCCCGGCCGATTTAGCCCAATCAGCTCGCGATTGGGGCACAGATAACGCCGCCCCGAGCGGCAGAAGCGGCAGGAGCCGTCGGTGATGAGCGGGTGTATCGCCACGGCGCGCCCCTCCCATTCGCCGGGCCCCTGAATGACGGTCCCCGCAAACTCGTGTCCCAGGAGCAGCGGGGGCACGCGACGATCGGCCATACCGGGAGTGCCGACGTAACCTTCGAGATCAGAACCGCAGACACCGCAGGCGGCTACCTCGACGATGGCCTCGCCGGCACCGGGAGAGGGAGCGTCGATCTCGCGCATCTCCATCCTGCGGCGTTCCTGGAACATCAGTGCCTGCACGCCCACCCCCCAGGGTCATGGAAAGGTATCTCACCGCCACCGGGGGAGCAGCACCCCGTTGGTGTCTGTGACCTTACACTCGGACACCCGGACACCCGGAACTACCTTCACATCGAACCAGCGGGGGACGATATGCCCATTCGCATCGCCAATCTCAGTGCCTACGACATCAGGTTTCCGACCTCGCGCTCGTTGGACGGGTCGGACGCCATGAACCCCGATCCCGACTATTCCGCTGCCTACGTGGTCTTGCATACAGACCATCCGACGCTCGAAGGCCATGGGATGACCTTCACGATCGGACGGGGCAACGAAATCTGCGTGACGGCTATAGAAGCCCTTGCTCCGTTCGTCGTGGATGGAACGCTCGAGTCGTTCACAGAAGACATGGGAGCCTTTTGGCGCACGGTGACCGGCGACAGCCAATTGCGCTGGATCGGCCCTGAAAAGGGCGCCATCCATCTCGCCGGCGCGGCGATTGTCAACGCTGTGTGGGACCTCTACGCCAAGGCGGAGGAGAAGCCACTGTGGAGGCTACTCAGCGACATGACACCGGAAGAGCTCGTTGCATGCATCGATTTCCGCTACATCACGGATGCAATAACACCCGAGGAAGCCTTGGGGATGCTGCAGGGCAACGAGCCGACACGAGCCGAACGCGAGCAGGAGATGATTGCGAGCGGCTTTCCCGCCTACACCACTTCAGCGGGATGGCTCGGCTACCCCGACGACAAGCTGCGCGAGCTGTGCCGAGCAGGCGTCGACAGAGGATGGACCTACTTCAAAATGAAGGTCGGCGCCAATCTGGGTGAGGATGCCCGGCGCGCCGAGTTGATACGGGACGTGATCGGCCCCGACCGAAAGCTCATGATGGACGCCAATCAGAACTGGGACGTTGACGAAGCCATCGAGAGCATGAAGGTACTGGCGCAGTTCGACCCATGGTGGATCGAGGAACCGACGAGTCCCGACGACATTCTCGGTCACGCCAGGATAAGAAGCGCCGTTGCACCCATCGGTGTCGCCACCGGCGAACATGCGCATAACAGGATCATGTTCAAGCAGTTTCTGCAATCGAACGCGATTGACTTTTGCCAGATCGACAGCTGCAGACTGGGTGGGGTGAACGAGGTTCTGGCTGTCCTGCTGATGGCCGCCAAGTTCAATGTACCGGTTTGTCCACACGCAGGAGGAGTGGGGCTGTGCGAGTACGTTCAGCATCTCTCCATCTTCGACTACGTCTGCGTGGGCGCATCTCTGGAGGGACGGGTGCTCGAGTACGTCGATCATCTTCACGAGCACTTCGTGAATCCCGTCGTGGTAGAGAACGGGCGCTACGTCCCACCCACGGCTCCGGGATACAGCATCACCATGCATCCTCAAACTCTGGAGGACTATGCGTTCCCTTCCGGATCGGTGTGGAGCGGACTTGCATAGCTCTCCACTTGCGTCTGAGGAACCGGTGAGCGGCGCCCTTGGGCGTTCACACCGTCCGAGATACCGGCGGCGCGCCGAGCACGAGTGATCTTCGTTGCGTTGCTCGCCGTCATACTGGGCGCCGTCATCCAGGGCTCGATCGGCTTTGGCTTCGCGCTTGTGGCCGTGCCTACCTTCACATTGCTGTTGCCCGAAGTGGTCCCATCCGGGCTCCTCCTAATCGCAGTGCCGATGACTATCGCCATGGCCTTGCGCGAACACAGCTCGATCGATGGCTCCGGTTTGTTCTACTCGACTGTGGGGCGGATCGCAGGCACGGCAGCGGGGGTGGCCCTGCTTGCGATGGTGCAGGTCGACTCACTGGCCCTATTGGTGGGTACCATGATCGTTTTGGCTGTGCTCTTGAGCTTGTTCGCCGCTCCAACCGAGGTCGAATGGGGAACTGGGCTGGCCGCAGGATTTGCGTCGGGTGTGATGAGCACGGCGGCGGCGATAGGCGGGGCGCCCATGGCGCTTGCCTACCAGGCCCGGCCGGGCACCGAGCTCAGATCGACGCTGTCGGCGTCTTTCGTGCTCGGCACGCTCATGTCACTGGCCGCCCTCGCTTTGACGGGGAGGGTCGACCGCGGTCATGTGATCTTCGCTCTCGAGATGATTCCTGCGATGCTTGTGGGGCTCTGGTTGAGCAGATATCTGAAGCCGTGGCTGGATGCAAGATGGCTCCGCCCTGCAGTCCTCTGTTTCGCAGGGATCGCCGGCGTCCTGGCGATAGCCCAAGGCCTCAACTGACTCGGGGGCTGCTCTCTTCCAGGTACGCAGGCTTTAAGTACCTTCCAGAGAGCAGCCCCCTCGCTTAACTGGGGAGAGGGAACCCCTCATATAGAAACGGACCAGAGAACAGCCCCCTCGCTTAACTGGGGAGAGGAAACTCGAGTTGTCGGCTTGGGCGGTATGGAGCTTCGAAGGGTCGAGCCGACCAGCCGTTTAGGCTGGGTGGGTTGTGAGTATTTCGGGGGCCGAGCTTGCTCGGCGCGCTGGTACGACCCTCGGTCAGGTGGACCGTTTCGTCGAGCTCGCCATTTTGGAGCGTGACGGAGAGGATGCCTTTGGCCTGCCGGACATTCAGCGCGTACGGTTGGTCCGCGCCCTGGATGATGCCGGAATATCGCCCGAATCGCTTGGGCGTGCGATAGCCGAAGGTCATCTTTCCTTGGGCTTTGTCGATACCATGTGGCCCGAGCCACCCGCCCTTACGGAGAGGACATTTCGCTCCGTAGCGTCTGAACTGGGTTTTGACCCCGATGCGCTCGTACGCCTCTATTCCATGTGGGGCTTGCCCCGGCCGAGTCCCGATGATGCCGTGCGCGAGGACGACGCGGCGATCTTCGCCGACTTCAGCGTGTCGATACCCGCCGACGCGCTCAACGAGCTCACGATGATGCGCAGTGCGCGCACTCTGGGGGAGAGCCTGCGGAAGGTGGCCGACACGGCGCGCTCGTTCTTCAACACCTACTTCGAAGAACCGGCGCTGAAGAACGGAATGACGCGCCAGCAGATCATCGACATGCTGGCCCAGGTGAACTCTTTCATGGGGCCTTCACTCGACAGTTGGGTGCTGTGGCTCCTTCACCGGCACTCGGAGCACAACCAAACGGAGTACATCGTCGAACACGTGGAGATGGCGGTCGACGAATCGAGCGCTGATGATCCGAGAGCCCACAAGTCCTCGGCCATAGTTTTCTTTGATCTAACCGGTTACACGCGGCTCACGGAGGAACGCGGCGATGCAGCGGCGGCCGATTTCGCACTGCGGCTGGCAGAGTTGGTACAGGAGGTCGCGAGTAGATACAACGGCCGTCCGGTGAAACTGCTCGGCGATGGGGTCATGTTGCATTTTGCTGCGCCCCCGGACGCGGTCATGTGCGCTTTCGAGCTCGTTGACCGGACCCTGGAAGCCGGGCTTCCGCCTGCCCATGTCGGAGTCAACGCCGGCCCGGTGATCGTTCGTGACGGCGACTACTTCGGACGGACGGTCAACATCGCCTCTCGCGTCGCGGACTACGCACGCTCTCATGAGATTCTTGTAACTCCGGAGGTAAGGGCCGCGACTGGGTCCGAGGCCATCGATTTTGAGGCCATCGGCCCCGTTGACCTCCACGGCGTGCGCGAGAAGATGACGCTCTTCCTTGCGTCACGCGCCGGCCTGGAGAAGCCTGACGGGACCGAGCAAACAACGGCGATTCGGGCTAAGAAGGTTGCAGGGGAAGGGTCACCTTCGCAAGCAGGTACGGATCTCAGGTGAGCGAACTGTACTTCTCCCTGAGGTAGCCAAGCAGCGGGTCCGGGGTCACCTGCTGCTCCACCACCTTCTCCGCGAGCTCGTTGGCCGGATAGAGATACGCCTGGGAGTGAATCTTCTCGCGCAGCCAACTCAGTAGGCGGGAAACGTCTCCGTTGTGGAAGTCGTCGTCCAAACCTCCCAATTCCTCTTCAGCCTTGTTATAGAAGGCAGCCGAGTAGATGTTGCCGAGCGTGTACGTCGCAAAGTAACCATACAGACCCATCGACCAGTGGACATCTTGCAGGAGACCGTCGCCGTCGTCTTGCGGACGAATCCCGAGGTGTTCATCCATTCCGGCGTTCCAGGCGTCGGGAAGATCCGCCACCTCGAGCTCGTTTCGGAACAGTGCCAGCTCGATCTCGAGCCGCATCGCGATATGGAGATTGTAGGTCAGCTCGTCAGCGTATATGCGAATAGTCGTTCTTTCCGGATAGTTCACTCCGAGATGGAAATCGTCGGGACTGACTATGCCCAACTCGGCCGGGAAACGTTCCTTGACATGCGGTAGGAGGAAATCCGTAAACGACCTCCTCCGGCCGACGAGGTTCTCCCAGAGCCGTGATTGTGATTCGTGCAGGCCCAGAGAGGGTGCGGACCCGGCCGGCAGACCCACGAAGTTGTCCGGAATGCCCTGTTCATACAAAGCGTGGCCGGTTTCGTGAAGCGCCGCATAGATGGAAGGCAGCAGCGCGTTTGGTTGGGTCCTGATTGTCTGACGCACATCTCCGGGCCCGATTGATGTGGTGAAAGGGTGCGGCGACAAATCCAGCCGTCCGCCGTCGAAGCTGAAGCCGATGCTCGATACCAGCCACCGGCAGAGCCGGTCCTGCTGGAGAGCCTCAAAAGGCTGCTCCAGCCATGCCGGTCGCGCCGCTGCGGGAGGAATGGCGTCTTCGACCAGAGGCTTGAGACCCTCCACGAGCCCACTGAACAGCGCCTCTACCTTTCCCGTCGTCATTCCAGGCTCATAGAGGTCGAGCAGCGCGTCGTACCGCTCCTCTTCGTACCCGAGGGCATCCGCTTCTTCGACCTTCAGGGACACCATGCGCTCCAGGTGGGGTTGGAACATGCGGAAGTCGGATGCGGGACGCGCTTCGGTCCACACCTGGTAAGCCACTCCTCGCGCTCGTGCAAGCTCCGCCACCAATGCCGGCGGCAGGCGAACCGCCCTGCCGTGGTCGCGCTTCAGCACCCGCACGTTTGCAGCCTGGCCCTCATCGAGGGTCGCGTCCGAGGCAAGTTCCTCGATCAGGCCGCCCAGCTCCGGATCGGTGAGGCGCTCGTGGGCGATGCTCTCGATCGTGGCGAGCGTGCCGGCTCTCGCCGGCGCCCCCTCATGCGGCATGACCACCGCTTGGTCCCAGCTGAGCAGCGCGCCTGCGGAACGCAAATGCGACAACTCCTCGAGTTTCGGCAACAGCAATTGCCACGCGTCGCTCATGCAGGCAACCCTAACCGGGTGGGTGGAGGACGGGTCAGGTCGAGCTCGGGGGTGTGAGGCGTCCGGGGTGATGACTAAGATGCATCATGCGAACAGCGATTGGGTCCGACCACGCCGGCTACGAGCTCAAGTCCTTGCTCATTCCCTATCTGGAGGAGAGGGGCCACGAGATACAGGACCTGGGCACGGACTCGGCGGCGATGGTCGACTACCCTGCTTTCTGCGCCGCCGTCGCGCGAGCCGTCGTGCGGGGTGAAGCCGACAAGGGCATCGTGGTGGGGGGAAGCGGCCAGGGCGAGCAGATAGCGGCCAACAAGGTACGCGGTGCGCGAGCTGCCCTTTGTCATGACGAGTGGACCGCCCGTTTCGCAAGACGTCACAATGACGCCAACATCCTGGCGTTGGGGGGCAGACTATTGGGCGAGGTGCTGGCTCTGGCAATTGTCGACGTTTTCTTCGAGGAAGGCTTCGAAGGGGGCAGGCACGAACGGCGGTTGGCCCAGATCGGCGAGATCGAGGAACAGGAGAGCGCCAAGTGAGCAACCCGGGATGGGCGGATTGGTCGGCCGTCGAGAAGGTCGATCCTGAGCTGGCCGAGGCCGTTCTGGGTGAGGTGGGCCGGCAGAATTCGAAGCTTGAGATGATCGCGTCCGAGAACTTTTCCTCTCCGGCGGTTCTGGCGGTTCTCGGCACGCCGCTCACCAACAAGTACGCGGAGGGATATCCGGGCAGGCGCTACTACGGAGGCTGCGAGTTCGTCGACGTGGCCGAGGATCTGGCGATCGACAGGGCCAAGGCTCTTTTTGGCGCCGAGCACGTGAACGTCCAGCCCCACGCCGGCGCGCAGGCCAACGTGGCCGCTTACTTTGCCGTCCTCGAGCCCGGCGACACGATCATGGGGATGAGCCTCGCTCACGGCGGGCACCTGACGCACGGTTCGCCCGTCAGCTTCTCGGGGCGCCTCTTGCGGGTGGCGGCCTACGGCGTTCGTCAAGACGACGAGCTCATCGACCTAGACGAGGTGCGCGAGATCGCGAAGAGGGAACGTCCTAAAATGATCGTCGCCGGTTACTCTGCCTATTCGCGAATATGGGATTTTGCCGCATTCCGGTCCATCGCCGACGAAGTCGGGGCGCTGCTCTTGGTGGATGCGGCTCACTTCATCGGCCTGGTTGCCGGAGGAATGCATCCGAACCCGGTCGAATACGCCGATATCGTTACCAGCACGACGCACAAGACGTTGCGTGGACCCCGCGGCGCAATGATCATGTGCAAGCAGGAGCATGCGAAGGCCATAGACAAGAGCGTGTTCCCCGGGTGGCAGGGGGGCCCGCTGATGCATTCGATTGCGGCCAAGGCCGTTGCCCTTACCGAGGCTGCGTCTGAGGAGTTCCGCTTGTACTCCCAACAGGTCGTGGCCAACGCCCGGACGCTCGCAGAGACCCTTCAGGGGGAAGGGCTCAGGATCGTGTCCGGAGGCACCGACAATCACCTCATGCTTGTAGACCTGCGTCCTGCCGGTGTGACCGGAAAAGAGGCGGAGGCCCGCTTGGACGAGGTGGGAATCACGGTCAACAAGAACGCGATCCCCTACGATCCCGAGAAGCCCTTTGTTGCTTCCGGGGTGCGTCTGGGCACACCTGCTGTCACCACCTGCGGAATGAAGCAGCCCGAGATCGAAGAGGTAGGCCGCATGATCGCAGGGGTCGTCAAGGACGGCTCACCCGACTCCAAGGGCGCGATCGCCGGACGCGTGGCGGAGCTAACGGCCCGATTCAAGCCCTATCCCGACGTATGACCCCTTATCTGATCGTCGGTGCTATCGCCGCGGTGATCACCTTCGTGACCACTCCGCTCGTGCGTTGGCTCGTTCTGAAGGCCGGCGCCATCGACTATCCCCACGATCGCAAGGTGCATGCGCGCCCCACCCCGACCCTTGGGGGTGTGGCGATCCTTATCGGCGTAATTGGCGGCGGAGTTGCGGCCGCCTTGTTGCCGGGGTTCGGCCCCGTCTTCAGGCTCACATCGGAGCCTCTGGGAATCGGGGCGGCCGCGCTTGTCATCGTTGTGCTGGGAGCGGTGGACGACCTGAGGGACCTGCCCGTCCCGGTCAAGGTTGCCGGTCAGGTGTTCGCGGCGGGTCTGTTGTTTCTCTCCGGAGTAAAGGTGAGGTTCATCGTCACCCCCGACACCCCCATTTCATTGAGTGACGACGTCTCGGTGATCGTTACGGTGACCTGGATCCTGGTGATGATCAACGCGGTCAACCTCGCCGACGGCCTCGACGGTCTCGCCGCCGGGGTGGTCGCCATCGCAGCGGCGTCGTTCTTCGTCTATGTCTACGAGCTCTTCCAGACCGGGGCGCTGGGCCCCGGGCCTTCGGCGCCTCTCGTCGCCATCATCGTGGTGGGAGCTTCCCTGGGGTTTCTCCGCCACAACTTCCATCCCGCTCGAATCTTCATGGGGGATTCAGGCGCAATGCTGCTGGGCCTCCTGCTCGGGGCAGCCACCGTGGGGGGAGTCGGAGGCGCTCCATTCGTGACCTCGAGCAGCTTCCTTCTCTACGTGCCTTTGCTCATCCCACTGAGCGTGCTCGCCATTCCGTTCCTGGATACGGTGCTTGCCATCGCGCGGCGAGCGTGGAGGCGGCAGAGCATCTTCCTGGCGGACAAGGAGCATCTCCATCACCGGTTGATGGACCTCGGCCATGGACACCGTCAAGCGGTCATCGTCATGTACGTGTGGTCGGCGCTTGCAGCGGGGGCGGGTTTGGGGTTCACTTTTCTCGAGCGCTCGGATCTGATCTTCGTCTTCCCCCTGGCAGTCGCAGCGATAGTGGTCTACACGCTCTTCCCGGTGTTGACCAAGGCGATCAACGAGCACTTCGCTCCCTGAGCCTTGTGCTGGATGCGCGCCCTGCTTGTGCGCCGAAGCTGTAGGGTGCTTGTGAAATCTTTCACAAGCACCGGCCTGGGGTAGGATGCAACCGCTTCCGGCCCCGGCCTCGCCGGCTGGTGCGCTGTAGTTCGAGATGGGGGCAACAAGCCAGGGCCTATGTGCCCGCTGGGAGATCAACGGGTGGCGGTCGCAGGCGAAGATTCTGACGATGGAGATGGCCTTCGGGGTGAGCAGACCATCGAACGGGTTGCATAGCGAGGATCAGGGCGCGCGGGAGCCCGTGCGACCCAAGGGCGGCGCGCCCCCAGGGACCGAAGCCACCCGACCCAAGCCGTTCGTGGACTTCAGCCACAGCACCAGCGCCGGTGCAGCCAAAGGCATGTCGCTCGCCTTCGAATTCGCGGGGGCGGTTTTCTTGTTCTGGTTGATTGGGCGGTTCGCCGACTCCCGGCTGGGGACGGACCCGTGGGGGCAGATCGTCGGGTCGCTCACCGGTTGGGTCGGTGGCTTCTTACACGTCTACTACGCGACGCAGAGAGGGCCGTCTTGATCGAAGTGCGAATGGTCGCACGCATGGTCCGCCGAGGACTCTGGTTGGCGCCGGCCCTCGGGGCGGCATTGTGGCTGTGGGGTGGACCTCTTTACGCCTGGTCCGGTGTGGCCGGACTCGCCATGGCGCTGCTCAACCTGTGGCTGTCGGCGCGCCTCATCGGCGGCGCCGCCGACAGGAATCCGGAGCTGCTCATGACCGTCGGTCTGGCGACCTTCGTCCTCGGCTTGATCCTCGTCACCTGCATTGCGCTGATCCTGAACGCAATGGATCTCGTCTTCTTCCCCGTGACGGGCGTAAGCCTGGCAGGGACTCACCTGGTGTTGGTTCTGTGGGAGGCTTCGGGCGGTTCCAGGAATGGCCCGGACCGTACGTCCAAGCCACGAGCCTCGACCCGCCGCCCGACAGTAAGGAGCTAACCGTATGGAGTTGCATGTAAACGAGCTTTTTTTCTGGGACCCGATCCTGCTAGACGGCACGTTGTTCGAGATCAACCGTGTCGTTCTGCTCATGTTCCTCGCTTCGATCCTCTGCATGGCGTTCTTTTTGCTCGGAGCCCGGCGTGTGGCTGCGGTCCCCAAAGGCATCGGGTTGATGGCCGAGGAGGCCTACATGTTCGTGCGGAACCAGATCGCCATCGATGTGATCGGGCCCGAGGGCATAAAGTACGCGCCCTTCCTCGCCTCGTTGTTCTTCTTCATCTTCTTCTGCAACCTTCTCGAGATCGTCCCGGGCATCAACTTCCCTGTGACCTCACGCATGGCCATACCTGCTTTCCTGGCCCTGCTCAGCTACGTCGTTTTCAACATTGTGGGTGTCCGCAAGCAGGGTCTGAAATACTTCGTAAACACCCTGTTTCCGCCGGGCGTACCACTGGCGATCAAGCCGTTGCTGGCGCTCATCGAGTTGTTCTCGGTGTTTTTCGTCCGGCCTTTGACGCTGGCGATCCGGCTTTTGGCCAACATGATGGCCGGCCACGTCCTGCTCACGATCTTCTTCCTGTTTACCGATACGTTCATCCTCGGAGGCGACCTCGTGGGGCTCCCGCTGGGGATCCTGACTCTCCTGGTGGCCTGCGTGTTGATCGTCTTCGAGCTCCTGGTCATCACGCTCCAGGCGTACATCTTCACCATGCTCACGGCTTTCTACATCTCCGAGTCGATGCATGGGCACGAGGAGGAAGAAGAGCACGGCCAACCGCAGCGCGACAGATCAGAGCACGAAGCACAACAGGAGACCGAGGGAGTTAGGGAAGCCGCGTGATCATCGGACCTAGAGACATCGAACCTGCGAGGAGGAACGAAGATGAGTGAAGCACTCATGCTTGCCCAGGCGCCAGGAGTGACTGATACGGGGCTTGCGGCGATCGCCGGGGCCCTGGTCTACGGTCTCGCCGCCATCGGCCCCGGCGTCGGGATCGGAATGGTGTTCTCGAGCGCCATCCAGGCAATCGCCCGTCAGCCGGAGATGGCCGGGCAGACGCGTGCGACGATGTTCATCGGATTCGCATTGATCGAAGCCCTCGCCCTGATCGGCTTCGTCCTGTCGTTCATCCTCCAGGGAGCGGGGGGTTAGCCCGTGCCCTCAGCTATCAGCGACGCCGTGTTGTTGGCGCAGGAGTCAGGGGGGCACTCGGGGACCGACCTGGTTCTCCCGGCTACCCCCGAGCTTATCTGGGGGGCTGTGTCATTTGTGATAGTTGCCTTCGTGCTCTCGAGGGTCGCCTTTCCCCGGCTGCGTCAGTCCGTCGAAAAGCGTGAGCAGTCGATACGAGAGAAGCAGGAGGAAGCCGAGCAAGCGCGGCAGGATGCGCAAAGCGAGAAGGAGCAGTACGAGAAGCAGCGCGCCGAAGCCCGCTCCGAGGCGAATCGCATCGTCGAAGAGGCGCGGGGCTCGGCCGAGCAGGTGCGAAAGGACACCATCGCCAAAGCCGAGAAAGAGGCAGAGGCAATAGTCGGTCGCTCCCGCGAACAGATCGATTCGGAGAGGGCACGGGCCATGCAGGAGCTGCAGGCCACCGTCGCCAACCTTTCGATCGAGCTGGCCGAGAAGGTCGTCGGCCGTTCGCTCGACGGCTCCTCTCAGCGGGAGCTCGTCGATGCCTACATCAAGGAAGTAAGCGGCATGCCCGGCAGCAACGGAGGCAACAGCGCCTGATGGCCGATGACCAGCTTGTAGAGGGGTATGCGGAGGCGCTTTTCCGGCTCGTGCGGGCGGAGGGTGAGCTCGACCGGGTCGAGGATGAGCTCTACCGCTTCGGCAAGGTGCTCGAATCCAACTACGAGCTCAAACGGGCTCTGTCGGATCAAGCGGTCGACAGCTCTGTCCGCAGGGGCATGCTCGAAGAGCTCGCAGGCGACAAGGCCTCGCCTCAGACGCTCGGGCTTGTCTCCTTCGTGGTCGACCAGGGACGCGGGAGGCTGCTGCCCGAGATCCTCGCCCGGCTCAGCGAGCTCGTGGCCGAATCACGCCAGGCCGCAATTGCCGAGGTGCGTAGCGCAATTCCACTGGACGATGAGCAGCGGGCGCAGCTTGCCGACGGCCTTTCGAAGGCGACCGGCCTGAACGTCGAGTTGAAGGTCATCGTCGACCCGTCCGTAATGGGTGGAGTCGTGGCCAAGATCGGAGACACGGTTTTCGACGGCACCGTAAGGCGTCGTCTCGAGCAGCTCAGAGAGCAAGTGAGGTCTTAAGTGGCACAAAAAGAGTTTTCGATCAGCCCGGAGGACATCACCACCGTGCTGCAGCGTCACCTTGCCGAGTTCCAGCCGTCCCTGGAGCGCGAAGAGGTCGGACGGGTGCGGGAGGTGGGCGACGGAATCGCCCGCGTCTCCGGCCTGCCGCGCGCCATGGCGAACGAGATGCTCGAGTTCGAAGGTGGCGTGATGGGCCTCGCCATGAACCTCGACGTCGACGAGATCGGCGCCGTGATCCTGGGGGAGGCCTCACACATCGAAGAAGGGCAGCCGGTCAAGCAGACCGGTCAGATCCTTTCCGTCGGGGTGGGAGACGAGCTGCTGGGGCGGGTGGTCGACGCCCTTGGTGCTCCGCTGGACGGGAAAGGTTCGATCGAGACCGACCAGCGCCGTCCGCTCGAGGTTCAGGCCCCCGGGGTAACGGCCCGTCAGGCCGTCAATCAGCCCCTTCAGACAGGCATCAAGGCGATCGACGCGATGACGCCGATCGGCCGGGGTCAGCGCCAGCTCATCATCGGCGACCGCCAGACGGGCAAGACGGCGATTGCGGTCGACACCATCATCAACCAGCGCGAGGCGTGGACCACGGACGAGCAGGTCAAGTGCATCTACGTGGCGGTTGGGCAGAAGGCTTCCACCGTCGCCGAGGTTGTGGGCGCCCTCGAGGAGGCGGGCGCCATGGAGTACACGGTGGTGGTCAACGCGGCTGCCTCGGACCCCGCGCCGTTCCAGTACCTCGCTCCCTACTCGGGCTGCGCCATGGGACAACACTGGATGGAGAACGGCGAGGCCGCGCTCATCGTCTACGACAACCTCTCGCAACAGGCCATCGCCTACCGGCAGCTATCGTTGTTGCTGCGCAGGCCCCCGGGCCGTGAGGCCTACCCCGGTGACGTGTTTTACCTCCACTCCCGCCTCCTCGAGCGGGCGGCTCGTCTGTCCGATGAGAACGGGGGCGGATCTCTGACTGCGCTGCCGATCATCGAGACCAAAGGCGGCGACGTCTCCGCCTACATCCCCACCAACGTCATCTCGATCACCGACGGCCAGATCTTCCTCGAGACCGATCTGTTCTTCGCGGGCGTAAGGCCGGCAATCAATGTCGGTATATCGGTCTCTCGGGTCGGCGGGAACGCTCAAACAAAGGCTATGAAGTCGGTCTCTGGGCGCTTGCGACTTGACCTCGCCCAGTTCAGAGAGCTCGAGTCTTTTGCCGAATTCGGCTCCGACCTCGACAAAGCGTCACAGGCGCAGCTCGAGCGCGGGGCCCGGCTCGTCGAGACCCTCAAGCAACCGCAGTACTCGCCCTTTCCGGTGCAGGACCAAGTGATCTCGATCTGGGCAGTCACAAACGGGTTCACCGACGACCTCCCGGTCGAGAGTGTGCAGGAGTTCGAGCGTGAGCTGTTGGATCATATGGGAACCCATCACGACGACATTCGAGACACCATCAGGGAGTCCGGCAAGCTGGAGGACGACACCTCCGAGAGGCTCAAGAGCGCGGTGAGCGAGTTCAAAGACTCCTTCGCCGACCGGGTCGGTACGGTCGAAACCGTCGCCGCCGAAGAGGGTGTTCCCGGGACCTCCGAACCCGGCGACGCCGGCGACGACACAGACGCTTCCGACACCTCCGAGGACGGCGATTCCGGCGCCAAGGCGAGCAGGGACGCCGCCGACGACTCGGCGCACGACGAATCCGGGGCCGGTTCGTAGGTGAAGAGCTAGGTGGCAGAGCAGCTCCGTGTCGTCAAGCGCCGGATCGGGTCCGTCCAGTCGACCCAGAAGATCACCCGCGCCATGGAGCTCATCTCGTCGTCGCGCATCATCAAGGCGCAGCAGCGTGTCGATGCTGCGCGTCCCTACGCGGAGACGATGAGACGCCTCCTGGTGTCGGTCGCCCAGAATGCAGGGACCCTCGATCATCCGCTCCTTGCCGAGCGAGAAGACATCTCCACCGTCGGTCACATCGTCGTCAGCTCGGATCGAGGACTTGCGGGCGCGTACAACTCGAACGTCCTGCGCACCACCGAGCGGGACATAGCCGAACACGGCAAGGAGGCGAGGCTGTTCCTGACCGGCAAGAAGGCCGTGTCGTACTTTCGCTTTCGCGGCTACGACACCTCGGACTCGTGGACCGGGGTCTCCGATCGCCCTAGCATCGACGACGCCCGTGCCGTGGCGCAGGCTGCGGCCGATGCCTTCTCGAAAGGAGAGGTTGATCAGGTGCGCCTGACCTACACCAGGTTCGAGACCGCCATGCGCCAGAGCGTGGTCGTCAACCAGGTGCTCCCGCTGCCGCGCGAAGAGCTCGACCGGGACCAGGACGAGGACCAGGGCGGGCGCGCCGGTTACGAGTTCGAGCCGGCGCCGGAGGAGATCCTCAACTACCTGCTGCCGCGCTACCTCGAGGCCACCGTGTACCAGGCGCTGCTGGAGGCCTCAGCTTCCGAACATGCGGCGCGGCGGCGCGCCATGAAGGCGGCGACCGACAATGCCGAGGAGCTCCTCGAGGACCTGACGCGTGAGTACAACCAGGCGCGTCAGGCGGAGATCACAACCGAGATCATGGAAGTCGTGGGAGGCGCCGAAGCCCTAGCGGGTGCCTCCTCCGGCGGGCAAGAAGCGAACTAGGAGGCTGTGACATGGCAATAGCTTCGAATCGTCTCGAGCAGGACCAGGAATTTTCGGAGTCCGGATCGGGCGACGGACAGCAGCTTGCCCAGGGGCGCATCCTGACTGTTACCGGACCTGTGATGGAGGTCGAGTTTCCGCCGGATGCTCTGCCGGAAATCGGGTTCGCCCTGACGGTGGAACGCACCATCGACGAGAAGTCCGACACGATCACGGGCGAGGTATCGCAGCACGTCGGCCATTCGACCGTGAAAGCCATCTGCATGCAGCAGACCGACGGGCTGGTTCGCGGCACCCCGGTGATCAACACGGGGGCGCCCATCAGCGTGCCCGTCGGCCCGCAGGTACTCGGCCACGTCTACAACGTCCTGGGTCTGCCCCTCGACGGTTCGGAGCTTCCCGACGATGTCGAGCGCTGGCCAATCCGCCGTCTGCCTCCCAAGTTCGAAGACCTCGAGCCTAAGACCGAGATGTTCGAGACCGGCATCAAGGTCATCGACCTCCTCGAGCCCTACGTGCAGGGCGGCAAGATTGGCATGTTCGGCGGCGCCGGCGTCGGCAAGACCGTCGTCATCCTCGAGATGATTCACCGCGTGGCGACCGAGCACGGCGGCGTCTCGGTCTTCGCAGGAGTCGGCGAGCGGACGCGCGAGGGCAACGACCTGTGGGTCGAGATGAAGGAATCGGGCGTCTTGGAGAAAGCCGCCCTCGTGTACGGGCAGATGGACGAGCCCCCAGGAGTTCGGTTGCGAGTGGCCCTGTCGGCGCTGACCATGGCCGAGTATTTCCGCGATGCTGAGGGACAGGACGTTTTGCTGTTCATCGACAACATCTTCCGTTTCGTGCAGGCCGGCTCGGAGGTGTCGACGTTGCTCGGTCGCATGCCCAGCGCGGTCGGCTACCAGCCGACTTTGTCCGAGGAGATGGGTGAGCTCCAGGAGCGGATCACGTCGACAAAGGGCCGATCGATCACCTCTCTGCAGGCGATCTACGTACCGGCAGACGACATCACCGACCCTGCTCCGCACACGACATTCGCCCACCTCGATGCGACGACGGTGCTGTCACGTCAGATCTCCGAGTTGGGCATCTATCCTGCCGTCGACCCGCTTGACTCGACCTCGAGGATCCTCGATCCGCGCTATGTCGGAGAGGAGCATTACGAGGTAGCCACGACAGTCCAACGCATCTTGCAGCGTTACAAGGACCTTCAGGACATCATCGCCATCCTTGGCATAGACGAGCTCTCCGAAGAAGACCGGATTACGGTCCAGCGCGCCCGGAAGATCCAGAGGTTTCTGTCACAGCCGTTCTTCGTGGCTGAGCAGTTCACGGGCATAGAGGGAAAGTACGTGCCGGTGGACGAGACCATCGCCTCCTTCAAGGCCATCGCCGAAGGTGAGCACGACGACCTTCCCGAGCAGGCCTTCTACATGGTGGGCGGAATCGAAGAGGCGGTTGCCAGAGGCAAGGAACTTTAGGCTTGATGCCGTCAGGGAAAGTAGAGAGATGGATGTAAGCATCGTCTCCCCCGAGGCCAGCGTGTGGGACGGGGAAGCGGATCTGGTGATAGCGCGCTCCCCGGAGGGGGAGTTCGGCATAATGCGGGGCCATATCCCCTTCTTGGCCGCATTGGTGCCGGGGAAGGTGACGGTGGTATCCGGTGATTCGCGCGATGTCTTCTTCGTCCCCGGAGGTTTTTTGGAGTCGTCTGGCTCGGTCGAGGACTACCACGTCATCGTGCTTGCCGACGGTGCCGAACCTGCGGACGACATCGATGCCTCGCGGGCGCGGGAGCTCCTCGAGGAAGCCCGCCGGAAGCGTGACGAACGAGACGATGATGCCGCCGAGGCCGAGCTGCGGGTTGCGATGGCTCGGGTCGACCTGGCCGAGAACTAAGCGACCATAGCCGTGGAACGTCGTCCTGGGGGGCTGCGCAATCGCGTGTTCTGCTCGTCCTGCGGAGCTTCTGCCATCCGCCGTCACGGCATCGCTCCGCTGGGGTGGGAGGAGATGCCCGACAAGGACAATGAAGCTATTGCCCTGTGTCCGTCATGTGTGCGCCGAAATCTCTGGCTGATTGAAGCTCGCTTCGAGATCGATTTTGAGGCCGGGCCCAGTCCGGGTCTCTAGCCCGGCCCCAACGCCTGGGCGGCCGCCTCCTGATGAAGGCGTTGAAGCTCGGCGAGTTGATCCTGTGCGCGCCGCAACAACGCCTGCAGGTCTGCAGGCAGCCGTCGCGAGGGTGAGGAGGCCTCCAGGAGGCTGCGCCATAAGCTGACTTTTCCCGTCACGCCGATCACCAGTCCTTCCAGTTCGACGAGGCGGCTTAGATCCGAGTAGCCGGTGAGTTGGCCGTTGAACTTCAGGCGGCCCACTTTTTCGGCTACCCAGGCAGCCCGGGACTTCAGGATGCTCCTGCCGGCGCCTACCGAGTCCATGATCTGCTCGAGTTGCGCCTTGTCGGCCGAAGCGTCCGCCACGAACTCAGCTAGATAGTCGCCCAAGGGGGTGCCTTTGTTGCTCTTCTGTGATCTCCTTGCGAGCTCTACCCCGACGGTCGCGCCTGCGAGATGGTCGTTGAGATAGATGCGCAGGAACTTGTTGGACTGATTCATAGAAGCTATTTCTCCGTTCAGACCAAAACCCAACCCTGAAAAGACTTGCATTTGAACTTTGTTTGGTCTTTCGTTATCGGGAAGTGCCCGGCTGAGTTGCCGGGCCCATTGACAGGCAGGGGAGGGGAGCGATGTCTCAAGAGGCAGAGGACGGGGGAAACGTCACCCGAGAACCGTTCTTGTCGGCAGAGGACGCGGAGACCGGGCTTACGACACAGCGTGAGATCGCCATTCCAGATGTGCGCGCGGACGATCCTGACGTCGAGACGGTCGTCCGTGAGGAGGTGACGGTCTTACCCGCCCAGCCCAAGAGGAGCACCGGGCGCAGAAAGTCGACAGGACGCAAGAAGACCGCCCGCAAGAAGAGCACCGGACGGAAGAAGTCCACCGCCCGCAAGAAGAGCACCGGACGGAAGAAGTCCACCGGACGGAAGA
>JALZJN010000128.1 GCA_030859735.1 Actinomycetota bacterium
CAGGCGCAAGAGATCGAGGTAGAGGTTGCCGGGAAGACGGTGCTGGAAGGCGCGTCCTTCACGCTGCAGCCCGGCGACAAAGTGGGCCTGGTGGGCCGCAACGGCGCCGGCAAGACCAGCCTGCTGAGGGCACTCTCCGGAGAGGCTCCACCGGTGAGAGGGCGGACCGTAATAAAGGGGGCGCTCGGCTACCTGCCCCAGGACCCCCGCATCCGCGCCTCGGTTACACACGTGACCGGGGTCACCCACATCGTCTCGGGCCGCAGGCTGGATGAGGCCGCAGTGCGGCTCGAGAAGCTCCGGTTGAAGCTGGAGGAGCGGGTCAGCGACACCAACGTCGCCCGCTTTGCGCGCGCCGAAGAGAACTACCGCTTCGCCGGGGGCTATTCGGCGGAGGCGGAGGCCCGAAGCATCGCGGCCGGGCTGGGCGTGCCGGCCGGCCGCCTCGATCTGCCGCTCGACGCCCTGTCGGGAGGAGAACGTCGCCGGGTGGAGCTCGCCCGCATCCTGTTCGCCGGCAGCGACGTGCTCCTGTTGGACGAGCCGACCAACCACCTCGACAACGACGCCCGGGCGTGGATGATGAAGTTCCTCAAGGGCTACCGCGGCGCCCTGATGGTCGTCAGTCACGACCTCGTCCTGCTCGACGAGGCCATCACCCGCATTCTTCACCTCGACCGGGCCGAGCTCGCCGAGTACCGCGGCACCTACTCTCACTACCGAGCCGCCCGCAAGGCAGACGAGGCGCGGCTCGCCAAGCTCTCGGGCCGACAGCATGCCGAGATCAAGCGGCTCAAGGACCTCGCCGACTCGATGCGGCACCAGACCGAGAAGCGCGCCCGTATTGCCAAGACGCTCGACAGCCGGGTCCAGAAGCTCAAGGACCAAGCGGTCACGGCCCCCAAGGGGGCCGAGCGCGCCATGCGCGCCCGTTTTCCGGAACCGCCGCGAGCCGGCAAGGTGGTGCTTAAAGCACACGGGTTGGCCCAGCGCTACGGAGGGCCGCCGGTGTTCGAGGACATCGCCTTCGACGTCGGGCGCGGCGAGCGGCTGCTGATCATGGGGCTGAACGGCGCCGGAAAGACGAGTCTGCTGCGCATCCTTGCCGGCCGCACCGAGCCCACGGCCGGCGCACTGTCGTGGGGAACGGGCGTCAGCGTCGGCTACTACGCCCAAGAGCACGAGGGAATCGAGGCGGGCCGCGAGGTGCTCTCCCACCTCAAGGCACAGTCCGGAGCGTCAGATCAGCAGCTGCGAAGCCTGCTCGGGAGCTTTGGGCTGCCCGGAGAGTTCGCCTTCCAGGACGCCGGCACGCTCTCGGGCGGGGAGAAGACCAAGCTCGCTCTGGCCCAGCTCGTCGCCGGGCGCCACAACGTCCTGCTGCTCGACGAGCCGACCAACAACCTCGACCCTCCCTCGCTCGAGGCGATCGCCGGGGCCCTGGGCGAGTGGCCGGGCACCATGATCGTGGTCAGCCACGACACCGCCTTCGTCTCGGCTCTCGAGCCGGACCGGGTGCTGATGATGCCCGAAGGGGAGCTCGACTACTGGGACGAGGATCTCTTGGGGCTGGTCGCGCTCGCCTAAATGGCAGCTTTGGGCCGGAGCAGAAGGGTGGCAAAAGCACACCGTGGACCTATGCACACGTTTTTTGGTGGGTAGCCGCACACCGTGTCCATTTGCCACCCGGTAATAAGGCGTTGGCGGGGCCGGGATGTGTTGTGTCCTACTCGAGCTCGCCGAGCACCGAGATCACCTCAGCCCCGTAGCGCTCGAGCTTGGTCGGCCCTATACCCGAGATCCCCGCGAGCTGGCGGGGTGAGCTGGGGTTCTGGCGGGCGATCTCCTCGAGCGTGCTGTCGTGGAAGACGACGTAGGCGGGCACGTTGTCGGCTCGCGCCCGCTGAGCCCGCCACGACCGCAGCGCCTTGAAAGCGTCGGTCGCCTCCGCACGCGCCCCTAGAGCAACCGCCGCCGTGGGCTGCGGGGTGACGTCGAGCTCGGCGAGGAACCGGCTCGGGGACCCGTTCGGCGGATAGCTGAGTGTGAGATGGGTCTTGGCCCGGGTAATCCCCACGTAGAACAGGCGGCGCTCCTCGGCTAGGGCCTCCGCGGTCTTCGAGCGCTTGAAGGGGAGCTCCCCTTCAAGCAGGCGGGGCAGAAACACCGCCTCGAACTCGAGGCCCTTGGCGCGGTGATAGGTGAGCAGGTTCACTCCCCTACCCTCGCCCTCGGAGCCGAAGCGGGCCCTGAGATCGGCCACGAACTCGGCCACGGTCCCACCCCCCTCGTCGAACTGCCGGGCCAGACGGACGAGGCGAGCCAGGTCCTTCTGGCGGGTCAGCTCTTGTCCACCTACGTCGTCGGGCACCTCTTCGACGAAGCCGTCGCGGCGGGCAAGCTGCGACACGCGCTCGGCGACATCGCTCGAACCCCGCCTGCCCAGCGCGCCCAGCATGCGGCGGGCGGCGGGGCGCGTCAGAAAGGAGCCGTCCTTCACCTGGAACGGGATGCTGCGCTCGGCAAAGGCCTCCTCGAAGTCCTCCGAGCGGTAATTGACCCGGTAGAGGACGGCCATGTCCTCGTAGGCGATTCCCTGCTCGTGAAGCCGCTCGGCGGACCCGGCGATCCAGGAGGCCTCTCCCTCGGGGCTCGAGAGCAGTTCTATCGCCGGCGACGGTCCCGAGTCCCGCACCGCCTCCAGCACCTTCTCCGCGCCCCCCAGCTGGGGCACCAGCCGGTTGGCGGTCTCCAGCACCTCGGGCGTGGAACGGTAGTTCTTCTCGAGCCGGACCACCTTGGTGCGAGCGAAGCGGGCCGGCATCTCCAGGAGGTAGCGAGCGCTCGCCCCCGTGAAGCCGTAGATCGACTGATAGTCGTCGCCCACCACACAGAGGTCGTCCCGCTCCCCCAGCCACAATCCCAACAGAGTCTGCTGCAGCAAGTTGACGTCCTGGTACTCGTCTACCGTGAAGGCGAGGTAGCGGCCCTGAAAGCGCTCGTTGGCATAGGAGTCGTTCTCGAACATGCCCACCGCCAGCTCCAAGAGGTCCTCGAAGTCGATCAAGCCGCGCTCGGTCTTGCCCTCCTCGTACTTGGTGAACAGGGAAGCCATCAGCTCGGCGGGAATGGGCGGCTCGTGTGCACCGAGGCGATCGAGGTAGTCGTGAGCCCGGATGCGGCGGTTCTTGGCCCACTCGATCTCGGTGGCGAGGTCGATGGCCGGGCGAAAGCGATAGGGCTTTGGCAGACGGTTGGCGAGCTGGCGCAGGGGGAGTCCCTTGGAGGGCAGGATGTCTCCCGGCGGCTCGGCGGCGAGGTGGCGCAGCTGCGCGAGGGCCGCGGCGTGGAAGGTGCGAGCCCGCACCCCGGTGACGCCCAAAGCGGCGAGCCGGGCGCGCATCTCTCCGGCGGCTTTGTCGGTGAAGGTCACCGCGAGTATCGACGCGGGCTCCAAGGCGCCCGAGCTCACCTGGTGGGCAATCCGGCGGGTGATCGTGGTGGTCTTCCCCGAGCCTGCTCCGGCGAGGATGCACACCGGCCCTCGGACGGCTTTCACCGCGTCGATCTGCTGGGGGTTCAGCCCCTCGAATAGGTCCACCCGGCCAACATAAAGGCGGAACTGCCTGCCGAGTGGTGGCCAGATGCTCTATATGCTCACCTCACCACCACTCGGCGCCCTAGAGCCGGGCGCGGCGAAGGCCTCAGACGACGGTGGGGGCCCTGCGGCGTCTGAGGCCTTCAGCCTCTCGGGGTGAGCAAGTTGTATGCGGACCGGCCGGTGCCGTCGGGACCCCCTCTTTCGGAGGGGATCCCTGTGGCCGACCCAACAGGGACTTTGTACCCCGCACGCCCCACGCCCGCCATCCCCCATTCGGGGGAAAACAGACCCCCATTCGGGTGATGCTTGTCCCCCCGCCCGTGGGGACATCTATACGCCGACTTCGGTTAGTCATAGCCATCGTGAGATCCCTTTCTCGTGCCCTGCTCGTAGCGCTGGTCCTGGGCGCCTGCTCATCGAGTTCGCCCCCATCCGTGCCCGAGACCGAGCCGGACAGGGCCTCTCCCTCGGCGGAAAACTCGGAGGGCAAGCGGCCGGCCCTCGATGAGATCGGCATCGAGCTACAAGAGGTGGCTGCAGGCTTCGAGCAACCCCTCTACGCCACCCACGCAGGAGACGGCTCCGGGCTCCTCTACGTCGTGGAGCAGACCGGGGCCGTCAGGATCGTCTCCGGGGGCCGGGTGCAGGCCGAGCCCTTTCTGGACCTCTCCGAACGGGTGGTGGTCGGAGCGGAGCAGGGCCTGTTAGGGCTCGCCTTCCACCCCTCCTTCGAGGACAACGGGCGTCTGTTCGTGAATTACACGGACCTCGACGGCAACACCGTGGTGGCCGAGTACCAAGGAGAGGGGGGCCGCGCCGACGCTTCCTCGGAGCGCGTTCTGCTGACGATCGATCAGCCCTTCTCGAACCACAACGGCGGAGCGCTCGCCTTCGGCCCCGACGGCCACCTCTACATCGCCACCGGGGACGGGGGCAGCGCCGGCGACCCCATGGGCAACGGACAGAGCCTCGGGACGCTGCTCGGAAAGTTGCTGCGCATAGACGTCGACGCCACGACCGGCGACCTCCCCTACGGGATCCCCGACGACAACCCCTTCGCCGGCCGCGACGGGGCGCGTTCGGAGATCTGGGCCTATGGGCTCAGGAACCCGTGGCGCTTCAGCTTCGATGCGGCCACAGGAGAGCTGTGGATCGGAGACGTGGGGCAGACTGAGCTCGAAGAGATAGATAACTCGGGCGGGGGCCGTGGCGTCAACTTCGGATGGAATGTCATGGAGGGCAACGCCTGCTACGAACCACCCTCGGGCTGCAACCGCTCCGAGCTCGAGCTTCCGGCCGCCCAGTACTCGCACGACCTCGGTTGCTCGGTGACCGGTGGCTACGTCTACCGGGGCCGCGCCCAGCGAGCGCTGAGGGGCGTCTACTTCTTCTCCGACTACTGCTCGGGGACGATATGGGGTCTCGACGCCGCGGAACCGGGGGCCGGTGTCGTGCGCCTGCTCGAGTCCGAGCGGGCGGTGAGCTCATTCGGAACAGACGAGGCCGGCGAGCTCTATCTGACAGACCTCGGCTCGGGAACGCTGTTTCGCATCGTCTCGAAGTAGGCGCGGGCCCCTGCCGAAGGCGAGCCCGTTGTCACTCTGTTCGACATAGAGCTCGTTCCCCGAGCCCAATGTCACTCAGAGTTGGTTTGGGTTTGGTCAGTACGGGGGGAACTGGTCAGCCGACGAGCTCGGCTACGGCCGACTCGAACACCTCGGAGTGGAAGTCGACGTCTGCAGCCGTTGTCTGAGGCGACATCAACGCCATCATGTGGAAGGGCGTAAGCAGGATCCCGCGGTTCAGCGA
>JALZJN010000154.1 GCA_030859735.1 Actinomycetota bacterium
GCCAAGGCCAACCTCGATCTACAACCCGAGCTATTGAGCGCGGATCAGGTCAAGGAAGCGTTCGAGCAATACGCACAGCTCGAGAAAATGGCGACCTACGGAAAAACGGCGCTGGCGAGCAGAATCAACGAGGCAGCTGAAGTCGCACGCGCCGGTGGCACCTCCATAGGCAAGGCGAAGGCAACCTTGGATACAGCAAGGGACCTTGCCGACGCCGATCAAGTCCGAGAAGCGTTCAAGACGGGAGACATCTCCTTCGATCAGGCAAGTGAGATCGCCACGGCCGAGCGAGCCCGCCCCGGCTCAAGCTCTGAACTGCTTCAGGTGGCCTCGGACGAGTCCTTTCAGGTGCTCAAGGACAAGGCCCGAAGGGTCGTCTTGGAAGCGGAGCAAAGCCGGGGCTTGGCCGAGCGCCAGCACCAGGCGCGCTCCCCTCGCAAATATCAAGACCGGCTCGGCATGATCAATCTTCATCTGGTGCTAGAGCCCCATATCGGGCGCACAATTGTGAACCGGGCCGAGGCAGAGGCCGCCCGGCTGTGTCGAAAAGCGAAAAAGGATGGTTACGGCGAGCCCTTCGAGCGCCACCTCGCAGACGCCTATGCGAGTCTGCTTTCCGGCACCAGCGGCAGCGCCCGCCCCCGCCGCCCAGACCTGGTCGTGGTCGTGAGCCATGAAGTGGCTGCCCGAGGGTGGAACGATGTCCGAGATGGCGACGGAGCGGAAGCGACCGGGGCCGAAGTGTGCAAGATTCCCGGAGTCGGCCCGGTGTCCCCCGAGGTCGCCAGGCAGATCGGCGAAGATGCCTTTCTCACCGGGGTGTTCTACGACGGCACCGATCTCCGTCACATCCGGCGCTGGAGTCGCTCCACTCCCATTGAGGTACTCGTTGCCCTAGAGTTAGGCGACCCACCCCCGAGTTCGACGGGGTCAAGTGCGTAGACTGCGGCAAGCGTTTCCAGACCGAGAACGATCACCTCGAACCCCACTGCTCCGGCGGCCCGGCGTCGGTGGCGAACCTCGACCCTCGCTGCTATTCGTGTCATAGGACCAAGACAGAGAAAGACCGCAAAGCGGGCAAGCTCGGTCCCTTGGCCCAATGGCGGGGCCCGCCGTGAGCTGCCGTGCGCAGACGCACCCCACCGCGTGCCCTTGGGGAGGTGGCGATTACGGGCGCACCTGTTGGCCGCCCCGACGCGTTCGACGACGCCCCGGCCTCCTACGAGCTCGTCGTGAGATCGACCAACTCCATTTCCTCGGCCTCAGGGCGGGGAGGGGGCTCCGTCACGCCAACCGCCGCCAAGACCTTGTTGACCGCAGGAGCCACGCGCTCCTGCCGGAAGCGCTCCCATTGCTGCTTCGACTCCCACACATGGAAGTGGCGCAAACCGTCCTCGCGCTTCACCACCAGGTGGAGAACGAGACCCTTCGGTTGTTCCTCCCCTATCTGCTCCTTGACCTTCTGATACATCCGCTCGTCCCCGGGGACGTCGTAGAAAAAGGCGTACGGCATCATTTCCTCCTCTCTCTCCAGCTATCGAGTACGATAGCCAGTAACCAATACAGTATTATGTATCGAAAGGAGCGACACGTCAAGTCCCGGAAATACGACTCAAGCCGGCGCCGGGAACAAGCACGCCAGACCCGGCGGGCGGTCCTGGACGCCGCCCGGAGACTGTTCCTCGATCGCGGTTACGCCGAAACGACGCTGCCGGCGGTTGCCGCGGCAGCGGGGGTGTCGGTCGAAACCATCTACAAGGGGTTCGCCAACAAGACAGGGCTGCTAAAGGCGGTCTTCGACGTTGCGATCGTGGGCGATGACGAACCCATACCCATGCTCGAGCGAGACCTGGTCCGGCGCATCAGAGCCGAGCCGGATCCTCGTCGCAAATTAGCGATCTACGGAGAGCACCTCTCAGAGGCGGGTCCGCGAGCTTCGGCACTTCAGCTGCTGATGCGGGGTGCTGCAGTCTCCGACCGTGAGGCGGCCCGCATGTGGGATCAGATGTTGACAGAGCGATTGACCGGCATGACTCACTTCGCCCGCGAGCTGCACGAGGGAGGACACCTTCGCACGGATATGTCCATCGAGGATGCAACGGATATCCTGTTTACATACAACTCCGTGGAGCTTTACGACCTGCTCGTAATACAGCGAGAATGGACCAACGAGAGATACGGCCGCTTTATTGCGGACGCGCTGATCGGCGCTCTGCTTCCTCAGCCGGACTAACCAGTTAGAGACATGTTCCGGCTTCCCTCGCCAAACGCGCATCCTGTTGCGAACCCTCACGCCGTTACGGCATGATCATGGCAGATAATGGGGCCCGCCAGCATATCAGCACCCCACGCCGCCGGGATGGACCAGCGTGTCCTCGGCCGGCTCCCTCAGGCCTACAGCAAGGCAAGGTCCGGCGACCCAGATAGTGCCTCTGCACCGCCGGAGGCACCCGGCTATGATCCCTCTTTCAGTCCGACCGTTTTGAGGGGGCGTGATGGGGGACAGAGAAGGGGAGCACCGCGGCGGCGAAACCTCGGAGGAAAGAGGCGGCCTGCGTCGGGTCATATCTCCTAGGGTTCTAATGCTCTTCGTTCTCGGCGACATTCTCGGAACCGGCATCTATGTGCTTGCCGGAGATGTTGCCGGCGAAGTAGGCGGCGCAATCTGGGTACCTCTCATGGTCGCCGTCACTCTCGCTTTCTTGACTGCCTTCTCGTATGCCGAGCTCGTCACCAAGTATCCTGAGGCGGCGGGCGCCGCCCTCTATGTAGACAAGGCTTTCGGTATCCCGCTTGTCACCTTCCTGGTCGCATTCGCAGTGGTGATGTCGGGTGTCACATCCGCCAGCGCCGCTTCCCAGGCTTTTGGAACCGATTACCTGTCCGTGTTTATCGAGCTTCCCGTGCTTCTCGTCGCTCTCCTATTCATCACGGTGGTAGCCGTCATCAACTTCCGCGGGATCTCCGAGTCCTCCAAGGCAAACTCGGTATTCACGCTAATTGAAGCCAGTGGCCTGGTGATCATCATTCTGATCGGGATCATCACACTGATCTCGGGCGACGGAGATCCCGGCCGCGCCATGGAGTTCAAAGAGGGAGCCAACATTCCCTTGGCGATTCTCGCCGGTGCCACGCTCGCCTTCTATGCGCTCATCGGTTTCGAGGATTCTGTAAACGTGGCCGAGGAAACCAACGACCCGATCAGGGTGTACCCGCGAGCATTGTTCGGGGGGTTGACAATAGCTGCGATCATTTACTTCCTAGTTGCTTTCACAGCCTCGATGGTGGTCGAGACCGCAGCGCTGAGCGGTTCCGATGCACCGCTGCTCGAGGTCGTGGAGGTCAGTGACTTTCCCATTCCCCTTGAGTTGTTCTCGCTCGTTGCGCTGATTGCCATCACGAACACTGCTTTGCTCAACATGGTGATGGCATCTCGCCTGACCTACGGGATGGCCCGTCGGGGCGTGATTCCCCCACTTCTATCCAAGGTTCACGAGGGGCGTCGCACGCCGTTGATTGCGATCGTGCTCACAACGCTTTTGGCGTTCGCGCTAATCATCACCGGCGACCTCGAGGTGCTAGCTTCCACCACCGTCGCTCTGCTACTAGCCGTCTTCGCCATGGTGAACATCTCCTGTCTGGTAGCTCGCAAACGATCTCCCGTCGACCACGAACACTTCAATGCCCCCACCATCTTTCCCGTCTTGGGAGCCATTGCCTGCCTCGTACTGTTGACGCAACAGGAGGCGGCCGTCTACAGAAGAGCCGGCCTTCTGCTCCTCATCGGCTTGGTGCTGTGGGTCGTCAACCGCGTGACCGCCGGTCGCACCGAAGCCTCTGGGGCGGAGAAGAACTCAACATAGCGAACGCAGCCCAGCCGACCTCCGGGGGATGTGGATTGGTCACACAACCCCTTGCTCCCAGCGCCAAGAGCCGTCCTCGACCCGTTCCGCTCGAACTGCGTCCTCGAGGGGCGGGGTCTTCTCCTGCTCCCTGCAGCCGGTCACTGCGAAGCACTGAATCAACACCTCGTCCTCTGAGGCGTCGATCCGGAGGAAGCTCTTGAACATGGGCGGATGGTTATAGTCCATGAACTGGACGAAGTACTCATGCAGAGGGCCGGGCAGACGTTCCTTTTGCGGGGCGACGATGGCGAAGGCGCGACGCGCCTCTCGGGTGATCGAAGTGTTGCGATCTTCATGCCGCGTAGGCGTGATCCCAAGTCTTTCTTCCAGCAGGGCGGCCGCCTGATCGGGCGGGATACAAAGTTCTCCCAGCAGTCGCCCGAAACGACGGTCGTAGCTGCGGCTGAAGATCGCGAGTGAGTCGGCCCGGCGTGGATAGCAGCGGAAGTCGCTTTCCTTCACCCCTGCAAGATCGATGCGTGGGACCTTGTGCGTGCCCTGGGCCCCGGCTCCGCCGCCTCCATTGACTATGTACTGAATGGTCCGCCCGTCCTCGAGCGCGACGGGATAGCGCTGGTAATTGTGGATGTCTCCTCCGATGGCAGCCAGGTAGTTGTGAGCCCGGAGTTTGATGATGTCATCCACCGTTCGCTCACCGCCCTCGATTTCGCCGGGCACGTATCGTCCATCGACGTACAGGGGCTTTCCGGAAACGAGGATCTTCGGCTTCGAAGTCGCTCTCGACACGCGGACCAGCCACTCGGCCTGATCCCTGTCGATCGCCCCGGTGATGCCCGTGTCTATGCCCACGATCACAAGTGGTCCGCTGTCCACGGCGAAATAGGGACCAGGTTGTTGGCCTTGCTGTTCAGGGCGACTCCGCAGCAGCTGCATCTTTTCGACTTCAGCCTCGTCTGTCTTACGAGGGTCTCGCCACAGGATTCGTCTGAGGACTCGAGACCGGCTGGATCTCATGTTGGGGTTTTTGAAGCTGATTGCTCGTCCCCGGTTTCCGCAGAAGTGGCGCATGAAGCCGTGCAGACCGTCGTACCAGTCGTGATTGCCGGGAACTCCGTAGATCGGCGTGAGGTAGTCCTTGTAGGGCCGATAGAACCTGTTCCGGTAATCGTCGACATCGCCTGCGGGGTAGACGACGTCCCCCATGATGATCATGAAGTCAGTCCCCCCTCCCTGGTTCAGCAATGGCGGGACCACAGCGTACTGAGATGCGTCACCCTCACCCGGATCTCCAAGCAGAAGAAAGGAGATCGTCTCGCGATCGGCATAGCGCGTGATCGTGAGGTCCGGATCGATTCCGGCAGCTAGTTGAGCTTCTATCCACCCCCTGCGCTCGTCGTTCGTGGGATCTCCAAGCCGTCCGACAAGCACATCGTTTCTTGACTTGATAAGGGGGACGGGGCTCAGCCACGACAGTGGACGAGCCTCAGGAGGCAGGAGGCTTTCAAACGTCCCCGGCTCTTGGCAGTGCCAGCCTGCTCCGGCATGTGAATCTCGAGAAGACGGGGTACCACCCCCCCGAGTGGTCATGATTGGGTGCTATGCGGCCTTTCACCAACATTCGCCACGGTGCCGTAGCTCGAGCGCCGCAACCAGATCGAAACCTGAGTTGGTTGCATCGTATAGCCGACGGTTTCCACGAGATCCGCGCACAGATCATCGAGATCGATCTCGTTTCGCAGCCGGGCCGAGAAATCTTCGACCGTTAGAGTTGCATCGTACTTGTGACGGTAAAAGCGCCGGTCGATGAAGCTCTGAATGCGGGTTCTCGCGGGTCGGAACAGTCCGGCGATCACAAGAGTGGTGGCGGCAATGATCAGGCTGTTGTCGGCGTCGCCGGTGACTCCGCGCACAGCTCCGCCCACCCCGACCACTCCACCTACGTAGATCAGTGCCAAGAGGGAGGTCAACGACACGTAGACGAGTG
>JALZJN010000162.1 GCA_030859735.1 Actinomycetota bacterium
CTCGGACTCACCGGACTGCTCCTCGGATTCACCGGACTCACCGGACTGTTCGCCGGACTCACCGGAGTGGTCTTCCGCCTCGTCGTCATCCGCGTGGTGGTCTTCGGGTTCGTCGGCCTCGCGGTCGTGGGCTCCGTCGTCCTCGAGCTCGGCATCGGCATCCTCCTCGCAGATGTCCGCGCCGGTGCCAGGCTGCTCCTCCTCGCCGGACTCTTGCTGATCTGGCTCGCTCCCGCTCGGGTGATCTGGCTCGCTGCCGATCGACTGATCTGCTTGAGCCTCCAGCCCCTCTGCTGCCGGACAATCCTGCTCTACGTCCGGCCGCGCCCGCCGGTCCTCTTTTTTCCCTGCCACTGCCGAGCCTGCTGCGGCCCCGTGCAGCCCCAGCAAGGCGACGAGCACGAACACCTCGAATAATGCCAGCGCCCGTCGGCCCCAACCATGCACGTGTGTCTCGGCCCCCATGAATCCTCCCAGTCGGGTGCGATCTTCCACAGGACATTCCCTGGATGAGACGTGCACGGATTGGTCTGTGTGCCATGAAAAGCGGCTTGAACAGAAATCCCGAGAGCCCAGTTGGTTATGGGATGCTAGGTGGCTGCGGGAAGTGGCGCAGCTTGGTTAGCGCGCGGCGTTCGGGACGCCGAGGTCGGGGGTTCAAATCCCCCCTTCCCGACTCAAAGCGGGCCGAGTGGTGGCAGGATGATCTATGTGGTCATCTCACGACCACTCGGCAATTAGGAGCGCTCGGCGATGACAAGCTCGGCAATCTGGACCGCGTTGAGCGCGGCCCCCTTGCGAAGATTGTCGGCGATGCAGAAGAGCTCGAGCGCCCTTTCATCAAAGGGATCCTGCCGAATTCGCCCCACGAAGCAAGGATCGCGCCCGGCCGCTTCCAGAGGAGTTGGATAGGCGAAGGCCCCAGGATCGTCGACCACCTCGACGCCGGGCGCTCCCTCGAGGATCGAACGCGCCGCCTCGGGTGAGAGGGACTTAGAGAACTCGGCGTGAACTGCCACACCGTGGCCGGTGACGACCGGCACGCGCACACAGGTCGCCGTGACCCGCAGCTCGGGCAGGCCCATGATCTTGCGGGTCTCGTGGCAGAGCTTGAGCTCTTCCGAGGTAAAGCCACCCTCCTTGAACGAGCCCGCCTGAGGAAGCACGTTGAGCGCGATGGGGTGGGAGAAAGCCCGTCCCGCCGTGAGAACCTCGCGGGCGAGGCCTGCCCGCACGAGCTCGCCCTCCTTGGCGGCACTCTGAGTCTGATCCCAGAGCTCATCGACTCCGGGCTTGCCGGCCCCGGAGGTCGCCTGATAGGAGGCCACGATCAAACGCTCGAGACCGGCTCGAGCATGCAGCGGCGCCAGCGGAACCACCATCGCCAGAGTTGTGCAGTTGGGGCTCGAGATGATTCCTCGCGGCCGGTCTGCGGCCGCTCGGGGGTTGATCTCGGGGACGACCAGGGGTACCGAGTCGTCCATGCGCCACGCCCCCGACTTATCGATCACGACTCCCCCGGCCGAGGCCGCACGCGGCCCCCATTCGCTCGCCACGTCGTCGGGAACGTCGAAGAGACAGATATCGGCCGACTCGAACACCGACTCCTCTAGGGCCACCACTTCGACGTGGCCGCCGCCGAAGGGAAGCCTGCGACCCACCGAGCGCGCCGAGGCGACCGGGACGAGCTCGTCCACGGCGAAGCTGCGCTGCTCGAGAATCCTCAGGACCTCCGTGCCGACGGCGCCGGTGGCACCGACCACGACCAGCTTCATCGGCGCACTAGCCCCTGACCGCCCGGATCTGATCGGTGGCGGTCACAGGGTGCTTCTCGCGCAGGATCGCGTCTTCGGCGAGCTCGAAGCGATCGTGGATCCCTCGCACCGCTCGCTCAACCTCGGCGGCGGCGACCACGCACGAGATGCGGATCGAGGACGTAGAGATGATGTCAATGTTGATGCCGAGCTCGGACAGCACGTCGAACATGTCGGCCGCCACCCCCGGGTGGGACTTCATGCCGGCTCCGATCAGTGAGACCTTGGCGATGTCTTCATCGGTCCGTATCCCCTCGGCTCCCA
>JALZJN010000175.1 GCA_030859735.1 Actinomycetota bacterium
TCGCCCTGGCCTAGTCCTCGCCTTCCCAGTACTCGACCGCGGGTCCGGGCCTCGCGAACATGACGTCTTCGTCGTCGACGTCCTTTGCGAGAACCTTGCCGGTGTCGAGGTACTCGATGATCTCGCCCCGGATCATCGAGGAGAGCATGAGCACGCGGACAGGCGAGTCCGTTCGGTTGCTGATCTGGTGCGCACCGGTCTTGCCGCGCGGAAAGCAGACGATGTCACCCTCCTCCAAGACCTGCTCACCTTCGGGCGTGCGCAGGGTCGGCTCGCCGCGGAGCACGATCACCCATTCTTCGTTGAGGTAATGCGTGTGGTAGGGCCAGAGCCTGCTGCCAGGCTCGATCTGCGACATGGTCGCGCCGAGTAGCTCACCACCGATCCGTTCTCCGACAAGCGTGCCGCTGCAGCGCCAGCCCTCACGATCCCTCGTCGCGTCCCACTCGTCGCTATTGAGGTTGAAGGTCTTCATTCGGCCAACACTAGCCTACGTCTCAAGGGACATTCCCACACACTCGGGCAGCCGAACGCCGCCTCGTTTGCGCGTAGATTGGTGTTGCCATGTCGAGCTGGTACGACGGCTGGGCGGACCGATACGGGGACTGGTCGTCCACTAGCGTCGCTGCTGACGTCCCGTTCTACGTCGGGCTTGCCCGTGATGCTGACGGGCCACTGGTCGAGCTTGCAGTTGGCAACGGGCGCGTTGCGATCCCGGTTGCTCAGGCAACGGGCAGGCGTGTAATAGGGATTGACTCTTCGCCGGCGATGCTCGCGCAGGCTCGAGTGCGCGCAGTTGAGGAGGGAGTCGAGCTCGACCTGCGTGAAGGAGACATACGGGAGCTTGAAATCGAGGAGCCGGCGGCCTTGATCTACTGCCCTGGGCGGTCTCTGCTGCATCTGCCCACGTGGGCCGATCGTCGCCGCTGCTTCGAGCGGGTCGCGGCATCGCTTCGGTCTAACGGCCGCTTCGCCTGGAACGCGTTCGCCTTCGACCATCACGTCGCATCCGCCATAGACGGCCAGCATGCCGACACGCCGCTGCCGCACACGAACTACTACAGCGTCAGCGATAACCGAGTCGACATCACCTTGGACGATGGTGGAACCGGTTCGCTCTGGTGGGCAACCAAGAACGAATGGCTGGGGCTCCTCGACGTCGCGGGCCTGCGCCTCGAAGCTCTCTATGGCGGATTCGCCGGGGAACCGCTCGACGACGACAGCCGTGAGTACATCTTCGTGGCCCGTCGGTAAGCGCTCAGCCTGGCCGTCACGACAGCGCCAGGGGATATTCCCGAACACTGGCCCAGACGAATACGTCGACGTGCCGATCAGTTCCCGACGGCCGGGTCGGGCATGAACTCCCGGACTTCTTGCGCGCAGCGGCAGGGGACGGCGATCTTCGCAGCCCACTCCAGCGCCTCCTCGCGTGAGGGCACGTCGACGACACAGAACCCGCCGATGGCCTCCGGGTACGTTCCCTCGGAGACCGTCCCGTCGGTGGACACGACAGTCGCTTTCTGGTTTTCCAGTCCGCCGCCGAAGACCCACACGCCAGCGTTCAGGGCCTCCTGGACTACCTCGTGCGAGGCCTTGGCCACGGTGGGCATGTCCTCATCGGGGATGTGGTCCATCGCGTGGGCATCGAACGAGATCAGGTATCGGGTCATCTGGTGGCTCCTTGTTTCGGGCGACCTGCTCCGGCCGCATTCGAGAAGACTGACAGCCCACCGAAAACTCATCGGCCGCGGAAGATCCCAGCCTCACTTCTTCAGGCGTCATTCGCGAACGCTGGCGCAGGCGAGTCGTCTCACCCCGGCAAGGCTTGGACGCAGACCAGCTCAGCGGCCAGAGAGTCGTGCATACTTGGGGCGACATGACGCGCACTCCTCTTCATCTGTAGCTCGCGGCGCCGATAGGCGCCTGCGCGGTTCGAAGAGTCGAGACGTCGCGAAAGGAGTAACAGTGCCGAGCGTCCACCCGGACGAAGTCGAAATCCACCTGCAAGTCGTGCAGCGCTTGCTCGCAGAGCAGTTTCCGCAGTGGG
>JALZJN010000190.1 GCA_030859735.1 Actinomycetota bacterium
AGACGTTGCGCTTGCGCGGCCGGCCGCCCTGCCTTTTGGCCGGAATCTGCTCCTTGTGCGAGTCGATGTAGATGCACCAGTCGGGGCATTCGCGCGCGCACAGCATGCAGACCGTGCAGTTCTCTTCCTTGAGAGCGATGACGCCTCGGGTGCGCGCCGGAAGATCTTGTTTTTCGTCCGGGTACTGAATGACCGTGTTGTGTTTGAACAAATGCTTGAGAGTGACGGCCATCCCCTTGAGAAGCCCGATTCCAAACCCGGGCTTGCGCGCATCATCAAGTTTCCGTGCATCATTCAATTTGCGCGCCTCGTCGAGATTGCGTTCGTCGATCGCCATTGACGGTTTATACGTAGAGGACCCAGGCGCCGGTCAACAAGATCAGCGCAAGCGAGACGGGGATCAAGAACTTCCACGCGAACTTCTGCAGCTGGTCCTCACGCACACGGGGAAAGGTCGGCCTGATCCACAAGAACAAGAAGATCATCAGCATGGTCTTGGCGACGAACCAGACGATTCCGGGAATCAGCTCGAGCGGTTCCCAGGGAATGATCGGACGATAGCCCCCGAGAAACAGCGTCGTTCCGATCCCCCCGAAAGCAACCATGTGACCCATCTCCGCAAACATGTGGCTGAAGATGTAGCGCATCCCGGTGTACTCGGTGAACGGCCCGGTGATGATCTCCGATTCGGCTACCGGCATGTCGAACGGCACACGGGTCATCTCCGCGACCGCCCCGGTCACGAACACCAAGAACAGCGCCAAGCCGATGCCGGGGGGCCAGAGAACGAAGGGAAAGTTCTGTGCTTCGACGATCCCGTTGAGAGACAGGGTTCCCGCCAGCATGGCCACCGCGGCGGCGGACAGCACGATGGGAAGCTCGTAGGCAATCAGCTGCGCAGCAGATCGCAGCGCACCGATCAATGCGTACTTGTTGGCACTCGACCATCCCGCCATGAGGATCCCGATGGTGGACAACGAAGAGATCGCAAGCAGATAGAAGATGCCTACATCAAGATCTTCGACCACCAGGGTGCGATCCATGGGGATCACGAGGTAGACCATGATGATCGGCACCATGATCGCGGCCGGGGCGAGGCTGAAGACTTTCCGGTCGGCGGCGGCCGGGATGATGTCTTCCTTGAACAAGAACTTGATCCCATCGGCCAGTGTGGTCGCCCAACCATGGAAGCCGCCCGGATACATCGGCCCAAGGCGGTGTTGCAGATGAGCCATGACCTTGTGTTCGGCGTAGCCGCCGACCAGCGCCCCCATGGGCACGACAACAAGAATCACCGCCACTTTCACCAACAGTATCTGCCAGGTGGTGAGGATGATCTCGGGCATCAGCGGTCGATGTCTCCCAAGACGAAGAAGAAGGAGCCCAGAATCGCAATCATGTCCGAGACGTAAGTGTTCTTGAGCACATACGGGAGAGCCGAGACGTTCGAATAGGAAGGCGTTCTGAGCTTGAGCCGGTAGGGACGACGATCGCCGTCGGACACGAGATACATCCCGAGCTCGCCGAGAGGGTTCTCGGTGCGCACATAAACCTCTCCCTTGGGCGCCTGCACAACGCGAGGGACCTTTCCCGTGATGGGGCCGTCCGGCATGCCCTCGATGGCCTGCTCGACGATCTTGGCCGACTCGACGACCTCGTGCAAGAGGACCCAGAAGCGATCGAAGCAATCACCGTTGGGGGCCGAGTGGACGTTGAAATCGAAATGATCATAGGCCGAGTAGGGCTCGTCCTTGCGGACGTCGAAGCTGATGTCGGAACCTCGAGCGATGGGGCCCGACACTCCGAACGAGTAGGCGACATCCTGCGGCAGAATCCCGACATTCACGGTCCTCTGTTTGAAAATCTCGTTCCCTATCAACAGGTTCTCGTAATCGGGCAGGCGTTCTATGACCTGCCTTACTCCCTTGAGGGCTTGCTGAAAGAAACCCTTAGGGGCATCTTCCTTCAAGCCGCCCGGCCGGAAGAACCCGAAGTGCATACGGCCCCCGGTGGTCATCTCCATAGCCATCTGGATGTCCTCGCGCTCACGAAACGCATAGAACGTGGGAGTGATGGCGCCGAGCTCGGCGCCGAATGAGGCGAAGAACATGAGGTGGTTGAGAATTCGGTTCATCTCGCACATGGCAACTCTCATGTACTGCGCACGTGGAGGCACTTCTATCTCCATTAGCGTCTCGAGCGCCAGCGCGAGCGGCAGCTCGTTGTTGATTCCTGAGAGCCAGTCCATGCGAGAGACCAGGTTGGTGATCTGACGGTAGTCTCTGGCCTCGACCAGCTTCTCGTAACCGCGGTGCATGTAACCGATCACGGGATCAGCATTGACCAGCACCTCGCCATCGAGCGTTGCCAACAGGCGGAACACGCCATGTGTCGCCGGGTGCTGAGGTCCGACGTTCAGCACCATCTCCTCGGTGAGAAGGTTGCCGCGTGAGACCTCGGCGACGACCTCGGAAGCGTCTACGACACGGTCCTCGGTCGTGGCCATCAGCGGCCACCCGCCGAGGCTTCCTCAGGATCCTTGGCGCCCGGCCAGGCCTTTACCAAACGGCTCGGCAGCTTGAACGAGCGCAGCAGAGGATGCCCTTCGAAGTCCTCGGGCAAGAAGAGGTTGGACAGGTTCGAGTTTCCCTCGAACTCGATTCCGAACATCTCGTGACACTCGCGCTCCTGCCACTCAGCACCGCGGAAGATGCTCACGATGCTGGGACACACCGGCTTCTCGGGATCAAGGGGCACGTGCAGGTTGACGTGGAAGACGTGCTCGACCGAGTAGAGGTGAACCAGCACCTCCAGGCCCCCGGGCGCGTCGGTGAATTCGCTGCGATCGACGCCGGTTAAGAAAGTAAAGAACTTGCAAGACAGGAACTGGAGGTCTCTGAGCGCGGCGACGACCTCGAAGAGGTTCTCGGGCGAGACCGTGATATCGACCTGCCCGAAGTTCACACGCTGCTCCATCAACCGGTTGCCGACCGCGGTGTCCACTCTGCGCAGCGCGTCCTCGGCGGCCAAGACCATCAGATTCCTCCCGCCAGGCCGGGCTCGGGAATGTGAGGGACCTCGATGTCGTGCCCTGTCCACTTCTGCCGCACATCCTCACCGGAGATCTTCTGCTGAAGCCGGATGACTCCCTGCAGCAGGGCCTCCGGACGCGGAGGGCAGCCCGGCACGTAGACATCGACGGGGATTATCTGATCGACGCCCTTGGTGACCGAATAGGAGTCCCAATAGGGACCCCCGCAATTAGCACAAGAGCCCATCGAGATCACGTACTTGGGCTCGGGCATCTGATCGTAGACCCGCTTGATCGGCGCCGCCATCTTGTCCGTGACGGTGCCGGCAACAATCAAGAGGTCAGCCTGCCGGGGCGAGGCGGGGAAGGGAATGACCCCGAAGCGGATGATGTCGAACTTTGAGGCAATTGCGGCGCCCATTTCGATGCCGCAGCAGGCAAGGCCGAACTGCATCATCCACAGCGAGTATTTTCGGCTCCAATTGAGCAGCCAGGACACGGGTCCGGGCAGCTTTACCTTCTCGATCACAGCCATTCGAGCATCTTCTTTCGGATTGCGTAGAGCAGAGCGAATGCCAGAATAGCGATGAAGATCAGCATTTCGATGAAGGCCTGGGTCCCTAATCGCTCGAACACAATTGCCCACGGGAAGAGGAAAACCGCCTCGACGTCGAAGATGACGAACAACAGGGCAAATATGTAATAGCGCACGTTAGTCTGAGTCCACCCTCGCCCGATGGGATCGATCCCCGACTCATAGGTCGTGTACTTCTCTGGAGTGGGCACGTTGGGACGCACCAAACGGGCAAGCTGAAGCGTCACCCCCACCAGCGCGAGGCCGACTAGGACGAAGATCCCGATCGTGATGTACTGCGAAAAATAGTCCCTAGGCACCGCGGGGACCGCTCCTGACGTAGCTCTGTGAGAACAAGACCGAAGTGAACCTCTTGGGTAAGAGTGAGTGGCGGATAACGCAAAAACTAACACGCAAAACACGCCATTCGGGAGCGCGTTCGTACGTGAAACCGCAGGTCACGACGCTCTTGGGCAGAGAAACACCTCACTGTGGCGCGCCTCGAAGTCTGGGCGGCGGGCGAGCTCCCTCGTTGCCTAGGGCACAGGCGGCGAGCTTGGCTCCCCGGCGTGCCGCGGCTTCGGCCGGGTGCCCTTTGAGCCAGGCGAAGAGAAAGCCTGCGGCGAAGGCGTCGCCGGCGCCGGTGGCATCCGCGATCAGATCAGGCCGCGCCGCCGCGACGCTTACCGGGTCGGGAGCGTCCCGGGTCGCCACCACGCAACCCGCCGCTGCGCGTGTCACCGCCACCCCGTGATAGCTGCGAAGCAGGTCCCGAGCGGCCCGGTGGTCGGAATCGACCTCGGCCAGCGCTCGTGCCTCGCTCGAGCTGGGAAACAGCCAGCGCGCCCCGGAGGTCTGCTCCCGAAAGGCAGCCGTTCCTGGGTAGGCGGCAAAGAGCCGGGCGGAGGCCGGATCGAGGGCCACCGGAACCCCCCGCCGGCGCGCTTCGGCCATCAGAGCGAGTCCCGCGGGAGCACAGGTGGGTGCGGTGAAGCAGTAGCCGGTGAGGACCAGGATCTCCATCTCCGACCAGCAACTGTCGTCGACATCCGAGGCTTCCAGGTAGGCGTTTGCTCCCCTGGAGGTGACGAGACCTCGCTCCCCATCGGGCCCGATGAGACAGGCGACGGTCCCCGTGGGGCGGCGGCGGTCCCGTGCAGCCCTGACCGTGACGCCGGCCCGCTCCAGCTCCTCGACCAGCGCCGAGCCGACCGGGTCGTCTCCCACCCTGCCTACGAACGTCACCGCGGCCCCCAGCCGGGCGAGCCAGGCCGCCTGATTGGCGGCCGAGCCTCCTCCTGACATCGAGATGCGGCCGGGGACCTCATCACCTGGGGCCATCGGCTCGGCCGGGGCCACCCGGATGTCAGAAACCAGGTCGCCCACGACGAGCAGGCGAGGTGCCGCCGTCATCGGGTCTCCGAAGCCAGCTCGAGGGCGATGGCGGCCGCCAGGTTTGCGTTCGCCCGCACCAACGCCTTGTTGATACTCAGGGTGCGTCCGTTGCTCAGGCGGGCGATCTCGGAAAGCAAGAACGGCGTCACGTCCTTGCCCGCCACGCTGCGAGCGGCCGCGGCCCGGCCGGCCTCCGCCATCAGCTCGTCGTGCTCCTCGGGTGAAAGCGCCGGGTCCGCGGGGTTGGCCACTACCAGCGCCCCCCTCAGCCCGAGCGAGCGGGCCGCCCGGTGGGCTGCAGCCACCTCGCCTGGGGAATCGAAGCGCCACGGCGCCTGGTGTGGAGTCGAGCTCACGTAGAACCCGGGCACCACATCCGAGCGGTAGGCGGCGAGCGTCACCGAGGCCGACTCCAGGACCTCGAGCGTGGCCACGACATCGAGAATCGACTTGACCCCGCTGCACACGACCACCACCGGGGCGTCTCGAAGGGCAAGCAGGTCGGCCGACACGTCCCACGTCTTTCGTGCCCCGATGTGGACGCCACCAAGTCCTCCGGTGGCGAACACTTCGATTCCCGCCTGGGCCGCGGCCCACGAGGTGGCGGCCACCGTGGTTCCCCCACTCGATCCCCAGGCAAGCGCAGGGCCGAGATCTCTGAGGCTCAGCTTGAGGGCCTCGGCCCCCAACTCTGCCAGCACACGCAGCTCTTCCTCAGCCAACCCCACCCGCAGCTCTCCAGAAAGCACCGCGATCGTCGCCGGTACGGCCCCGGCAGCGCGCACGTCGTCCTCGGCCCCCAGTGCGAGCTCGAGGTTGTCGGGGGCTGGGAGCCCGTGGGTGATGAGGGTGGATTCGAGCGCGACCACCGCTCGACCCTCGTGGAGGGCTGCCCGGACTTCCTCAGAAACCACAACGGTCACGATGGCAAGATATCGCTAGGTTCTAGGGGCGGCAGAGTGCCCTAAAGGGCACCGAGAGGCGCTCAAAAGTTTCTGTGGGCCGCCAGGGCCTCGACACCCTGCTCGAGAGCGACCTCGGCCTTCCAGCCCAGCACGCGGAGAGCTCGCTCGGGGGAGGCGAAGATGTGGCGCACATCGCCGAGTCGGTAAGCGCCGGTCACCTCGGGGGACGGCGCGCCGGGGCCGGACGCGTCGGCCAGGGCGCAGGCGAGTTCCAGGACCGATCGGGGCCTACCGGAGGCGATGTTGAAGGCCCCCCCGGTCCCGATCGGCGCGGTTAGGGCGGCCAGGTTGGCACGCGCCACATCTGCCACGTGGACGAAATCACGCGACTGGCGTCCATCCTCGGTCACTTGCGGGGGCCGCCCCGAGGACAGCGCCGACCAGAAGATGCTAGCCACTCCTGCATAAGAGGAGGCGCTCGGCATCCGCGGACCGTAGACGTTGTGATAACGCAGCGCGACGAGCTCGGCGCCGCAGGCGCGCGCGAAGGCGGTGCAGAGGTGCTCCTGGTGCACCTTGGTGGCGGCGTAGACGTTGCGGGGATCGATCGGCGCCTCCTCGGTGACGGGCCGGGCCGTCAAAGGAGCTCCGCACTGTGGACAGAAAGGCTCGAACCTCCCGGCTGCGAGATCCGCGGGCCGCCGTACCGGAGACTGCACGGTGCCGTGGCGTGAACACCCATAGGAGCCCTCGCCGTAGACGACCATGCTGGAGGCGAGCACGAGGCGGCCACCGAAGCTACTCTCGAAGAGCGCGGCCAGCAGGGCGGCGGTTCCGGCGTCGTTGTGTGAGACATACTCACCGGCGTCGGCGAAGCTCTGCTCGAGGCCCACTTTCGAGGCCTGGTGGGAGATCGCGTCGATCCCCTCGAGGGTGTCTTCGTATGCGGCCGGGTCCCGCAGATCTGCGCACGCATACTCGGCCCCCTCGTTGCGATGAGCAGGGTCGGCGGCGTCGAGCACGTGCACTTCGAGCCCGGCCGCGACCAGCTCGTCGACGACGTGGGAACCGATGAAGCCGCAACCTCCCGTTACGAGTACCTTCACGGCCGCGGCTCCAGAGGAACTCTAAGTGCGGTGGAGCGGGAGCCGGACGGTGAACAGGCAGCCAGAGTCCACGTTTCGCACCTGGATATCGCCGCCGTGGGCGTCGACTATGCCGCGGGCGATCGCGAGCCCCAGCCCGCCGCGAACCCGCTCGCCGGGTGTTCTCGCCTGCTGTCCCCGAAAGGCCACGTCGAAGACCCGGTCGAGGTCGGAATCGGGAATCCCCCCGCAAGCGTCGGCGACCGCCACATAAGCGTGACCCTTCTGGGCACCGGCCTCGACCGTCACGACCCCCTCCGCGGGAGTGTGGTGGATGGCGTTCTCGAGCAGATTGCTGATCACGCGGGCGATCTCGGGAGCGGAGGCCTCCAGCTCCAAGGTCTCGGTAGCGAGGCGGCCGTCGAGCCGGACCCCACCGGCACGTGCGACCCCGGCGGCGGCCGAGAGCGCGTCTGAAACGAGGTCGCCCAGGGAGACGCTCTCCAGCTCGAGCCGAAGATTGCCCGCGTTGATGCGGCTGAGCTCGAAGAGGTCGTCCACCAGGCCGGCCAGCCTGTCGGTCTCTACCCGCAAAGTGCGGTGATAGCGACTTGCAGTCACGTCGTCGGAAGCCATGCCGTCCTCGAGCGCCTCGGCCATGGCGCGGATACCGGCAAGGGGCGTCCGGAGGTCATGGGACACCCACGCCACCAACTCCCGGCGTGACCGCTCCATCGCCCGCTCCCGCTCGCGTGACTCGTCGAGTCGCTGCGACATGTCCTTCAGAGCGATGGCCACCGACCTGAGCTCCTCCGAAACGGGGTGGGAGGGGTCTACGGGTTCTTTTCCTTCCGCTATGAGGCCCGCGCTGGCGCCCAACCAGCGGCTCGCCCGCGCTACGCGCCGGCCCAGCATCAGCGCCCCGGTCGCACCCACTGCTCCGGCCGCCGAGAGGACGACCACCAGAGCCCGGAGGTCGTGAGAGGAGATGAACATCTGATTGGCGGCGGACACCGCCCCCGCCGCCACCGCCGCCACCGAGGTCAGCGACACGACCGCAATCTGGAGGCCCATGGAGCGATGGGACAGGGCCCTCAAGGCCAGGGATCCAAGGGCGCCGGCGATCACCGCGGCCACCGCGGCGTAGAGCGCGAGCAGGGCCGCCTCGTCGGCGGGCATCCCCAGGGCCACGACGATGAGCCCGGTGAGCGATGCGCCGAGCAGGGCGGCGCCTATCGGCGCCAGCTTGCTCACTCGGCATCCTCGGGATCGAAGCGGTAGCCGACCCCCCACACGGTCTTGATCCGGGCCGGCTCGTCCGGCTGAAACTCGATCTTCTGACGCAGCCGGCGGACGTGGACGGTGACGGTCGATTGGTCGCCGAAGGTGAAGCCCCAGACCTTTTCCAAGAGCTCCTCCCGAGTGAACACCTGGCGCGGATGGGTCATGAGCCAGAC
>JALZJN010000193.1 GCA_030859735.1 Actinomycetota bacterium
CACAAGTAAGCGAGCAGTGTCGGTCCTCCAGCTCCTTCATAAACCAGTCCCATCGCTCGTTCTACGGTATCCGGAAGTCCCCCTCGCCCCTCGAGTCGCGCCCGCAAGTCTGGCCGAGGCCGACCTCGTGGTCCCCAACCACCACCGCGGCGAGGCTTAATGTTCGAGAAGGTCCCACACGCCCGATCCGGGAAGCCAGGAGTCCCGGTCCCGGAACTCAGGCCAGTTCACAGCCCGTTCTCAAAGGCGCCACGCTGTATCGCACGAACCTGCTGGGCGCGGATCTGAGCGGCAGCGACCTCCGAGAGGCCAATCTGACGGCCGCTTCGCTGGCGCACGCGAGCTGATCAATGCCGATCTAAGGGAGGCGGATCAGGTGGGCCTCGTTTGACGGCACCGACCTGACCTGGGCCGACCTGCGCGACGCGGACCTGTCCGAAGCCCGGAATCTCAACCTCGCAACAGTCGTCAACGTCAAATTCAATGACGCCACACGATGGCCGGAGGGCTTCACGCCGCCGCCTGCGGCCGTCTAAGCGAGGAGCCTGTTTATCGGGAGACAGGGTCCCCATCCTGACTAGGGTTCCTGTAATGATCCATCGCCGCCGACGGCGGCCACCCACAAAGAATGAAAGGATGTTGCACGTACGGCTCGTGGCAACGTCGGACTTTTATGGTTAGCGTCCCAGGAAGTGGTGGAAATTCGTGGTCGAAATTCGGCTGAACGAAGGTGGCCATCGCCATTCTCATCTGAGTTGGGACTAGCAATCAGCGAGAAGAGGGCAATGGCCAGGGACAGGATGGACGTGACTTCGTTTCGTCGGCAAGGCTTCTTAAGGAAGACGACAGCGACATCCTGCGGGAGGATAACGGGAACGAGCTACATCGAGCCAGGCTCACCGTGGGAGAACCCCTATGTCGAGTCGTTCGGATCACGGCTGCGCGATGAGCTGCTGTCCTGCGAGCAGTTTGACACTCTGCTCGAAGCCCAGGTGCTGATCGGCGACTGGAAGCATGAGTGCAACACGTATCGACCTCGCAGCAGCCTCGCATGGCATTCCCCCATCGCATACGCTGGGGCCTGGAAGGCAGAGAACCAAGTGGACTGACTCTCATAAACGGTGGACCGACGACTGGGGCCGGTCACGAGCTCCGAGTCGAGGAACACGCGGATGCGCTTGATGCCGTGAAGGTGTGCAAGCTCGAGGCCCTCAATGAGGGCTCGGTACTCCGCAACGGTGTTCGTGGCTGGCCCGATCGCCTTTGATATCTCGCCCACAGAATTGCCATCAGGGTCCTTCAGCACCACCCCGATCGCCCCTGGACTTGGATTCGCCACCGTTCCAGTGCCGGAGCCGTCCGCGCTTAGTAGGTAGTTGCGTCCCGACGGCTCGGGATACTCGTTCTCCAGGGTCTCGGAGTCTGGCATGAAGCCAATTATCTCCGAGGAGAGGCTGCGGGCGGGGGTAGCGGGGGTCCTGCCCGCAATGTGATCACCGCCGAGGACGGAGCCGGACTATCGTTCCTGAGCTCGCTCAAGGCCCGAGGGCTATCAGGAGTCCGGCTCGCGATCTCGACGATCACCCCGGGCTGGTCGGACGCTCGCCTCGGCGCTCGGGGCCTCGTGATCAAGGTGTCGGACCCACTCCGCGAGAAACCTCCTGACCAGGGTGGCGCGCTCGCATCAGCCGATGGTCGTGCTTGGTGGCTCGCATGGAGATGCGCAACTGCTACACGAGGACCCCACTTGACTGAGCAGTCTGGTCACCACTTGGTCACTACGCGACGCGTCAATCACTGACATCCCTTGCCACTTCTTGACAGCCGAAAACGGGGTCTGGGCAGGAGAAACGCGCGAAGTGCAGGTAGAGCGTTTACGAGGCAACGATCTCATAATCCGTTGGTCGCTGGTTCGAGTCCAGCCGGCCCCACGAAACGAAAGCGGAAGGCCCGCGGAACTCGGCTAGACCGCACGCAAGGCGCGAGAAAGGCCTGGGAAGGTTAGGGAAGCTCTCCGAGAAGGCGGCCCTAATCTGCCGGCTTCTCCCAGATCGAGACGTGCTTGCGACTGTCACTCGTGAACGGCTCCTGATTCCACCCATTCCAACGATCGCGCAGCTTCATACCCGCAAGCTGTGCCATCAAATCGAGCTCCGAGGGCCATGCGTACCGGAAGGGAACCGAAACGCGCTCGAGCCTTCCGTCGATGATGTCGAAGTGATGGGAGGTGAGGCCTTGTCTCGCGACGTCGTATTCGTCGAACCCCCATTTGGTTTCGCTAACGTGAAAGGCGCGGATGGTCTCGCCGGGAGGAAGCCGCTGGAGTTCGGGGACGCCTACCTCGATGACGAAGCAGCCGCCGTGCTTGAGGTGCGCGGCGACGTTGCGAAAGCACGCAGCCTGGGCAGCCTGCGTGGTCAGGTTCAAGATGGTGTTGTAGACCAGGTACGCGACGGAGAATGTCCCATCCACGGTAGTCGTCGCAAAGTCGCCGATCGTCACCCCGATGTCTCCGCCGCCCGGCTTCGCCCGCAGCCTCGCCACCATCGCCTTCGACAGCTCGATCCCGTGCACCGGCACTCCCCGCTGCACAAGCGGCAGCGCGATCCGGCCCGTCCCGATCCCGAGTTCAAGCGCGCGTCCGCTGCCGGCCAGGCCGGCGAGGAGATCGACGGCCGGGACAACAACGGCCGGGTCGAACATCTCGGCAGAGGACTCGTCGTATCTCGCAGCGATGCCCTCGTCGAAGTAGCCGTCGTCGTCCTGCATTGTCGGAATCTACCGCACGCACCCCCGGCGCAACGAAAGTCAGGCCTCGTTCCTCTATATTCGAGCGTCTGAGAGTTCTGCGCACACCTGGCGATAGAGAGGAGAAGCCCTCGGCACGCCACGCAACCGTGTGCGAGTATTTGTTAATGCTTATTAAAGCGTACGGGCTGTTCTGGCGTGCGGACCAAGTGAACTGGAACCCTGGGAGAGGGCACAGGGGAGAATTCAAGCTCTTGGGTAGGAGAGGAAAGAATCGCCCCGGGCTGCGGGTCACCGACTTTCGTAAACAGAGCGGCCTCTACATTCTCTACGGGAACTATGGACCACACTACGTGGGGCTGACACGCACTAACCGGATGGGGGGTCGGCTGAAGGACCATCTCTCCGACAGTCACGCGGGGGAGTGCGATCGGTTTTCCTGGTTCGGTTTTCGGGACGTTCTCATTGGTCGCGATACGTACGGCCTATGTCCTTTAAGGTTGCTCTCTACTGTGTCGCTGGGAAATCTTCATGACGAGATCGGAGATATGGAAGCCCTTTTGATCCGAGGTTTGGGACTTACTACGAATCTGAACAAGATGAAGTTTCGGACCGCCCTCCTCTGGAAGCAGGTTGAAGATCATGAGATCCATGAGTACCTCAACAGGGTTGCTCCGACATAGGGAAGGCTAGGTGCGCCCTCCGTTTGACAGTCTGGCATGTGGACTAAGTCGACTTCACGAAGAGCGTTCGGAGAACTTCTCCAGTTGAAAGTGGTTTCGTCGCCTTCCCCATTATTTCGCTGGAATCCATCCCCCGGGTGGGGTCTCAGTGATCGGCTGGCTCTCAGCGAGCCGAAACGGCCCTTGCCGGATCAAGCTCGGCCCCCTTCGTGACGACCTCCTATCAGGGCCCAGAGAGGTCGGGAGCCGCCCACCCGGAGCGGGCGGTGGAAACGCCGAGATCGAAAGGAGCAGGGAGTGACCGAAGCGCCGGCCGTACCGACGCAAGTCTCCTCCTCTGCCCTGGCAGAGCGGGCCTTCGCCGCCTCCGACTACGACTTCAACTCGCTCCTGGGGGGTCCGGGTCTCCTGCTCGAGAGGCCCGACCGCCGCGGCGTGTCGATCGTGATGGCCCGGACGACCGAGCTTCCCGAGGACGCGCTCGACGCCCTTCTGGCCTGGAGGCTCGGTCAGTACCTCCTGACCGGCTTCTACGACCCTGCCGTCG
>JALZJN010000250.1 GCA_030859735.1 Actinomycetota bacterium
GGCGTAGACGGCGTCATCCGGGAGGACCGGCTCGGCTTAGATCTCATCTACGTCCAGGCAAAGCGGTGGACGAACGTAGTCGGTCGCCCCGAGATCCAGAAGTTCTTCGGAGCGCTTCATGGGCAGCGCGCGACGAAAGGCGTCTTTATCACGACTTCCTCCTTCAGCCGAGAGGCGCTTGAGTACGCCGACGGTGTCACTCCACGAGTGATCCTGGTCGATGGGAAGGAGCTTGCTCAGCTGATGATCGAGCACTCGGTTGGTGTTACGGCCTCCCGGGAGTACGAGCTAAAGCGCCTTGACCTCGACTACTTCGTAAGCGAAGACGTGGACGATTCGGCACCCTCTGCCCCTCCCTCGAGCGTCGCAGCGACGGTCGAGGGAGGGGCCTCAAGGGGGGACGCATAGCCACGGCGCCGGGAGAAGCAGTGTCGTCGCTTGGGTCGGCGCTGGCACCGGCCGCGTCGTCATCGCCCAAGCGAGGCACAGCGCGCGCCAAGTACGGTAGAAAGCACAAACGCCGCGTCCCGATTTCCTAGTCCGAGGCGCGACGTTTGGGCATCAGGGAACTGTGCAGCCGCCCTTCCTATTTGCTCTCCTTGACCGTGGTGCTCTTGTGGCTCTTGCCGTACTTCGGGGTTACATAACGGCCTGTCTTCGCCGAGCGGTACTTCCCGCCAGCCTTTCCCGAGCTGCCCTTCCTGCCTGCCATGCGCTCCTCCTTTCTTAGGGCGTGGTCCGTGCCGCCGCGTCCCCGTCGAACGCATAGCGACGTACCTTTCCAGAGACTTGCCAGAGAGTCTAGCAGCCTGTAAAGTCCATGGCATGACACCGATAGGGGGGATCCCGAGAGCACCGCGATTTAAGCTTGAGCGTCACGAGATCGCACAAGTGATATGCCAAGTTCAGTTCTCGCCCGTCCTCAGGATTACGAGGTCGGAAGACGGCGTCGTTCCTTTCCAGGAAGCCGTCCGGGCGACGTACCCGCGCTATTCCAAACAACAGGCCATCAGCATCGTGGTCGGACCTGAAGGCATGCAGCAACAAGCCACACCCGACGCTCAGCACCGGCTCGAGGACAGCGAGGGGCGATACATCGTGACCCTCGCTTCTGACTTCGTGGCCCTAGCAACTGCAAAGTACGTCGACATCGACGACTTCGCCACACGCGTCGAGACTCTCGTGAGCGCGGTGGCAGAGCACTACCAGCCAGCCGAAATGACCCGGTTGGGGTTGCGATTCATCAACGAGTTCCGTCTCGGCGCCACGGATCCCAAGGCCAAAATGGTCGAGATCCTCAACCAGGGGTTCCTCGGCGCGAGCGGTGCCGAGGAACTCGGCGACTCCCTCGTGTCGTCGCAGCATCTGCTCGAACTTGCAGGAGACAGCGCCCACATGATGGTGCGACACGGCCTGAATCCGGGCGGCGGAACCACGGTCCTCGATCCTGCCCCCGACACAAGGAGCGAAGGGCCGTTCTACCTGCTTGACATCGACGCGTTCTTCCAGCGAGATCCAGTCCCATTCGACGTTGGTGAGATCGCCGGTACGGTTCGTGAGTTCAATGATCAGATAAGGAGCTTCTTCGCCTGGGCGGTCAAGGAGCAGCATCGACGGGAGCAACTAGGGCAGGTGGATCTCTGATGGCCCATACACCTCAGGCCACTGGGCTCGCGCGAGCCTTGGCATCAGAGCGAGCAGGAACATCGCTGAATCGAGGTGCGTTCCTAGCCGGCGCGCTAGTCGTCGGCGCGGCCCTTGGCGCGCAGGGATCGGCGTTACCGGTGGGGGACTCTGGAACGCGCGTGGGGAACTACACGGACATTTCCGCGCTCGTCAAATCAACGTCGCTCCAACGGATCGAGCTTGAGGGGCACTTCTCTCCCTTCGTTCAGCGTTCAACGATGGCGGAAATCAGGGCACTTGCTCCGCTTAGCCTGCGCGAGTGGGGCCGCGCCTTTGGCGTGAGCCATACAGCGATTAGCGACTGGCTCAGGAGCAATCCGCAAGATCGTGAGGATCTGCGCACGACCCTTGCCGCGCTAGAAGAGGCCTCTAAGGCAAGGCACAATCTGGGGGAATGGCTCCTGGCACCCCTGGCCGGCTTGCAGGTCCGTCCAGTCGATCTCCTTAAAGATCGTCGCTGGCGGGCCTTCCGAGGTGCGCTCGCAGCGGAGGCGTCCCCGGCCCCAAGGTTGTCCGCTTCGAAACTCGCAGCGCGCCGCCGAACGGAAACGTCCTGGGCGATCGCGGACGCCGACATCGAGCCTGATGAGGCGTAGTGAACGGCGGTCAGTCCGAGCGTCCCAGCCTCGCGGACACTGGCTGGCAGCAAGGGAGCCTGGTGCCGCCTGACGGCGGCATCAATCCCACGATGTGGGTCCATCCTGAAGAGCAG
>JALZJN010000264.1 GCA_030859735.1 Actinomycetota bacterium
GTGCTCTACGTCACTTGGAATGATGTCCACCGACGCCCGGGGCAGACATTGGAGCTGTTCGAGCGAGCCCTGAGGCGGGCCGGCTCAGGTAGTCGATAGCGCGCGGCGCGCCTGGGAGTACGGATTCGGGACTCAGGAGCGCGTTGCGCGCGATTGGCTACGCCGGGGCCGGGCGGGGGCCGGGTCCGGGCGGGGGCCGGGGCGGACCCGAGTGGTGCCGGGGGCTAGGCGATTCCGATGCGCAGGTTCAGGATCCGGCGCTCGCCGTCCCGTTCGACGATGTCGTACGTCACCCTTTGACCGGGGCGAAGGAACCTGAACATCCCCAGCGAGTCGCCATCAAAAGGGGTCTCGGTGGTGCCGTCGTCGCCGATGAGCATTCCGGTCTTGGTTAGCGAATCGTACGATTTAACGGTCGCCTGGGGCATGGAGAGGATGCTAACAGCGGCCCTCAGGAGCCGAAGCCGAGCCGGTCGAGAGCGTGGGCCCGGCGCTGCCAGTCCCGCTCGACCTTGACCGTGATGTCGAGATAGACCCGGCGGCCGAACAGCACTTCTATCTCCAGGCGGGCCTCCGTCCCCGCCTCTTTCAGCAGCCGGCCCCCCTTGCCGATGACCATGCCCTTCTGGGACTCCCGCTCGACCAGCACGCGGCTGTAGATCTCGAGGATCCCGTCGTCGCGCTCGATCAGCTCGTCGGTCTCTACTGCGATCGAGTGAGGCAGCTCCTCGGAGGTCCTCTTCAAGAGCTTCTCGCGTACCAGCTCAGCAACGAAGACGGGTGGGGGTTGATCCCTGCGGGTCCCGAGCGGGTAGTACATCGGCCCCTCCTCGAGACGGTCGGCCAGAAGCTTTGAGAGGAGCTCGACCCCCTCGCCCGTGCGCCCAGAAGTGGGGATGAACTCCGCGAACGGCCCGAGCTGAGTAGCAGCGGTGAGGGCGGCCGCGGTCCCCGCACGATGTGCGGCATCGATTTTGTTGACGGCGCAGAAGACGGGAGCCTCGGCGGCGGCAAGGTCCTGCGCCACCCGGGCATCGCCGGTCCCCACGCCGGCCCGGGCATCGACCACGAGAAGCGCGACGTCGACCCCCGCCCACGCCCGGCGGACGACGTCGTTGAGCCTCTTCCCCAGCAGCGTGCGCGGCTTGTGATAGCCGGGAGTGTCGATGAACACCATCTGCGCGTCGGGGAGGTCGAGGATGCCGCGCACTGCGGAGCGCGTCGTCTGCGGGCGATTCGAGGTTATCGAGACTTTCTCGCCCACGAGCGCGTTGACCAGTGTCGATTTACCGACGTTCGGCCGGCCGACCACGGCGATGAAGCCCGAGCGAAAGCTCACTCGGATTCGCTCGGAACCAGAGTCTTCGTGATGACGACCTTCTGAATTCGTCGTCCCGTTACACGTTCGGTGCGGAACTCCAGATGGTCGAAGCGAACAATCTCGCCGGCCGCCGGCACGCGTCCCGTCAGGCCGAACACCAGACCGCCTACGGTGTCCCATTCCTCGTGAGGCAGCTCCACCTGCAACAGCTCGTTGACCTCATCGATCGGCATCTTGGCGTCTACTCTGATCGTGCGCTCGTCGATGGGCTCGACCAGCGGCTCCTCTTGATCGTACTCGTCGACGATCTCCCCTACGATCTCCTCGATAAGGTCCTCGATCGTGACCAAACCCGCGGTCCCTCCGTATTCGTCGACGACGATTGCCATGTGCACATGTTCCTGTTGCATCGAGCGCAGCAGCTCGGACACCTTTTTCTGCTCCGGCACGAACAGGGGCATCCGGCTGAGATCACTCACCTTTCGGCCGTTCGCGGCTTCCATCGTCCGCAAGAGATCCTTTGCGTAGAGCACGCCCACGATGTTGTCTGTGTCACCCTCGTAGATTGGAATGCGTGAGTAGCCCGCCCTCACGATCTCATTGAGAGCCTCCGCGACCGTGGAGTTGTTGGGAATCGCGACCATGTCGGTGCGAGGCACCATCACCTCGCGCACCACCGTGTCTCCGAACTCGAACACGGAGCGGAGCAGCTTCCTGTCTCCTATCTCCTCCTCCTCGTGCTCATCCCCCGAGTCTGACTGGAGGCGAATCTCTTCCTCGGTCGCGAAGGGGCCCTTGGCGAGAGGACGGCCTGGGAGGACCACCATGATTACATTCGTAATCGCTATCAGCAATCTGCCGAGTGGTTTGAGCGCCGTTCCCGCGATCAACACCGGGATCGCTGCCAGCAGCGCGGCGCGCTCGCTTCTCTGCACTGCGAAGGAACGAGGGACTCCTTCTGAGACCACAAACAGGGCGAGTGCCAGGACACCCAGGGCGAGAGCTTGCAGAGCTCCATCCCAGCGAGACGCCGCCCAGGTCACCGTCAGAGCCGTGCCCCCCACGTAGCCCAGCAGCCGAACGACTACCAGGGCATTTCCAAAGGGAGCCGGGTTCTCAACGATGCGGACCAATGCCCGGGCGTTGCGAGTCTTGCGCTCCTGCACGAGATGATGTGCCTTGGCCCGGCTCACGCGTGCGATCGCAGACTCCGCAAGCGCGCAGAACGAAGCGACCATAGCCAGTGCGAACACCACAACGAGTGCCAGGGTGTCGGACACTAGTGCCCCACTAGATTGCGGGGGTGAACGACTCTATGACACGGCCGAGACAGTCGTCCATCTGCGACTTGTCGGTCGGTCCCTGGTGGTCGTAGCCGAGCAGGTGAAGGGTGCCGTGGACGAGCAGAATTTCGAGCTCGCGTTCGTAGGAGTGATTTTGAGAAGCCGCGTTCTCGCGTGCAATCTCCGGACATACAACGACGTCGCCCAGCAGAAGCACATCCTCTTCATCCTCCATCATGGGAAAGGCCAAGACGTCGGTGGGCTTGTTCTCGTTGGAGAAGCGATGGTTGAGAAGGCGCATGTGTGAAGGAGACACGAAGAGCACCGAGAGCTCCGCATCCTCATCGATCTTCAGAAAATCGAGCACGTGCCGGGCGAGCGCGGACAACCTGGCTTCCGGAACCGGCATCTCCTGCTCGTTCGCGACGAAGACCTCCACTACCGGTCTACTCCTTCGGAGTAGAGACGATAGGCCTCGACGATGTCCTGAACGATCTTGTGTCTGACCACGTCGCGGGCATCGAGAAAAGAGAATCCAACCCCCGCAATTCCTTGAAGGATCTCCTGAATCACGATCAGGCCCGAGCGAGCATTCTGAGGCAAGTCTACTTGAGTAACATCACCCGTGACGACCGCCTTGGATCCAAAGCCGAGCCTGGTGAGGAACATCTTCATCTGCTCGGGTGTCGTGTTCTGTGCCTCGTCCAGAATGATGAAGGCATCGTTGAGGGTCCGGCCTCGCATGAAGGCGAGGGGGGCTATCTCGATCCTCCCCTGCTCGACATAGCGCGTGAATGTCTCCGGCTCGAGCATCTCGTAGAGCGCGTCGTAGAGCGGCTTGAGATAGGGATCGATCTTTGCAGCGAGGTCTCCGGGCAGAAAGCCTAGGCGTTCGCCCGCCTCAACTGCGGGCCGCGTCAGCACTATGCGCGATACGTCCCCCGCTTTGAGCGCACGGATCGCCATCGCCACGGCTAGATAGGTCTTGCCGCTTCCTGCCGGGCCTATCCCGAACACGATCGTCGACGCCCGTATTAGATCGGTGTAGCGCTTCTGTCCCACCGTCTTCGGCCGGATCGGCTTGCCCGTGTGAGTCACCACGACGGTGTCGCTCAACACCTCTGAGGGCCGGATCTGGCCGTTGGACTTGACGATCTCCACCGATCGCTCCACGGCTTCCCGCGTGAGCAGGTGCCCACGGTCCATCAGATCGATGAGCTCGTGAAACAGCCGCGACAGCTGCTCAGTCTCCTCCACCGACCCAGTCAGGACGATCTCGTTGCCGCGCACAAAGACCTGCGCGTCGAAAGAGGATTGGATGAGCTTGAGCAGCTCGTCTCCGGCCCCCACAAGACCTACCATCTCGTGATGGGCGGGGACGAGAATTTTTACTTGCGTCGTCGTCAGCATTCTATGAGGCCATTCTACTGGCGGGGGAGCTCACCCCGGTGGCCAGCTCAGGCGCCGGCCCCCCAAGAGGTGGAAGTGCAGATGATCGACGCTCTGGCCTGCGTCGGGTCCGATGTTGGTCACGATGCGGTGGCCGTTGGAAATGGACTCGTCTTGGGCGATGGACGCCATCACCTCGAACATCTCCGCTAGGAGCGATCCGTACTCCTCGGTCAGCTCCGACGCCGAGGCGATGTGCAGTCTTGGTATCACCAGCACGTGCACCGGGGCTTGGGGATTGATGTCACGGAAAGCCAGCACGCCTTCTCGCTCGTGAATTACGTCGGCGTCAATCTCCTGCGCCGCGATCTTGCAGAACAGACAGTCCCGAGTCACAACACTCCCTCATTGGTCATTGGGCCATTGGTTGAAACCTGCCTCGCACTCGAGCGCCCCTGGATGCCGTCTGCACGCACGCGCTCACCCACGACTTCGTGCACGGTGCCGAGAAGACCCTCCCCCTCGAACCACACGCGCACGTAGTCATCCGTTTGCCCGGAGCAGACATGCACATCTTCGACGGTCCGTTCGTCCTCAACCAAGACCTGGAGCGGCCGCTCGAGGTGGCGCGCGAGCCACTCGACACGGATCTGATTGCCGAGCTCGATGAGGGTCTTGGAACGAGCTTTCTTCGTATCCGCAGGCACCGCGTCTGCCAGTACCGCCGCGGCCGTGCCTGTGCGCGGCGAGTAGCGGAACACGTGCAGTTTCGAGAACGACAGCTCTCTTACGATCTTCATCGTGTTGTCGAACGCGGCATCGGTCTCGGTGGGAAAGCCGACTATCAAATCGGTTGCGAGGGCCAAGTCGGGCAGGGCCTGCCTGGCTCTCGTCACTGAGTCCACGTACTCGTCGATGCGGTAGGGACGGTTCATCGCCGCAAGCACTTCGTCATCGCCCGACTGCAACGGTACGTGGAGATGACGGCAGATGCGGGGTTCACTTGCCATTAGCGCCACGAGCTCATCGGTGAGATGGCGCGACAAGATCGACGAGAGCCTGATCCGCAGCACGTCCGGAATTGCCAGCAAACGCTCGAGCAGAGCGACGAGTGTGCGCTCGTCGGAGCCCAGATCGTAGGAGTACTTGCCGAGGTGGACACCGGTGAGCACCAGCTCGCGCGCGCCGGCCCCCACCTTCGTGCGCGCCTCCGAGACAATTGCCTCCTCGTTCATCGAGCGCAGGGGGCCGCGGGTCATGGGAATGATGCAGAACGAGCACCATTCGTCGCACCCGGTCTGGACCTTGAGGTTCGCGCGCACGCGCGTGGGTTGCATTTGCGGAGTGGAGGGACCGAACCCGAGCTGCAGCAGGCTGCGGGTCTCCGGTTGGTCCGACAGAGCCTCGAGGAAGCTCTCCTTGTCGTCGTTGGAGAGCACCGCTGAGACCCCTTCTATGGCTTCTATTTCGGCGGAGTCGGAGACCGCGTAGCAGCCGATCACCACCACCTTGGCCGAGGGGTTAGCGCGCACGGCGCGTCTGATGGCTGAGCGAGATGCCTTAGTGGCTTCACGCGTGACGGTGCAGGTATTGACCACGACCATGTCGGCGGAGTCGGTGGGCGCAGCTACGAACCCACGCTGCGCGAGACTCTCGGCCATCTGGTCGGACTCCGCCTGATTCAGCCGGCAACCGAGCGTGGCGAACGCAACTTTCGGCACAGAGACGACGCTATCCCATCCGCTCGTAGTGCCAGAGAAGGGCCGCCAGCGCAGCGGGGGCCGCGTTCTCGGTACGAAGGACCACCGGGCCCAGCGAGGCGGAGGCGGCACCGACGGCTTCTAGTTGCTCGAGCTCGGACGAGGACAGGCCGCCCTCGGGTCCGACCACGAGCGCCACTCGCTCGGCCCGCGAAGGAAGGCGTTTCCGCAAGGGAACCGTGGACTGATCCGACAGCACCAACGCACAGGGCTCGGCCCCCACTGCCTGCGACAAGTCGGTCCAGCTCAGGACCCCGTGGACGCGGGCGGCGCGGGGATTGTGGGAGCGAGCTGCCGCGGCGTGGACGCGCGCCTCCCACCGGGCGGTCAGGCGGGCGATCTTGGCGGAGTCCCAGCGCGACACTGCGCGCTCGGAGGAAAAAAAGGCGATGTCTGAGGCTCCCAGCTCCGCAATGCGTTCGACGACCTCATCCCCCTTCGCCCCCTTGGGTGCGCCTTGATAGACGGCGATCTCAAGATCGGGCCGGGGCAGTTGCTGCAGCTCGCTGACTCGCGCCACGACGCGGCCCCCCGTTGTCGACGCGATCACGGCGTGTGAGATTGCTCCTCGGCCGTCGATCACGACGATGTCTGCTCCCTCGTCCATCCGCAGCACCCGAAAGGCATGGTGCGACTCCTCGGGGCCGAGCTCGATCTCGTCCGAGCCCCACGCCGCCGGGGCGGCATAGAACCATGGGGTCCGACCTACTTGAAGGCCTCCTTGATCCTGCCGAACAATCCCTTGTTCGAGATCGGCTCGTCGCGCAGCCGTGCGAGGCGGGCGAGCAGCTCTGCCTGCTCGTCGTCGAGGCCCGTGGGGGTCACGACCTGGAGCAGGGCGATGAGCTGGCCCCGGCCGCGACCGTCGAGGCGGGGCATGCCCTGGCCCCGAAGGCGCTTGACCTCGCCGGGCTGAGTCCCCGGCGCCACGGTCACGACCTCGGGACCCTCGAGCGTGGGTACCTCGACCTCGCCTCCCAGGGCTGCGGTGGTCATGGGGACGAGCACCTCGCAGCCGAGATCGTCGCCCGCGCGCCTGAACACGTCGTGGGGGGCGATGCGGATGGCGACGTAGAGGTCGCCCGCATGTCCGCCGCGCGGTCCGGCCTCCCCCCGCCCCGACACACGGAGCTGGGCTCCATCGTCGACTCCGGCCGGTATGCGCAGCGTGACCTCGTCGGTCGCGGCGAGCCGGCCGCGACCGTCGCAGACCGGGCAGGGGCTGGTGATGACCTCACCGGAGCCGCCGCAGCGCACGCAGGGGGCCGCGGTCATGACATCGCCGAGGAAGGTGCGCCTCACCTGACGCAGCTCGCCAGTACCGGAGCAGTCCGGGCAGCGGCTCGCAAAGGTCCCTGGCGCGGCCCCGCTACCGGAGCACTCGGAGCACTCCTGCAAGGTCGTGACCTGGATCTCCCGTTCGATGCCCCAGGCCGCCTCCTCCAAGGACAGCTCCACCTGGGCGACAACGTCCGCTCCCCGCGCCGGCCCGCGGCTGGTGCGGCCGCCGCCTCCGAAGAAGGTCGAGAACAGGTCGGAGACGCCTCCGAAATCGGAGAAGTTGACGCTCGCTTGGCCCGCGCCCTCATCACCGAACATGTCGTAGCGCTGCCGCTTGTTCGGGTCGGAGAGCACCTCGTAGGCGCGGCCGACCTCCTTGAAGCGCTCGACGGCTGAGGGGTCTTCGGGATTGGCGTCGGGGTGGTGCCGCCGGGCGAGGTTTCGGTAGGCGCGCTTGATGTCCTCCTGAGAGGCATCGCGCGCCACCCCCAAGACCTCGTAGTGAGACAACGCTAGACGCCGAGCTCGGTAAGCATGCGTCCTAGGGACGAGGCGACCTCGTGCACCGCCGCCACCGTGCGACGGTAGTCCATCCGTGTGGGTCCCACGATCCCTACCGAGCCGAGCACGGAGCCGTCGGCCCCGTAGGGGGCGGCAACGACCGAGCACAGACGCATCTGCTCGAACATGTTCTCTGCGCCGATGCGGACCGAGAGGGCGTCACCCGCAAGTGCGTCGGCCAGCACCTCGAGCAGCAATCGACGGTGCTCGAGGGCCGAGACCACCTCGCGGACGGCCTCCAGGCTGCCGAACATCCCCTCGTCGAGAATGTTGGAGGCGCCCTCCAGATAGACACGCTCAGAGTCGTGATCGGGCAAGTCGTCCTCCAGTGAGGTGGCGATTGCCTCGACGGCGGGCCTGAACTCGAGAGGAAAGCGCTGGAACTGTTCACGGATGGTCGCGGCGACGATCTCGAGCGGGATCCCTCCGACGATGCGGTTGAGCATTGCGTTGGTGTCCTCGAGCAGAGCTTGATCGGAAGCCTCGGGCAGCAGCACGACGTGGTTGTGGACCCTGCCGGTGTCGGTCACGATGAGGACCATGGCACGGTCCCCGGCGAGCCGGACGACTTCGACGTGGCGGACCGTGCTCTTCTCCAGCGCAGGGGCGAACACGATGGCCGCCTGATGGGTAAGCCCGGACAGGAGGGCCGCGGTGCGGCGCAGCGCATCCTCGAGCTCCCACCGGGGCTGGATGAAAAAGCCCCTGACGCGCTTGGCCTCGGCGGCAGGTAGGCGCGGCTGCGAGACCGCGTTGTCCACGAAGTAGCGGTAGCCGAGGTCGGTGGGGATCCGGCCCGCCGAGGTGTGTGGCTGGAAGATGTACCCGGCCTCTTCGAGTGCGCCCATGTCGATGCGGACGGTCGCCGCCGACACGCCGAGGTCGAAACGGTCCACGAGCGTCTTGGAGCCCACCGGCTCCCCGCTCGAGACGTAGTGCGACACGATCGCCGTGAGCACGGCGGCCTTGCGCTGATCGATGGTTTCCTTGTCCCCGGTCATGGGCCCATCGTACCGTGCGAGCCCACGCTTTAGCACTCAGCCCGCCCGAGTGCTAGGGGGGGCGAGGCCCGGGGGCCGGCGGCCGGGGGGTGGGATGCGGGCGGGGCGCCGGGGGCCGAGTGGTGGATCGCCCAACTTGGACGGCCAGACACCGAATTAGTGGCCAGGAGCACAACTTGGGCGAATGACCACCACGAGCACCGAGCGAGCGGGCTCGCGAGGGGCTGAGACGCGGGCGGGGCCGGGGCGAACTTTTGTCGAGGCCCTAGCGTCCTAGGGGGGTGTGATGCGACCATGATCATGACCCCGACTGAACCAATCCCTCTACTTTGCTGGAGAGTGCGGTGCCAGAGCCCGATCCTCAGGTCGTCCGGGCCGCGCGCGGCGGCGATACCGGCGCGTTCGAATCGCTCGTCCGCTTCTACCAGGCTCACGTGTGGCGGCTGTGCTTCCATCTCCTGCACGACGAGACCCTGGCCGACGACGTCACTCAAGAAGCGCTGGTCAAGGCCTACCGCTTCCTTCCCAACTACCGGGGCGAGTCCAAGTTCTCCACGTGGCTCTACTCGATCACTCGCAACTGCGCCCTGGACGAGCTGCGCAAGGCCGGCCGGCGCCAGGACCTGCTCACCCAGCTGGGGCGAGAAGGCGTGCCCACTCATCGGGACCACAGCCTCGGGATCGAGGTCAGAGAGGCGATCGCCGCGCTGCCGATCGAGCTTCGGGAGGCCGTAGTTCTGATCGACATGTTCGGCACCTCCTACTCCGAGGCTGCGGCGATCCTCGGGGTCCCACTAGGTACCGTCAAGAGCCGCGTGCACCGGGCCCGCCTGGTGCTTCAGCGCTGGCTCCTCTCGGCCTCACAGGGGAGTGCCGGTGAAGCCTGAGCTCGACTGCGGCGCGGTCCAACAGGACATCTCCTCGTTACTGGACGGAGAGATGAACGCCGCGCGGGCACTCGTGATGAGGGCCCACATCGAAGGCTGCCCCAAGTGCTCCGAGCAGGCCCAAGCCCTCGATGAAGTCCGTCGCGCCCTGCGCACACAACCCGCCGGAAAGGTGCCCGACGTCACCGCCGAAGTCATGCGCCGAGTGGACCGGCACAGCCGGCGGCGCCACGGCCAAGGGGCCGGGCGGGGCCTCCTGAAGGTCGCCTCGGTGGCGGCCATGATTGCCGCGCTGCTGTTGGCGGGCTCATCTCTGATCGGCACTCGGCGACCCCCGGCCTCTGCTCGAGCCTCGGAGGTCACCAGCGCGGTGCGAGACGCGGCCCGTTCGCTCGACTCCTACCGAGCCCGTTACGAGATCGTCGAGCGGGGCTGGCACGAGGCCGTGCCGGTGCGCCGCTTCGACGCAGAGGTCAGCTTCAGCGCCCCCGAGAGCTTTCGGCTCACGATCCGCGACAACTCCTCTTATCCCGATCCGAGCCGCTGGCCCCCCAATGACGTCGACCTCATCGTCAATGCGCGCAGGTCGTGGATCCGAGAGCCGCACCTCTGTCCCGAGGCCTCACTTCCCGCCTGCTGGACGGGGACCACCGAGGAGCGAACGGTAGTCGCACGGCGTCCCTTCGATGGTGCCGCCGGCCTGCCCTCCGACCTCATCGTCCCCCTCGAGACGCTCTCCACCTCAGAGCTCTTCGAGCTACTGGGGCGCGAGCGGATGCTGGGGCGGAGCGCTCTGCATGTGGTCCTTCCTCACCGCCAAGCGGTACCGCTGATCTCTGCCCTGCAGCAGGGAGGGTCTTGGCGCAACTTTTCACCATTCGACCGCGTCGACTTGTGGCTCGACGCCGAAACCTGGTTCCCGCTGCGCTTCGACGTGAGAAGAGGGCGCTCGGCCTCGGGGCAGGTGCTGCTGTCGGCTCGGGCAACCTCTTTCGCCCAGCCCCGGCGCTTTGCCCCCGGCACCTTTCGGGCGCCCACCGCGTCTCTCCAAAGGTCGGGCGGCTTCGAGCAGGACGCGGAGGTGAGCTTCGACGATGTTCGCTCGCCCGAGTTCACCGCAGGCCTGCGCCCCTATCGCGCGGGGGCGACCTCGGGTGGCGAAAAGATCCTTTCCTACGCACGCGGCCTGACCTGGCTGACCATAGCGGTCGAACACTCCTCTCAGCCGCCACGCGGCTATCCGTCCACCGCCGAGCAAGTGGCCCTGGAGGGTTCGGGCGTGGCCTATTACGAACCCGCCAGCAGTGACTCGAGGCGAAGGGTGGACCTCTACGCCCCTCGCACCCATGCATCGCTCGAGTCCAACCTGCCGCGCGCCGTGTTGCTCAAGGTGGCGAGCTCCCTCGACCTGGTGGGCCGTCCTTTGCCTGCCGGTATCGAGCGGAGCGGGGTGCGTGTGACCCGCCTCGGCTCGTCCGGCCCGGAAGCACTCGCCTTCGCGGAATCGCCCGCCGAGCTCCCGGAGGGCTATCGCACCACCTCTTCGTTCCTGGTGGAGAACCGGCGCGGTCACCGCACACTCAGCGTCTACTACCGCCGGGCTCAGGCCGAGTACGACGGCCTCGGCATTCGCACCACGCAGTCGCCCTCGGTGCGCTTTCTACCCCCTTCCTTCGAGGACCTGCAGCCCATCACCGTCGACGGCAGCCCCGGACGCTGGTCATCTGATCGGGGCGAGGTCGAGTGGATGGACCAGGGCGTTTACCGCTCGGTGCGAGCACCGTCGCTCGGGCGCGAGGCGGCGTTGCAGGTCGCGCGGAGCTTGGAGTGAAGCAGAGGCAGAGGGACTCGAACGTCCGTTACGCGCGTTTGGCTACCGAATCGGTACTCGATCGTCCGTTGCGCGCGATGGCCTACCTGAAGAGCAGGCGCATCGCCAGAGGGTTTTTGCAGAACGCCGCCGCCGCGCTGGCCGGCCTGCTGATCGGGGCGCTGCTCATGCTGGCGGGCGAGGGCCTGACGCTGCCCGCCTTCGATCCTCCGGCACCCGAGGAGAGACCGCGTGCCTCCGCCACGGCGCCGGCGGCCCTGCTGGCGTGGGCGGTGGGAGGACTCCCCAAGGGAAGCGAGGCGGCCATCGAGAAGGTGCCCGGGGTGCTGAACGCGACCACGGTGGAGGCCGGGCTCGACTGGATGCGGGAATCGCGCACGGTGGAAGGTCGTCTGCTGCAACGGCCCCGAGGGGGCCGCATGGTGCCGATCGAGGCCGCGCTCATCGAGCCCCGCGAGTACGCCCAGCTCGTGCCGGTCTCGGAGCGCCAGCTGGTGCTGGGGCTCCGGCACGACGAGCTCTTGATGGCCGCCACCGAGGCGCGGCTCAGGGGGGCCGGGAGCGGAATGAGGATGAGGCTCGGGGAGGGATGGATGGGGGCCGCGGGTGTCGTTTCGGACGCGGCCGCCAACGGCTATGAGGTGCTCATGCGGCGCCCCGCGCCGGCCTCGTGGCGTGACTCCGACAGGTTCGTGCTGGCTCTGGTGACGAGCTGCTCGCGCGCCGCGATCAGGGCGCGTCTGAAGCCACTGCTCGAGCCCGGCGTGGCCGTACGCCTGCGCTGCGGCCGCGAGCAGCCGTTCCTCAGATACGGGGACTCCGTTCTTCCGCAGCTGTTGCTCAAGGAAGCCTTCGGCGAGTTCTCGGCCCGCCCCCTCGAAGACGGCACCATCGATATCGACCCTGCCTGGCGACGCCGCCACATCGTGACGGCCAAGGTCCCGCTGCTCCCTGAAGTGACCTGTCATCGCGCCCTTCTTCCTCAGCTTCGGGGGGCGCTCGGTGAGCTCGAGGCGAGAGGGCTGTCTCACGTCGTTGACCCCGCCCAGTACGCGGGCTGTTTCGCTCCTCGCTTCATCGGCCGTAATCCGGCCGGGCGGCTCTCGCACCACTCCTGGGGCATCGCGCTCGATGTGAACGCCATGGAGAACACTTTCGGCTCCAAGCCCGACCAGGACGCACGGCTGGTGGCGGTGATGGAGGGCTGGGGCTTCACCTGGGGTGGGGGCTGGCTGGTCCCCGATCCCATGCATTTCGAGTGGCTGAGGTGGCCCTGAGTTAGATCCCGCCCCTGAGGGCGAGCTCGACGGCGGACTCGGGGTCCGAGGCTTGCTCGAAGGCGGCCACTGCGTGCCCCCCCTTGTGCAGCTCCCAGGTGCCCAGTCCGACCACGGGCACCCCGGTCTTGAGCGCCAGGGCCACCTCCGAGAGAGTGCCGAACTCGCCCGCGATCGCAATCATGACGTCTGCGGCTCGAACCAAGAGGGAGTTGCGCATCTCCCCCATGCCCGTCGGCAGAGCCACGTCTACCCAAGGATTGGCGTCTGAGCGATCCCATCCCGGCAGGATTCCAAGAGTGAGCCCCTCGGCCGACTTAGCCCCGCGGCTGGCGGCCTCCATTACCCCTCCGAGGCCTCCGGTGACGACTATCGCGCCGTGCTCGGCGAGCAGTGATCCGACGCGCTCGGCGGCAGAGAGCTCTGACTCTTGGGCCCGGCCGGGGCCCGACACGGCGACATAGATCGGGGTCACGGCCCCGGTAATAGCATCCCCGGGATCAACTTGCGTAACGGACGAGACGCTCCTCGACGCGGTCCTGGCCCAGGCTGCTCACAACTTCGACGAGCAGCTCCGCGCAGGCGGGGTCGAACTGGCTTCCGGCGTTCCTGGCCAACTCGGCAAACGCGTGCTCCAGGGGCAGGGCCTTGCGATAGGGCCGGTCCGAGGTCATTGCATCAAAGGAGTCGCAGACCGCGACAATGCGCGCGCCGATGGGAATGTCGTCGCCGGTGAGCCCGTCCGGATAGCCGCCCCCGTCCCACCTTTCGTGGTGGTGGCGAACGATCGGCCACGCCGGCAGCAGGAATTCGACCGTCCGCAGCATCTGCTCACCTATGACGGGGTGCCTTTTCATCTGCTTCCACTCGTCTTCGTCGAGAGAGCCCTTCTTGAGAAGGATCGAGTCGGGAACTCCGATCTTGCCGACATCGTGCAGGATCGAGCCCAGCTTCACCGCCCGCCGATCCTCACTCGGAAGCTTCAAGGCGACGGCAAGGGCCGTGGAGAGGTCCCGAATGCGCCCGGCGTGTGCCTCGGTGTAGGGGTCCCTCGCCTCGAGAGCAGAGACCAGAGCTTCCATCGTCATCGTGTAGTGGTCCTCGAGCTGAGTCGCCAGCTCGAGGCGTGTGAGCGCGCTGGAGGCGAACGCACACAGCACGTCCACCCTCGCCGAGTCGTCGTGGCGGAAGGCGCGGTCCTCGGTGCGGTAGGCCTCGATTACGGCGAACGGCGCTCCCGAGTGAACCAGCCGGCAGATAAGCGATCGGGAGAAGCCATACTGGGTGAGAAAACGGATCTCGCTCGGATCGGCCTCGGGGTCCGATACCGATATCTCCATCGCCTTGCCGGTGACGAGCACCTCGCGAGTCACGGGATAGTCGTCGAGGCTGTACTCCTCAGCGACGAAGTTGAGAGTCGCAGGCGGTCTCACGCTGGCCCCTCCATCGCACACCAGGTCTCGCTCTGGGTCGTAACGGGATACCAGTACGGCGTCGGCAGAAACCTCTCGCCTGACGGCATGGGCGAGCCCGGCGAGAAGGTCCGAGACATCGACCGCTTCCTGCATCGGGCCGAGGTCCGAGACCAGTTCCGCCATGCTCCGGGTAGCCCGCTCCAGGCCGGTCGGTCGCATGACCGGCTCGATTCCATAAAGCAATGAGAGGTTGGGCGAGGACAACGTTCCCCCGGGTCTTGGTTGGGACTGCTGCTTTTGTATCTCTGATCGACAGATTTCCACGTGCGCTTGAACCAAGGCAAGCACCGCCGAGTGGTGGGCTAAAGGAGGCGGCAGCTCACCTCGTTGGCTACGAGCGTGCCCCGCTCGGTGAGCCGCATCCACCCGTCGACGCGCTCGATCAGCCCGAGGTGCTCGAGAATGTCGATCTCGGCGACGCGGCCGGCGAAGACTGCGCTTCCGAAGCGGGCTTCGAAGGCCGCCATCTCGACGCCCGAAGCCAGGCGCAGGCCCAAGATCAGCGCCTCTCCGGCGCGCTCGGGAGCCGACAGCATCTCCGAGCCGGCGCGAGGCTCGGCCCCCGACTCGATTGCGGCGATGAAATCTCGGGGGAGCCTCAGATTCCACCACCTCTCGCCGGCGCGATGCCCATGGGCGCCGGCGCCGAAGGCTGCGTAGTCTCCGGCGGACCAGTAGAGGACGTTGTGCCGCGAGGCGCGGCCGGGCGAGCTCCAGTTCGAGACCTCGTAACGCTCGAAACCGGCCGGGGCCAGCAGCGTGCAAGCCACCCGGTGTCGCTCGGCCTGGACATCGGGATCGACGTCGGGCACGCGCCCCGTAGCAACCAGCGTGGCGAGGGGCGTCCCCTCCTCCAGGGTGAGGGCGTAGGCAGAGACATGCTCGACGCCGGCGTCGATTACTCCCTCGAGCGAGCGGCGCCAGTCGTCGTCCGACTCCCACACCGAGCCGTAGATGAGGTCGGCGTTGACGTCGGTGGCGCCCGCCCGGCGCGCCTCTGCGATCGCGGCCAGCGCCCGCTCCCCCGAATGTGAACGTCCCAGTCCCGCCAACACCTTGGGCACCAGCGACTGCACACCCAGGGAGAAGCGATTGAACCCCGCCTCGAGCAGAGCTTCGAAGCTCACCTGGGACACCGTCTCGGGATTGGCCTCGATCGTCACCTCCGCATCGGTTTCGAGCCCGAAACGACGCCGCACGGCGCTCAGGATCTCGGCTAGCTGGGCCGTGGTCAGAAGCGTCGGGGTCCCTCCGCCGAAGAAGACCGACGTCGCCGTCCTGCCCTCGAGAGGGCTCTGCTCGATCGACGCGACCAGGGCCTCGACGTAGGAGGAGTGAAGCTCGCCCCGGCTCTCGTAGGTGTTGAAGTCGCAGTAGTGGCAACGGTGCAGGCAGAAGGGGATGTGGACGTAGACGCCGAAGCCGGGCTCCGCCTGCCAGCGCCCCGAACGCAGCCCGTGGGGGATGGAAAGGGTCACGGCTGCCCCGACGGCTCGAGCTTGAGCGCCTCGATGAAAGCGGATTGCGGCACCTCCACCGAACCGATCTGCTTCATGCGGCGCTTGCCTTCCTTCTGTCGCTCGAGCAGCTTGCGCTTTCTCGAGACGTCGCCGCCGTAGCACTTGGCGAGTACGTCCTTGCGTTTCGCCTTGACCGTCTCGCGGGCAATGATGCGCGACCCGATGGCGGCCTGGATGGGAACATCGAAGAGCTGGCGCGGAATGAGCTTTCGCAGGCGCTCGGTCATCGTCTTGCCGTACTCGTAAGCCTTGTCCCGATGGACGATCGTCGAGAACGCGTCCACCGGCTGCTGATTCAAGAGCACGTCTACTTTGACGAGATGGGATGAGTACTGTCCGGCGGGTTCGTAGTCGAGCGATGCATAACCTTTGGTCTTGCTCTTCAGCTGGTCGAAGAAGTCGAAGATGATCTCCGCCAACGGCATCTGATAGCGGATCTCGACCCTCTCGGTGGACAGGTAATGCATCTCCTTGAGCTCGCCGCGTCGCTCCTGGCACAGCTGCATGACCGTGCCCACGTAGTCGGTTGGGGTAACGATCATCGCCGACACATAGGGCTCCAGCACTTCCTCGATGTCGGAAGGGTTGGGCATCTCGCTGGGGTTTCGGACCATCAGCCTCGTGCGGTCGGTGAGCTCGATCTCATAGCCGACCGACGGCGCAGAGGCGATCAAGGAGAGGTCGAACTCGCGCTCGAGCCGCTCCCTAACGATCTCCATGTGCAGAAGACCGAGAAAGCCACACCTGAAACCGAACCCCAGGGCACCCGAGGACTCGGGCTCGTAGACCAAGGAGGCGTCGTTGAGCTTGAGCTTGTCGAGCGCGTCTCGAAGGATCGGGAAGTCGTCGCCCTCGATCGGATAGATGCCGGCGAAGACCATGGGCTTGGGCTCCCGATAACCGGGCAGAGCCCGCTCCGCGCCGCGCGGCCGAGTCGTGACGGTGTCGCCGACCTTGGCCAGGCTCACGTCTTTGATCCCGGAGATCAGATAGCCCACGGCCCCCGTTTCCAGTCGCTCCACCGGGCGGGCGTCGGGCGCCATGATGCCGATCTCGTCCGCATCGACCTCTGTTCCGGCGGCCATGAATAGGATCGGGGCCTTGGCATCGAGATGCCCGTCGATCGCCCTCAGGTAGGCGACCACACCTCTGTAGGAGTCGTAGTACGAGTCGAACACGAGCGCCCTGAGAGGCGCCGCCGGGTCTCCTTTGGGAGGGGGAACCGCCCTCACTACCTGCTCGAGAAGATCGGCGACGCCCTCACCGGTCTTGGCCGAGATGCGCAGGACGTCAGAGGCATCGCAGCCGATGAGCGCGGCGAGCTCCTCTGCGAACTTGTCCGGTTGCGCCGCCGGCAGGTCGATCTTGTTGAGCACCGGGATGATCTCGAGCCCGGCATCGACCGCGAGGTAGAGGTTGGTGAGCGTCTGCGCCTCGATCCCCTGGGCCGCGTCCACCAACAGCACCACGCCGTCACAGGCCGCCAGAGAGCGGGAGACCTCGTAGCCGAAGTCGACGTGTCCGGGCGTGTCGATGAGGTTGATCTCGTAGGTTTGCCCGTCTCCGCCCCGGTACTCCATGCGCACGGCGGCGGCCTTGATCGTTATGCCGCGCTCGCGCTCGAGGTCCATCCGGTCGAGGTACTGCGCACGCATGTCCCGGTCGGAGACCGTGCCGGTGAGCTGCAGCAGACGATCCGAGAGAGTGCTCTTGCCGTGGTCGATATGGGCGATGACGGCCACGGCTCGTTGGTGCAGGGGATCCATGACCCGAAGCCTAGTGCTCCTGCGCGGGGCTGCTATCCTGGGCGGCGTTCTCAGCCCTTCATTCCAATAGTTTAGGAAAGCTCCCCATGGCCAACATCAAGAGTCAGATCAAGCGCAACCGGCAGAACGAGAGGCGCCGGGTTCGCAATCGCGGCGAGCGCTCGGCCCTTCGGACCAAGAGCCGGCGCTTCAACGAGGCGCTCGCCTCCGACGACTCGCAGGCCGCCCAGGACGCCTACCGGGATGCGGCCCGGGCTCTCGACAGGGCGGCATCCAAGGGAATCATCCACAAGAACCGGGCCGCGGACAAGAAGTCGCGCCTCGCCCGCAAGCTGAACTCGGGGGCCGCCTGAGCTCGAGGGGCTCTGGGCCCCCACCCGCGCCGCCGAACCGACCTAACTTTGGTACGGAACGCGCCTATAGCCCGCGTTTTGTACCAAACCTCATCGACGAGATGCCGGGCAACCGGTTTCCTTCCTGTAACACCCCGGCACCCGGCAGTCCTCAGGCCGGTGCCAGAAGCCTTACTACCGCCCGCTCGAGGGCCATCTCGGCCCCCTCTACGCCGGGCAGCTCACCGGTCTTGAGATCGAGATCGGTCGCGGCCAAGATCTGCAGCGCGGAGGTCAGCTCCTCCTCGCGATAGATGCCCGCCTGCTTGTGCAGCTTCTGAGCCGGGTAGCCGCGAAGACCCAGGGCCGAGGCGACCGCCTGGGGGCCGCCGTCGGCATGACGCTTGGCGACCAGCAGCCGCCGGACCTGGGCGGCCAGGGCGCCGAGCACAAACACCGGGTCATCTCCCTGTTCCAGCAGACGACGCAGGGCGATCAAGGACTCTGCGGGCTTGCGCTCGGAGACCGCATCCGTCAGGGCCCATACTCGCTCCTCGGCGTGGCGGCCGAAGGTGCTCCTGACCTGCTCCGCAGAGATGACGGCACCAGCCTCGTGGCGCGTGGCGAGCTGCTCGAGGGCGGAGTCGAGCTCCCGGAGATCGGTGCCCAGCCCGTCGATGAGCGTTTGCACGGCGCGGTCATCGATTCGCAGCGAGCGGGCCCGGGAGCGCTCGCGCACCCAGCCCACGAGATCCCGCCCACGCGGCGGCTCGAGGGCAATCACGACGCCGCAAGCTCGCACCGCCTCGGCCAGGGAGGTCGAGCGGGTCGACAGCAGAACCAGCGCAGAGCCCTGGGAGGGAGCCCGCAGATAGCCTTCGAGGGCCTGGTTCTGAGCCTTCAGCAGCCGCTCCGCATCGTGCACGACGATCAGACGGCGGCCGCCGAACAAAGACGGTGTCTCGAGCGCAGTGATGATCTCCTGGACGTCGGAGGAGGCGTCGAAGCTGTCCTCGGAAAAAGAGTCCGTCGCCACTTCGTCCCTGATCCTCGCCACCGCCTCGGACTGAAGGAAGGGCTCGCCGACGAGAAGGTAGGCGGCGTGGCTCATCCCGGGCTCAGCTTCATCTCATAGACGACCTCGCCGGCGGTAACGAGCCGCACGCTAGATGCCCCTTCCTCGGCGAGAGACTCCCAGGTCCCCGTTAGCCACGCCTCCGCGTCGCGCTGGGAGCCGAACGCTTCGATGGAACGCAGCTCCTGGCCGCTCTCATCAACGAGTACCCAGGTGTAGTCGCCCACCCCGCGACCCTACTGGGGAGGGGTGACTCTTAGCGTGATCCACACGGCCGCCACGGCCAGCGCTCCGAGGGCGAGCGCGGCCTGCTTCGGGAGCGCCAGGGCGGCCCACGACTGCGCCCCGAAGACCTCACCCACCCACACGATCCAGGCGGCCCACGGCTCGGCAAGCCGGGCGAGGACGGTGCCGGCAGCGGGGTGAAGCCCGTGGGCGAGGGCCGCGGCCAGGCCCAGCACGGTGGCGGGTGGAACCGCAGGGGCGGCAAGCAGGTTCGCCGCCGGCGCGGCCAGTGACAGCTCACCGAAGGTCCCGACGAGGATCGGAGCCACCGCCGCCTGGGCAGCGATGCTCACCCCCAGGGGAACCGACACCAGGCGGGGAAGGCCGCCGGAGCGCCCCGCTATCGGGCCCGCCCACAACACGATGCCCGCGGTCGCCGCCACCGAGAGATGAAGGCCCACGGAATAGACGAGCCCGGGCCGCAGGGAGACCAGCACCAGCACGGCAACACCCAGAGCGGCGAGAGGATCGGTGCGCGTCCCTGCGGCGAGCGCCACCAGGGCGATGGATCCCATGAGAGCGGCTCTGAGGACCGAGGGCTCGGGCCCCACAACCAGGAGATAGAGGCCTAGAGCGGCAGCGCCGCCGGCGACTCGGGCAACGAGGCCCGCGGGCCGCAGGATGAGAGCGACCGCGCCGACGACGATGGCCACGTTGCTTCCCGACACAGCCAGCAGGTGCGAGAGCCCCGCTCTCCGGAAGGCGTCGAGGAGGCCGGGGTCGAGACGCTCCGTGTCGCCCACTACCAGACCTCGCAAGAGCGCCGCCCTGGTGGGCTCGAGCGGGCGGGTAACCGCCTCGAGGTTGTGCCTGGCCCCCGCCGCGAGCGCGTGGGGGCCGGACGCCGGAGCCCTCAGGTGAAGCTCGGTGGGGTCGAGGGCCGCCTGCGCGCCGACACGCGCACGCGCACGCTCGAAGCCGTCCGCTCCCAGGGGCAGGAGCCATCCCCGGCCCGACAGGCTCGAGCCCGCTACTCCTACGGTCCCGTCGAGGACGGCCACGCCCGGATCGAGTACCGCACCCCAGTCGCGACAGTCGATGCGGGAGAGCTTTGCGAGAGTGCCGAGCCCCCCGGCCCCCTCCAGCACCCGACCCGAGAAGTCGCAGAATGGCGCTCGCTCGGCGACGACGGTTAGCGCAGAGTGAGGGGCGCAGCGCCAGCCGGCTCCCACTGAGCCGAGGCCCACAGCAATGGCCACCACGCCGAGGGCGCGCGCCCGGCGAGAGCGCAGGAGAACAAGGGCCGCACCGCAGAGCGCCAGCATGAACACCAGTTCGGAGGGGTCGCGCCCGCACCCGTGCGCAGTCCCCGCCCCGAGAGCGGCGACCGCCAGCCAGATGCGCCCAAGGCGCACGTCACACAGTCACGTAGGGGCGCATCGCCTCGAGCGTGGCGGGACCCACGCCCGAGACTTCGAGGAGCTCCTCGACCGAGGAGAAAGAGCCGGCCTGGGATCTGTAGTCGAGAATGGCCGCTGCGGTCACAGGCCCGATCTCGGGAATCGTCTCCAAAGCGGCCTGATCGGCGATGTTGACGTTCACCGGCGTGGCCGGAGCCGTGGTGGAGGTGCCCGGCTGCGGTGAGGAGGCGGGCATGGCGGGGACCTCGCCCCGGCGCACAACCTCGACCTTGAGGCCGTCCTGGAGCGGCTCGGCCAGGTTCAGCCCGTCGAGATCGGCGCGTGGAGTCGGGCCGCGGGCCGCTTGGACGGCGTCGGCGACGCGCGCTCCGGCGGGCATCTCGTAGAGGCCCGGCCGGCGGACCGCCCCGGCGACGTGAACCAGCAGGACCGGCTCCGGGCTGGGAGTGACGGTGGTGGCGAAGGCGCCCCGTTCCCGGGGGGCGGAGCGCGCCGGCGGCGCCACCGTGGCGGGCGCGCCCCTTGCCCACAGCAGCAGCCCCAACACAACGGCTCCCACCATCACCGCGAGGAGGACCCAGGAGTCCCGGCGGCGGCCGGCGAACGCCTCGAGTCGCTCCCGCCAGCCCGATTCCACCACGATCTCCCTCACGGGAAGCTCTGTTCTCATGGGGGCATCGTCCTACCGGGCGCGCCACAAAAGTGTGCTGCGCGCCACACTTGGCAAGAAAATTAAAAGCTCGCCTCTGGCGCCCGTGGGGGCAAAATGGCCACGGTGTGCGTTCGCCCACGGTTTTTGGTGGGCAGAGGTCCACGGTCTGCCATTGACCCCCTAGCGAGCTGCCCGACAAGGTCCACAGGCCCAACTTGGGATACTGCGACGCGCTCCTTGCCCGTGCCTGCGCCGGCCCCCGGCTTGCTAGACGACCAGCGAGATCAGCTTGGGGGGCTTGGTGATGACCTTGCGCGGCTCCCTGCCTTGCAGGTGGACACTCACCTTGTCCGAGGACAGGGCCCTGACCTTCATCTCCTCCTCGGTGATGCCGGCCGGCACCTCGAGCTTGTCGCGCACCTTGCCGTTTACCTGCACCACCATCGTGACCTCTTCGAGGCTCGCCAGTTCGGGGTCGAACGCCGGCCACGGCTGAGAGTGGATCGAGTCCTCGTGGCCGAGACGATGCCACTGCTCCTCGGTGATGTGAGGAGCCATGGGCGCCAAAAGCTTCAGCAGCGCCTCGATCAGCTCCCGCATTACTCCCGGGTGCCCACCCCCGGCGGCCCGGTAGCGATAGGCGTGATTGACGAGCTCGTGCAGCCGGGCGATGGCGGTGTTGAACGAGAACCTCTCGAAGTCCTCACTGACCACTTTGATCGTGCGATGCACCTGACGTTTGAGCGCCTCATCGAGGGGCGACTCGTGCAGCCCGCCCACATTCACGACGTCCCGGTTGTCCTCGCACAGCCGCCACACCCGCTGCAACCACGGAAAGGCGACACGGCCTATCGATCGCACACCCTCTTCGGGCCAGTGGAAGTCTTGCTCGGGGGGACCGGAGAAGAGCATGTAGAGGCGCAGTGAATCGGCCCCGTAATGCTCGAACGCCTCCGACGGATCGACCAGGTTGCCGCGGCTCTTCGACATGCGCTTGCCGCCCAGCGTGATCGTGCCCTGATTGAGCAAGTTGGGGAACGGCTCCGGCGCGGCAGCCATTCCCAGATCCACCAGCACCTTCTGGAAGAAGCGGGCGTAGATCAGATGCAGGACGGCGTGCTCGATGCCACCGGTGTACTGGTCTGCGGGCATCCACGCGTCGGCGACCTCCGGATCGAAGGGCACGTCCTCGTTGTGGGGGTCGACGTAGCGGTTGAAGTACCAGGAGGAGTCGACGAACGTGTCCATCGTGTCGGTCTCCCGCCGCGCCGGCCCCTCGCAGTGGGGGCAGGCGACGTTGACCCACTCCGTCGCGGACGCCAGAGGCGAGTCCTCCCCCGTGGGCCGGAAGTCGACGTCCTCGGGCAGTGCGACCGGCAGGTCCTCCTCGGGGACCGGGATCTCGCCGCAGTGCTCGCAGAAGATGATCGGGATGGGCGTCCCCCAGTAGCGCTGGCGGCTGATCAGCCAGTCGCGGATGCGGAAGTTCTTAGCGGCGCGCCCGAGACCCTTGGCCTCGAGCCACTCGGTCACCACTTCCACCGAGACATCGACCGGGGTGCCATCGAAGTCGCCGCTGTTGACCATGACTCCGGGCCCGATGTAAGCCTCATCGCCCGAGGTGACGGCCGGGTCCAGAGGCTCGATCACGGTTCTGATCTCGATGCCGTATTGGCGTGCGAAATCAAAATCGCGATGGTCGTGAGCAGGGACCGCCATGATGGCGCCGGTCCCATAGTCGAGCAGCACGTAGTCGGCCGCCCAGATGGGGATCTTCTCGCCGTTGACCGGGTTAACGGCGTAGCGACCCAGGAACATGCCCTTCTTGGGCCGCTCGGTGGCGGTGCGGTCGATCTCTGTGAGCCGGGACACCTCGTCCTTGAAGGAAGCGAACTCGTCCTCCAACTCGGTGCCGGCGACGAGCCGTTCGGCCATGGGGTGCTCGGGTGCCACGACGAAGAAGGTGGCTCCCCACAAGGTGTCGGGCCGCGTCGTGTAAACCGTTACCGGTCCCTCGCCCTCGATCTCGAACTCGACCTCGGCCCCGAAGGAGCGGCCGATCCAGTTGCTCTGCAGAGACTTGAGCCGTTCGGTCCAGCCGGTGTTGAGTGTCATGTCGTCCAAAAGGCGGTCGGCGTAGTCGGTGATCTTGAAGAACCACTGTGTTAGATAGCGCTTTTCGACCACCGCGTCACAGAGTTCGCAATGCCCGGCGTTGACCTGCTCGTTGGCCAGCACGGTCTTGTCGTTGGGACACCACCACGCGGGGGCCTGGCGCCGGTAGGCGAGCCCCCGCTCGTAGAAACGCAGGAAGAACCACTGGTTCCAGCGGTAATAGGACGGGTCGCAGGTGCGGATCGTTCGCTCCCAGTCGAATGAGCAGCCGAGCCGCTGCGCCGAGCTGAAGAGCTTGTCGATGTTCGAATAGGTCCAGGACTTGGGGTGGATGCCGCGTCGTATGGCGGCGTTCTCCGCGGGCAGCCCGAAAGCGTCGAACCCCAATGGGTTCAGAACCTGATGCCCTCTCATCCTGAGGTTTCGGGCGATGGCGTCGTGGATCGAGAACACCTCGACATGGCCCATGTGCATGTCCCCGGAGGGATAGGGGAACATCGTGAGGGCATAGCGCTTGGTGTCGGGATCGGGCAAGCGCGGCGCCCGCCACGCCTTGTCGCCGATCCATTTCCGGGACCAGCGCTCTTCGATTTCCTTGAAGTCATAGTCGGTGGCCATCACCGAAACCCTAAAGCCTGGCCCTCTAGGGCGGTGTCCGACCGAGGGGGCCGATCGCGCGTGGCGCGCCTACGGTTACCCAATCGGTGCTCAGGAGCGCGTTGCGCGCGTTTAGCTACCCCGGGGACCGAGCTTCAGCAGCTCGAGAAGGGGGGTGCAGAGAACTCCTCGAAGCGGGCGATTCCCTGGGGCCGGACCCTGCGGCGCTCCGTGAGCTCGCGTCGCAGCCTCCAGTGAGCACCGGTGGGCTCGAGGAAGCGGCGGGTGACCTCATAGCCGCGGCCCTGCGACGTTGCGCTCGAGACCATCACCAGATCGCCCCGGCAGTCGACCGCATCGAGGTGGCCGACGCTGCCACCGTGCGCGAACAGCCCGGCAGGGATGTTCGGGAGCCGGGGTGGCAGCACGCGCTCGAGCGTGCCGTCCGACAGCGAAAACACCGACACGAACGCGGTCGACGCGCCCTGGGCAACGTCCACGATGATCTCGAACCCTTCCTCCGAGTCGATCTCAACCAGCGAGTTGAGGCGGGGAAGGCCGAGTTCGAAGGAGGGCACCGCCTCATCGAATCCCGCCGCCGCGATTCTCGCTCGGCCTCTAACCACCAACAGGGCGCGGCAGCCGGGCTCCTGTTGGGGGTCCAGCAGAAGGTAGACACGATCCTCTCGTCCGTCCCCGTCGACATCTCCGGCCACAGCCTTGCTCGGCGGTCGGGAGATCCGAGAGGGGTTCACCGAAGGACACCCCGAAGACGAAAAGGCTACCGTCCGCGGCTCCCGGCGGTCGGGGCCGGGGAGCTCAACATCCGGCGAGCACGAGGCCGCGAGGAGCGCAAGCGCTGCAAGCATGTGTGAGGCAGTTGGAGGCATGGGCCCAGGAGACACTAACGGGCGACCTCCGACGGCTCGGGCGGACCGGTGCCGCCGTTCTGGCGGCCCTCGGTCCAGGCTTATCAGGCTACGGCGTGCCGCCCGCCGCTCTTCGCAGTGCGTCGATGTCTAGTTTTCCCATCTTGAGCATCGCTTGCATGGCGTTCCGGGCGCGCTCGGGATTCGAATCGCCGAACAGCTCCTCCAGCCCGCTCGGCACGACCTGCCAGGACAGTCCGAACCTGTCCTTGAGCCAGCCGCACTGTCCTTCTTGGCCTCCTTCGGTCAAACGCTCCCAGTAGTAGTCGACCTCGGCCTGGTTCTCGCAGGTGATCCCGAAGGAGACGGCCTCGTCGAACGTGAACTCGGGGCCGCCGTTGATGCCGACGAAAGGGTGACCGTCCAGCTCGAACTCCACGGTCATCACATCGCCGGCCGGGCGTGGCCCAGCCTCGGTGTAGTGGGTGACGTTAACGATACGTGAGTTCTTGAATACGGAGGTATAGAAGGCTGCGGCCTCCTCTGCCTCTCGGTCGAACCAGAGGTTCGGAGTGATCCTCGGCTGCATGGCGTCGTCCTCTCGCTCAGGCGGGAGCTTGCCCGCGGCGGATGCTCTAACCTATGACGTCCGCCAAGAGGAATCTCATCGCTCTCCGCCACAGCCACTTCCTAGACGAGCAACTCGGGGGCCGGAACCACCTGGGGGGTGGTTAGGGACGCGAAGTTCGAGCCCCGGGGAATTACTCATTGGTCGAGGGCTGATGGACGGTACGGCGGGAGCACGGCTGATCGGTGTCGTCTTCGCTCACCGGGCGACCCTCCAAATTCCAGCTCCACGAGATGGCAGGGGTGATACGCATGTATGGGCCCCGGCCGAATTGGCCCTGCCGCTCGATCAGCTCGCCCGTGCCGTAGATGCGCATGAACCGAGGCGTCCATGGATCCGTAGCCACCAGATCGTCGATCACCAGGGCGACCTTCTCGTTCCCCCCTCGAACGTTACGGAACTTGCGCGAGCTCTCCGGGTCTACCCCCCCGATGTAGAAGTAGGTCCCATCGAACTCGAAGCCAACCGGGGCTGCGTCCGGCTGTCCCTCTGAGGAGACCGTCCCGATCCGAGCGAGTGGCTGCGACCGCAGGTAGGTGACCTCTTGCTGAGTGAACGACATGATGCGACTCCTCTTGTTCGACAGTCAGGCTTCTACATGGTACAACGTATGTTGTAAATAGTAAAACGTTCCCTGTTGTGAGAATGGAGGGCTCAGGATGACCGCACACGATGCGACGAGGACACGCCCTCGCGGGGGGCTGGCGGACAAACGCCGGGCGATCCTCGCTGGAGCACTAACGGTGTTCGCGCGCGACGGCTACACCCGTGCGAGCATCGACGCGATCTCCGCCGAGGCCGGCGTGTCCACGCGAACGATCTACAACCATTTCCTAGACAAGGCAGAGCTCTTCCAGACAGTCATTCAGGAGAGCGCCACACGAGTCGCCGAAGCCCAGATCGTTATCGTCGACCATTACCTGCGAAAGGTCACCGACCTTGAGTCAGACCTCATCGAGTTCGCCCGAGCCTGGCTGACACCGATGCCCGACTACGCCGACCACTTCGCCCTCGTCCGGCAGATCAACGCCGAGGCCGGCCACATCCCGCAGGCTGCAATCGACGCCTGGCAGGAAACCGGGCCTCTACGCGTCCGGCGCGAGATCGCCCGCCGCATGCAGCAGCTGGCGGAGAGAGGGTTGTTGCGCATCGAGGATCCCGACCGAGCCGCTCTTCACTTCGCCCAGTTGATTTCGGTCACGAATCCGTCCTACCGCGGTGCCGTCGCCCCCGAAGAAGAGGTCGCCGAGATCGTCACCTCCGGCGTGCGCGCCTTCCTGCACGGCTACCTCGGTTGATGAAGGGAGGAAGCGGATCAATGCGTTATCGACTCCTTGGCCAGACTGGACTGCGGGTCTCCGAGCTGTTCCTCGGGGCAATGAGCTTCGGCGAGCATGAAGGAGGCGGCGCACCTCCGGACGAGTGCCGCCGCATGCTCGACCTCTACGCCGACGCCGGTGGCAATGTCATCGACACCGCTAACGTCTACCGCGCTGGTAAGAGCGAGAGCATTCTCGGTGAGCTCCTCGAGGGCCGTCGCGACCGCTTCGTCGTTGCGACGAAGTACACACTGTCGCGCGACGGCAGCGACCCGAACGCAGCCGGCAATCACCGCAAGAGCCTCACACTCTCGCTGGAGAAGAGCCTGCGGCAGCTGCGCACCGAATACATCGACTTGTACTGGGTTCATCTTTGGGACCGCCACACACCGGCAGAGGAAACGATGCGGGCGCTCGACGACGCCGTGCGCGCTGGGAAGGTCCTGTACGTGGGAATCTCCGATGCGCCAGCCTGGGTCGTCTCTCGCGCCAACACGCTCGCCGAGTGGCGTGGATGGACGCCGTTCGCGGGGCTACAGGTTCCCTACAACCTGTTGAACCGCGATGTCGAACGTGAGCTGCTGCCGATGGCCGAAGCGCTCGGGATGACGGTCGCCGCCTGGTCGCCACTCGCTCACGGCGTCCTGTCGGGGAAGTTCACCCGGCCCCGAACTAAGGCGAACGCTCACCTCGCTTCCGGATCGCTCGGTGCGCGCGAGCAAACTGCCGCACAAGCCGTGCAGGAGGTCGGCGACGAAGTGGGAGCCACGGCCGCACAGGTGGCCATCGCCTGGACGAAGGCGCGCTCCCGGGCCGTCCACCCAATCCTGGGAGCAAGCACCGCCGAGCAACTCGAGGACAATTTGGGTGCCCTCGATGTCACTCTGCCCGAGGACGCAATTGATCGCCTGGACGCTGCCGTGGAATTCACAGTCGGTTTCCCCAGCGACTTCATCGGCGACACGAGCCCCTGGGTGTTCGGCGAGGTCGCGGACAGGCTCGACGGCAGGTAGTGATCGGAGTCAAGAGGCCGGGGCCAACATGAACCCACTTCGCTGCCACAATATCGAGGACATGGAAAGCCTCAAGGGCCGTCTACTGATCTCCGGGGCCGGCCTGTTCGACCCCAACTTCCGCCACACCGTGGTGCTGCTGGCGGAGCACGACGAGGGCGGCGCCTTCGGGATCGTGCTCAACCGGCCCCTCGGCGTGACCGTGGCCGAGGCAACCTCGGAGCTGGCCGAGATGGTGGCGCCCGACGAGCAACTCTTCGCTGGAGGCCCAGTGGAGCCGGCCCGAGCCGTGATCGTGGCGCAGTTCGAGCACCCCGGTTTCGTCACCCAGCCGGTATTCGGCTCGATCGGGCTTGTGGGCGCGGGCGAGACACCTCCGGGACTCGTGAGGGCGCGCGTGTTCGCAGGACATTCCGGTTGGGGGGCATCTCAGCTGGCGGCCGAGCTCAACGCC